>NZ_JBHXEN010000062.1:0-47458 GCF_042724695.1 Streptomyces sp. NPDC127068 | reverse complement strand
GTCGCCCTGCCGTCCCGTGCGGAGCGGCAGGGCGACACCGCACGGCACCACAGGACACGACGGGGCCGGGGGTCAGCCCTTTTCGGACGCTGCCCCGGCCTCCGCCGCCGCGCACTCCGCGCAGGTGCCGAAGATCTCCACGGTGTGCGCGACGTTCACGAACCCGTGTTCCGCCGCGATGGCCTCGGCCCACTTCTCGACGGCCGGCCCCTCCACCTCCACGGCCTTGCCGCAGGCGCGACAGACCAGGTGGTGGTGGTGCTCGCCGCTGGAGCAGCGGCGGTAGACGGCCTCGCCGTCGGAGGTGCGCAGGACGTCGACCTCACCGGCGTCGGCGAGGGATTGCAGGGTGCGGTACACCGTCGTCAGGCCGACCGAGTCGCCCTTGTGTTTGAGCATGTCGTGGAGGTCCTGGGCGCTGCGGAACTCGTCCACCTCTTCGAGCGCTGCCGCCACGGCCGCGCGCTGGCGGGTGGACCTGCCTCGAACCGGGGCTGTCACGATGGCCTCCTCCTGGTCTCCTGCCCGGCCATTGTGCCAGGCGTTGACCCCCCGGTGCGGTGCACCGGGCGGGCGGCGGACGCCGTCGCTCCGTCGGTGCGGGGTGATTCCTCCCGGTTCTGGTGGGGTGGCTCGTGTCGGTTCCCCGGGTGTGTGGGGGTTGTGTGGGTTCCCCCCGCGGACTTCGCCGGGGCCTCCCCTGCGGGGGTGGCGCCCGCTTCAGTGCGAGGTCGGGACCGCGCACTCCAGGGGGGCGCCGTCGGTGTCGGTGGGGGCCGCCTTGCGGGCGCGCCGGCGGGCCAGCGGTGCGGCCAGCACGGTCAGCGCGATGAACACGCCGATCGTCAGCAGCACGATCGTGGCGCCCGGCGGGACGTCCTGGTAGTACGAGGTGACGGTGCCGCCCAGGGTCACCGAGACGCCGATCGCGACGGCCACGGCGAAGGTGGCGGCGAAGGACCGGGTGAGTTGCTGGGCCGCGGCGACGGGCACCACCATCAGCGCGCTGACCAGCAGCAGCCCGACCACCCGCATCGCGACGGTCACGGTGACGGCGGCCGTCACTGCCGTCAGCAGGTTCAGGAACCGCACCGGCAGCCCGGTCACCCGGGCGAACTCCTCGTCCTGGCTGACCGCGAAGAGCTGTCGGCGCAGCCCGACCGTCACCAGCACGACGAACGCCGCCAGCAGGCAGATCGCGAGGACGTCCTCGGAGGACACCGTCGACAGCGAGCCGAACAGGTAGGAGTTCAGGTTGGCGTTGGAACCGCCCGGCGCCAGGTTGATGAACATGACGCCGCCGGCCATGCCGCCGTAGAAGAGCATGGCGAGCGCGATGTCACCGCGGGTCTTGCCGTACCAGCGGATCAGCTCCATGGTCACGGCGCCGAGCACGGCGACCGCCATCGCCATCCACACCGGCGAGGCGGACAGCAGGAAGCCGAGGCCGACCCCGGTCATCGCGACGTGTCCGATGCCGTCGCCCATCAGGGACTGGCGGCGCTGCACCAGGTAGATGCCGACCGCGGGGGCCGTGATGCCGACGAGCACGGCGGCGAGCAGGGCCCGCTGCATGAAGGCGTAGTCGAGGATCTCCATCAGCCGTCGTCCTCAGCTCAACAGTCCGGTGCGCAGCGGCTCCGGGCCGGGCGCGTGGGGGTGGACGTGGTCGTGGCCGGGCAGCGCGTGCTGACCCAGGGCCTTCGGGGGTGGTCCGTCGTGCAGGACGCAGCCGTCCCGCAGCACGACGGCCCGGTCGATCAGGGGTTCCAGCGGTCCCAGCTCGTGGAGGACCAGCAGGACCGAGGCGCCCGCCGTGACCTGCTCCCGCAGGGTCGCCGCCAGCACCTCCTGGCTGGTCAGGTCGACGCCCGCCATCGGCTCGTCCATGATCAGGAGCTCGGGTTCGGCGGCCAGTGCGCGGGCGATCAGCACCCGCTGGTGCTGGCCGCCGGAGAGCGCCTCGACGGGGTCCTTGGCCCGGTCCGCCAGGCCGACCCGCTCCAGCGCGTCGCGCACGGCCGTCCGGTCGGCCCGGCGGAGCAGCCCGAAGCGGGAGCGGGCCAGCCGCCCCGAGGTGACGACCTCGGTGACGGTCGCCGGGACGCCGCTGGCCGCGGTGGTGCGCTGCGGTACGTAGCCGATGCGGGCCCAGTCGCGGAAGCGGTGGCGGGGGACGCCGAACAGTTCCACGGTGCCGCCGGTCACCGGGACCTGGCCGATGACGGTGCGGACCGCCGTCGACTTGCCCGAGCCGTTGGCGCCGAGCAGTGCGACGACCTGGCCCCGGTCGACGGTGAGGTCGATGCCGCGCAGCACGGGGCGCGAGCCCAGCTCGGCGGTCACCCCGCGCAGGGCGATGACCGGGTCTCCGCTCGGGTGCGCGGGGTCGCCCGTGCCATGCGTGTGGTCCGTGTGGTTCACGGGTCCGCGTCCTTCCCGGCCGTCACGGCCTCGTTCGGTGTCCGGCACTGTCAGCGTGCCGGTGGCTCCGGGGCATTCCCGGGGCGGGTCGTCACTTGGCGCCGAGCGCGGTGCGCAGGGCGGTGAGGTTGGCCTCCATGACCTGGAAGTAGTCGTCGCCGCGGGACTTCTCGGTGATGCCCTCGATCGGGTCGAGGACGTCCGTGCGCATCCCGGTGTCGGCGGCGAGGGACTTCGCGGTCCGGTCGGAGACCAGGGTCTCGTAGAAGACCGTGTTCACGTCGTCGGCCTCGGCCACCTTCTGGAGTTCCTTGATCCGGGCGCCGCTCGGTTCGCTCTCGGGGTTGAGGCCGCTGATCGACTCCTCGATCAGTCCGTACCGGTCGGCGAGGTAGCCGAAGGCGGAGTGCGTGGTGATGAAGACCTCGGTACGGGTGTCCTTCAGACCGCTCCGGAACTTGGTGTGCAGTGCGTCCAGCCGCTTGACCAGCGCGTCCGTACGGTTGCGGTAGTCGGCCGCGTGGTCGGGGTCGGCCTTCTCCAGCGCCTTGCCGACCCCCTCGGCGACCTCCGAGTAGCGCACCGGGTCCAGCCAGATGTGCGGGTCGGGGCCGTCGTGGCTGTGGTCGTGGCCGTGGTCGTCGGCGTGCGCGTCCTCTCCGGCGCCCTCGTCGGCGTGCGCCTCACCGCTCTCGTGGGCGTGGCCCTCCTCGCCGTGGGACTCGTCCGCGTGGGCTTCGTCGCCGTCCTGGTGCTCGTGGCCGGGCTCGCCGTGCTCGGGGTGCTCGTCGGCGGGCTCCTCGGAGCGGGCGGCGCCGGTCTTCTCCAGGGAGGTGAGCGTCGTCGCGTCGACCTTCGTCCGGGCCTCGGACTGTCCGACCGCCTCGTCCACGGCGGGCTGGAGCCCCTTGAGGTAGACGATGAGGTCCGACTCCTCCATGGCGGCCCGCTGCCGGGCGCTGACCTCCAGGTCGTGCGGCTCCTGGCCGGGCTCGGTCAGGGTGGTGAGCCGCACGTGGTCACCGCCGATCTCGTCCACGAGGTAGCCGAGCGGATAGAACGAGGCCGTGACGTCGAGCTTGCCGTCGTCACCGGACGCGCCCGCGTCCCCGCAGCCGGTCAGGGCGGTCAGCGCGACCAAGGTGGCCGCGGAGGCCGCGACGGCGGTGCCGGGTATCAGGCGTCGTACGTTCATGACTGTCATTTTCAACAAAACTGGAAACGATTGTCAATAAACCGGCTAGTCGCCCACATCACTCGAACGAGATCATCCCGTCCGATCGGCGTACGCGACCCCGTTCCGGAGCCCTCCGACCGCGGCCCGTCACCCGGCCCGTCACCCGACGCGCCCCGAGTCGGCGCGGACCCCGACGCCGACCCCCGCGCGGACCCCGCCGGGGAGCCGGTGGACCGGCCAACGAGACTTGGCCGACCGGAGTTGGCCCGGCCCGTGCCTGCGCCGTAACCTTGGGCATTCGCTCGGAAGCATTCGCTTCGCGCCGTCGTCACCCCGTCGTCATCCGTCGTAATGAAGAGAGCACCGTGGCCGCCGACAAGATCGACACCATCGTCAGCCTGAGCAAGCGCCGTGGCTTCGTCTACCCGTGCAGCGAGATCTACGGAGGCCAGCGCGCCGCCTGGGATTACGGGCCGCTGGGCGTCGAGCTCAAGGAGAACATCAAGCGCCAGTGGTGGCGCTACATGGTCACGTCCCGTGAGGACGTCGTCGGCATCGACTCCTCGGTGATCCTCGCCACGGAGGTCTGGGAGGCTTCGGGTCACGTAGCCACCTTCTCCGACCCGCTCACCGAGTGCACCTCCTGCCACAAGCGCTACCGCGCCGACCACCTGGAAGAGGGCTACGAGGCCAAGCACGGCCGCCTCCCCGAGAACGGTCTGGCCGACATCAACTGCCCCAACTGCGGCAACAAGGGTCAGTTCACCGAGCCCAAGCAGTTCTCCGGCCTGCTCGCCACCCACCTCGGCCCCACCCAGGACAGCGGCTCCGTCGCCTACCTGCGGCCCGAGACGGCGCAGGGCATCTTCACCAACTTCTCCCAGGTCCAGCAGACCTCGCGGCGCAAGCCGCCGTTCGGCATCGCCCAGATGGGCAAGTCGTTCCGCAACGAGATCACGCCGGGCAACTTCATCTTCCGCACCCGCGAGTTCGAGCAGATGGAGATGGAGTTCTTCGTCAAGCCGGGCGAGGACGAGAAGTGGCAGGAGTACTGGATGGAGCAGCGCTGGAACTGGTACACCGGCCTGGGCCTGCGCGAGGAGAACATGCGCTGGTACGAGCACGCGCAGGAGAAGCTCTCCCACTACTCCAAGCGGACCGCGGACATCGAGTACCGCTTCCGCTTCGGCGGCAACGAGTGGGGCGAGCTGGAGGGCGTCGCCAACCGCACGGACTACGACCTGTCCGCGCACTCCAAGGCGTCCGGCCAGGACCTCTCCTACTTCGACCAGGAGGCCGGCGAGCGCTGGACCCCCTACGTCATCGAGCCCGCCGCCGGTGTCGGCCGCACGATGCTCGCCTTCCTCCTCGACGCCTACGTCGAGGACGAGGCGCCCAACGCCAAGGGCAAGCTGGAGAAGCGCACCGTGCTGCGCCTCGACCCGCGCCTCGCGCCCGTCAAGGTCGCCGTGCTGCCGCTGTCCCGCAACCCGGAACTCTCGCCGAAGGCCAAGGGCCTGGCGACCGCGCTGCGCCAGCACTGGAACATCGACTTCGACGACGCCGGCGCCATCGGCCGCCGCTACCGTCGCCAGGACGAGATCGGCACCCCGTTCTGCGTGACCGTCGACTTCGACACCCTCGACGACAACGCGGTCACCGTCCGTGAGCGCGACACGATGAAGCAGGAGCGGGTCTCCCTCGACCAGATCGAGGGCTACCTCGCCGCCCGCCTCATCGGCTGCTGAACCCTTCCGGGCGACGGGGTGAACCCGTCCGGTACGGGGACCGTTCCCCGTACCGGGTGAGCCCCGTCGCCGCTCCGGAACCACCGTGGACCCCGGCCCCGCACCCGCGCGGCCGGGGTCCACGCGTTCCGGCCCGTCACACCGGCCGCACCGGTGGGGGTCACGGAGATCGTCGGCAGGCCCTAGGGTGTGCGCATGTCCGCGCCCGAGCTGATCCGCATCGTCACCCGCGACTCCCCGATGGCGCTCGCCCAGGTCGAACGGGTCCGTGCCCTCCTGGCCGCGCACCACCCGGACGTCACCACGACGGTCGTCCCCGTGAAGACCACCGGCGACAAGTGGCAGGGCGACCTCGCCGCCGTCGAGGGCAAGGGGGCGTTCACCAAGGAGGTCGACGCGGCCCTGCTGAACGACGAGGCGGACGTCGCCGTGCACTGCGTCAAGGACGTGCCCGCCGACCGCCCGCTGCCCGCCGGGACCGTCTTCGCCGCGATGCTCGCCCGCGACGACATCCGCGACGCCCTGATCCACCCCGGCGGACTCACCCTCGACGCCCTCCCCCCGGGCACCCGGGTCGGCACCTCCTCCGTCCGACGCACCGCCCAACTCGCCCGCAGCCACCCCCACTTGCACTGCGTACCGATCCGCGGCAACGCCAACCTCCGGTTGGAGAAACTCGCGCACGGCGCCGCCGACGCACTGCTGCTCGCCGTCTCCGGACTGGAACGGATCGAGCGCACCGACGTGATCAGCGAGGTGCTGTCGCCCGAGGCGATGATGCCGCCCATCGGCGCCGGCATCATCGCCCTCCAGTGCCGGGAGGACGACCACGACACCATCGAGACGGTGAGCGCCCTCGGCGACCCGGGCACCCACCGCGAGGCCACCGCCGAGCGCATGTTCCTGCACGTGCTGCAAGGCCACTGCAACAGCCCGATCGCCGGCTACGCCTCCGCCCGCGCCGGTGAACTCTCCCTGCGCGCCTGTGTGTTCACCCCCGACGGCAAGACCATCCTGAACGCCCACGAATGGGCCGGCCGGCTCGACCCGGCGACGCTCGGGACCTCCGTGGCCGTCGCGCTGCTGCGCCAGGGCGCCCGGGACCTGATCGACGGCATCCCGCACTGACCGGGCGCCGCGGGGGCGGACGGCCCCGACCCGCGGAGCCCGACGGCCCGGCACGCACCCTGGTGGACCCCGCCGCCCCCACCTAGGGTCCAGGGCCATGACTACCAGCGAACGCCTCCCAGCGGTGCAGCGGGCGAGGACCCTGCTGCTGCTCCTGGTCCTGTCCGTGATCGCCGCGACCCTCACCGGCGTCCAGCCCGCCACCGCGAACGGGGCCGGCGCCCAGTCGACGACCACCCTGGACCCGCTGCCGGCGGCGCAGCGCGACACGTACAAGCTCCACCCGGCGCCGGCCGATCTGGACACCTACGGAGCGTCGATACGGGCCGTGGAGGCCACGGGCAACGTGACCCGCACTTCGCCGGCCGCGGTGGCCCTGTCGCGGCAGCACGTGGGGCGGGCGCTGTGCCACGGCACCGGACTGAACGGGGCCTACCTGTACGACGGCTTCTGTTGGGACGCAGGTGACGACGCCACCAGCGCCTGGTCCGGCGGCTGGCACCCCCAGGGCCTGACCGCCTCCCACGACGCCCAGCCCGGCGGCACGGTGGACGGCCACCACCTCTACGTCGCGTCCTGGTACTACGGCACCGGCGAAACGACCCGCGATCAGTTCGCCCGGGTCTCCTTCCTGAAGTCCACCGGAACCGACCGCAGTTACGGGCACGTCATGCTCGTGAAGCCCAAGAACACGGGCGCCAGCGCCACCTTCGAAGCGGTCACCAACGTCCACGCTGACGGCATGGTCTGGTACGGGAACAAGCTGTACGTCGCCAACGGCGGCGAGTTGCAGGTCTACGACACCCAGTACCTGTGGCGCATGGAGTCCACCGCGACCGACCGCGTCGGCATCGCGAACGGCGTCTCCTCGGCCCGCTACCACCAGTGGGCGCTGCCCATGGTGGCCCGCTACGTCACCGTCCCCACCGAGACCAACGTCCGCACCTGCGCCGACGGGAAGGCCTGCCTGGGCAGCCTGAGCCTGGACCGTAGCGGCCCCGTCGACCACCTCGTCTCCGGGCAGTACCTCACCCCCGGCTCGCGCACCGCCCACCTGGCCCGCTGGCCCCTGAACGACGCCACCGACCTGCTGGCCTCGGACAGCGGGGCGACCTTCGGCATCACCACGGCCACAGCCGTGTACGCGGTGCCACCGTCGGTCCGACGGGTCCAGGGCGTCGCCACGGACGGCACGCGCTACTACCTCGCCGGCCAGTGCCCCGACGGCTACATGGGCGACGCCAACACCAGTGACCCCCTCTCCTACTCGTGCATCTTCGAGTCGCTCCCGGGCGGCGTCCCCACCGTGCTCACCCGGTCGCCCACGCTGACGCAGAACCTCTCCTACGCCCCGTCATCGGGTCGCCTGTGGGGCCTCAACGAACAGACCAACCACCGGGTGGTCTTCTCGATCCTTCCCAGCGCGGTGTGACGGAACGCCGGTGACGAGTGGCCGTGCTGCCGGGGCGGGTACGGGGCACGGCCGTTCACGGAGGGTGCGCCTACGAACGGGACGCCGTCCCGCACTCCGCGTCGCCGGACGCCCGTAGGTGTTCGTCCATCGAGGTGCTGCGGTCGTAGGGGTCGACCCCGGGGCCGCCGGCCCCCTCGGTGGGCCGCGCGGTGCCGAACTCCGGGGTGAAGTGGCCGGTGGAGTCGCCGCAGCCGCCGTTGGTGCTGTCGAGCTTGTACGAGACGAGCGAGAAGGTACCCGGCTCGGTGATCACCTTCGCGGGATCGTCCCAGCTCAGCACCAGCTCGCGCCGCACGATCGTCCGCACGACCTCGTCGCTGCCCGCCGCCGGGGCGACCGGGTACACGTACGTGACGTCCGCGGTGACCTGGAGCGCACCCTGCTCGCCCTCCCGGTACGTCAACCGCCCCCGGGTCTTGACGACGTCCCCGACCGGACGGGTGTGCGCCGGGTCGAACCGGCTGAACAGCATCAGCGGGTCGTCCTCCTCGCTCGGCGCACGGAACGCGTTCTTCAGGAAGTCCTGCACGTCCTTCTGGTGCGGATTGATCAGCGCGGTGGCCCGTGTCGGGTGCTCGCCCCGCAACACCTGCGCGTCCAGGTTCGACACGTTCAGGAACTCCCGGGACCGGTTGAGGGCCCGCTCCACCTCGGCCTTGCCCATCCAGCCGGTCGCCCTGGCCGCGGGCACGGCGACCCCGGCCGCACCGTCCGCCCAGCGCGCCGCGGGCGACCCCTTGAACGGCTCGTCCAGCGTGGGGCGTCGGGCGTCCTCCAGCGGCGGCGGGTCGTTCGGACGTTCCGACTCCACGGCGAGCGGTTGCACGGTCTCCTCGTCGCCGAACCATCCGCTGCTCAGCCCCGGCACCAGCGCCACGACCAGCACGGCGAGCGCGGCCAGTAGCCCGGCCACGTACCAGCCCGTGCGCCGCTTCGGCCGGGCCGGCGTGTACGTGCGCCACGGTTGCGGCGGTGCGGGTTCGTCCCGTAGGCGTCGCGTCACCTCACGGGCCCGTGCGGACGGCTCCTTGGGCGCGTCGTCCGGCGTACCGTTCACCGACTCCCGCAGGAACCGGTCCCATTCGTCGTCGGGCACGGACGAACCGCGCTCCTCCCCACCCGCGGCCACACCGAGCTCCCTACTTACCCCGACCAGCGTCGCAGCCCCTCCCCAGGACCGTCACGGCATGATCGCACAGCGGTTCTCCCCGTCCGGGACCCCGTCGCCCGGGTGCGACGCCCGGGAGTTCAGAGTGTCGTGTCGATGCGAGGTGCGCACGCGTCGGCGAGTTCACGCAGTTCGGCCCGTGCCTGAGCGACGGAATCGGCTCCGAGCAGGGCATCCGCAAGAGCCATGTTCACGAGTCCCTGCAACCGGTGCCTGTTGGGGATCGGGAGCAACGACGTGCTGTGGAGGGGAAGCCCGGTCTCGATGCGGTTGCCCAAGGTGTGGTTCAGTTGCATCCACTCGGCCCGCGCGCTGCTGACGCGGGATTCCCGCTGGTCGGCCGTTCCCGATGCCAGGGTGTCGAGGGTCAGCACGAGCGAGTCGGCTTGATGGCTGATCTGCGTGCACAGCTTCCTCGCACGGGAGTGGACCTTCAGCGAAGCTCCGCCCGCAGTGAGGAAGATGCCCGTCACGAAGGTGAAGTTGGCGTTCTGCTGATCGGGTGCCGTTCGCGTGCTCGTGCAGAAGAGGATCAGCGCGATCGATGCTGCCGCGATGGCGATGACGCGGAAGGCCACCCGAGTGGTGATGCGCGCATGCAGGTGTTTCAGGGGAATGGGATGACTCCCGTTCCCGCCGGCAATGAAGTAGTTGCCGAATGCCACAAGTGCGAACAATGCCATGGCTGCCGCTCGGTCCACGAAGAGCACGAGGACGGCACATGCCGTGAGTCCCAGGTATCCGGAGATCGATCCGATGGTCCGGAGGGTGAACAGACGGCGCCTGGCGCGCGGCGAGAAGCGATTCGTCACTTCATTGGCCAGCAGGATGAAGGCGACCAAGGAGACGAACCAGCAAGCGAGCAGTGCCCACTGCACGGTCGGCGAGTCTCCGTAGCGCGGGAACGCCATGCCGCTGAGGAGGTAGGCGGTGCCGGCTGCGCCGATCGACCACACCCGAAGCGTGAGGGGGATGCGCTCCACCTGTGCCTGGAGTCGTTTCGCTGTACGCATGGCTTCATCGACGGCGCGAAGGCCGAGACCGGTTCCGGGACCTGCGCCCTCGGTGACCCGGGCCCCGTTGTTCGCGGTGCGAGGTCAGCTGGTCAGTGGGTCGCCCGTCCGTACGGCTCCGAGGAACGCGGTCCACGCGGCGTTCCTTACGAGGAGCACGGGGCCGTGCGGGCGCTTGCTGTCGCGTATGGGGATGCTCGCGTGGTTGCCTCGTCCGACTTCGAGGCAGTCTCCTCCTTCACCATTGCTCAGGCTGGACTTTCGCCAGTTGAAGGCTTCTCCCCCCGAGGTGTGGCGAATCGCTTGCACTTGGCGTGGCCTCCAGCAAGTGTCTGAGGAACTGAGCGGACTCCCCGGGAGGTAGCGCGGCGTCTCGCAACAGGTCGTAGGTGAGGTCAAGCTGCTCCACCCGATCCGGTTCCTCGACGAGATCCATGGCGCGATTTCCCTCCATGTAGGCGATGAGCTTGCCCGTCCGCAGCCGCAGCAGAGTGAGCGAATCGCCCAACAGTCCGTGTAGTCCGGCGGAGAAGGGCAACACTTGAATCCGGATGCTAGGCACCTTCGTGGCCTCTATCAGCACCCGCAACTGCTCCTGCCAGACCTGGTCGTCCTTGGTGGGCCTGCGCAGGACTGATTCGTCCAGGATTGCACGGTAGTGCTGCGGGTGGTTGCCGAGAACCATGGCCTGGCGACCCAGCCTGACCGCGATGAGGCGTGCCCGGTCCTCTTCGGAATGACTCAGGTGCGTCCCCATGAGTTCCTGCATGTAGCCCTCAGTCTGGAGAAGCCCGGGGATGGTGCTGAACGAGTACTGCTTGCGACTGGTGGCCTGCCGTTCGCGCTCCATGAACCGCTGGTACTTGTCAGGGTGCGCCTCGTTCTTGGCCAGCTCCCACAGCTCCTGCAAGTGCTGTCCGGTGCCGTAAACGGCGTCCAGCGCGGCCAGCACCTCGGGAGATCCGCTGCTCTTGCCGGTCTCCAACTTGTGGAGATACGCGCGGTCGTACGTGGTCAGGTCCGACAGCGCCCCGAGGCTTTGCCCTGACGCCGCCCGCAGGCGTGCGAGTTCTGCGGCGAGGATTCTCTTTGCTGAGGCGCATCCGACCATCGCGGACCTGTGTGCAGGCATCGCAACCCCCTCGTTGCAGTGGAACATCCGGCTACGGCCGACCTCTTCCGACCCTACCGGCCGCCTCGGACACTCGTAGCCGTACGACTACCAAGGGCTACGAAAGGGAACGGCGTTCCATGACCGCGCAATCCACCCCCATCGGCATCACCATCCTCCGGGCGCCCGGCGAGCCGATCCACCGGGTCATCAAGGGCGACGCCCCGGACATGGTCTTCCTCCCGTTGCTGGTGGTGCAGGGGGACACCCCCGTCCCCGCCGGAACGGGGCTGATGCTCACCGAGTGGGAGGCGTTGCGACTGGTGGACCAGCTGAAGGACGTGCTCCAGCGGGTCCGGGTGGGCCGCCTCACCACCGTCATCGGTCCGGTGAACCGTCACGAGACGGAAGCCGCGGGCGAGCAGTGAGGCGGCACCGGCGGCGCGGCACGTTCTGGCGGGGTGTCGCCCGCAACCTGGACGCCCTGGTGCCCCTGTCCCTCTTCGTGGTGGGCGCGGTCGTCATCCTGGGGGCCTACCTCGTACCCGGCCGGTGCCACCGGTGACGGAACCGCACGCGTGCCCCCACTGCCGGGGGTCCGGCACCGTACTGGCGGGCTCGAACTCCGGGCCCTGCCGCCCGTGCCCGTGCCGCCGCTGCCACGGCACGGGCGTCTACGTACGGGCCCGCGACCCCGCGGTGACGCGGGGCGGCCCATCCTCACCTTCAGGTGGGCAGGGTCCAGCTGGGCCCGGTCGGGATGTCGAGACGCACCGTCTGTTCGGCGGGCGTGGCGGCGACGGTGAAGGCGGTCTGGGGTGGTGAGCCGGCCGCTTCCCAGACGTCGATGGTGGCCTCGATGTCGTCCCAGAGCCGAGCCGGACCGCCCTGGCGAACGTGGTACCCGTCGCCGCCGTCATCGGGGGTGAGGGTGGCGAAGGAACCGCTGCCGACGTCGATGGCGTGCGCCAGCCAGGGCCCGCCGTCCACGCGGGTGGAGAGGTGCTGGGCTCCGGGGGCGGCGAGCTGGGCGAGGAACACCTGGCTCCAGTTCCTGAAGACGTCCCGGCCGTGGCGGGCGGGGCGTTCGTCTGCCGGTTGCCGCAACAGGGCGGAGAAGTCACCGAGGTCCGGGGCAGCGTGGGGGCGGGCGATCATGAAGGAGACGGCGCCGGGCAGGAAGTGGCCCTCGGCGGTGCCGTTCTCACCGACGGCGAGGCGTACGAGGCCGGAGCCGTGGAGCCAGCCGGACACGGTGGTGAGGATCGTGCCACCCGGTTTGACCTGCCGGAGCCAGGCGGGCGGGATGGTGCGTACCGAGCAGGTGGCGATCAGGTGGTCGTACGGCGCACCCTCGGGGTCTCCTTGGAGGCCGTCGCCCTGGATCAGCCGGGGTGTGTACCCGGCTGCGGTGATCGCGGTGCGGGCGCGGGCGGCGATGGCCGGGTCGTACTCGATCGAGGTGACGTGGTCGCTGCCGAGGCGGTGGCTCATGAGCGCGGTGGAGTAGCCGGTGCCGGTGCCGATCTCCAGGACCCGGGCGCCGTCCTCGGGGTCCAAGTCTTCCAGCATCCGTACGACGAGGCCGGGCAGGGTGGACGAGGAGGTGGGCTCCCCGCTGACGGGGCCGTCGACGTCGCCGGGGTACAGGCCGCCGTCGAATTGGGTGACCAGGGTCTCGTCGGCGTACACCTCTTCCAACCAGGCACCGGGGTCTTCCGCGTCGGGTAGCGCTGGGGTCCACACGGTCCCCTGGGGCCCGTCGCCGCGGCGGAAGAATCCGTCGGCGACGAAGACCTCCCGGGGGACCGCGGTGAGCGCTGCTCGCCAGGGGGCGGAGCGTAGTACGCCGGTGTTCTCCAATCGGTCTGCGAGTTCCTCGCGTAGCCGCGCGGCGTGCTCGTCGTGAGCGAGGTCGGTCATGCGGGGAGTCCCTTCTCCAGTACGTCGGCGAGCGCGGCGGCGATGGCGGTGCGGGTCCCGTGGTCCACGAAGGCCCACTGCCCGTTGGGGTTGATCTCGTACATCCACCAGCGGCCATCTTGGCCGAGTCCGAAGTCGAAGGCCCCGAAGACCAAGCCGAACGCGGTCAGGAACTTCCCGATGCCCTCGCGGACGTCGGCGGGCACGTCGATGGGATCGAACGTGATCCGGTCGTAGTCCCAGCGCCAGTCGAGATGGTCGCCGTCCACGGTGATCCGGCTGGCGAACAAACGGTCGTCGACGACGGCGATCCGGATGTCCGCGACCTTGTCCACTGCTTGCTGGAAGAGGTGGGGACAGGCCGCGACCCCGTCGCCGATCTCGTCCGGATCGACCTGCCGGACCCAGATCGTGCGGTGCTCGCCGGCCTCGACGTAGGGGGTTGATCGCAGCGGCTTGTAGACGACGGGCCCGTACTCCTTGGCGAACCTGCGGGCCTCAGCGGGGTCGTTCGTGATCAGGGTCGGTGGAACGAACAGGCCGGCGCGGGCGGCTTCGGTGATCTGGCGCGGCTTGTACCCGGCGGCCAGGTTCTGGTGGGGATGGTTCACGTAGAGGCAGTCGAGCGCCCCCAGGATGCCGCCCAGGCCGTGCCGGGCGTGAGCGGTGACGAACGTCCGCTGCTGGGAGTCCAGATGTTCCGGCGCGCTGTACGGGGACGGCCTGCGGTAGTAGACGGAGCGCACGTCGCCGAGGTCGAGGGGACGGCCGTCGGCTGCGAGGGGACCTCTCCACTCATGTCCGGGCAGTGCGAGCGCGGAGAAGGCCACCGGGTCCGTTCCGGGGTCGAGCCGAACGACGGGGACCCGACGCTCGTTCAGCTCGGTGATCACCCAGTCGGCTGTCGGGTCGGCCAGTTCCGTGAGCACCACGACGGGTCGGTGGGTGCTCATGATCAGCTATCGGACTCGTCCTGCTCCGTCCGCTGATCGTGATCTTCGTCGTAGGCGCCCGGGCTGGCGCCGTCCCCCGGGTTGGTGGTGGTCGCGGTCTCCACGCCGTGGTGAGTCGAGTGTTTGCCCATCTCCACCCGGCGGCCCTCTGCGTCCTGGTAAATCGCGGTCTGGGTGTCCGGATCCAGCCCGACGAGCGTTGCTGTCTGCTTGCTCAGCGTCGGGTAGGGCTCCATACGCGTCAGCCCCCACGGCACGACGGTCTGTCGGCTCATGCGTCTCCTCAGGCCAGGGCTTCTCAGAGTTGCTGCATTATCCGGGCGCGCCGAACCGTTCGCCAGAACAGGGGGGCGTTCTCGGACACGACCGCCAACCCCTCGCACGGGGAAGGCCCGCGCTCCGACGTGTGGTCGGGGCGCGGGCCGGTCCTCACCGTCAGGACGTGTGCCGGTGCACCAGTGCGCTGATCGTCGCCGCCGTGGCGAAGTCCGCGCCCAGCCGGTTCTTGGTGACGGCGAACGAGACCCCGGACACCGTGTCGCCGCAGGCGAAGCTCCCGCCCACGCCGCCGAGGCCGAAGGTGGTCATCCGGGGCTCGGGGTCGGTGTCGATCGAACCGAGACCGTAACCGAGCGCCCAGGTGCTGGGCATCCCGAACACCTCGTCGGGGCCGCTGACCGCCTGCTGCGTGGCCTCCCGCAACCGCGCCTCGGGGATCAGCCGCACGCCGTCGACCTCACCGAGCAGCGCCGCGTACATGCGGGCGATGGCCCGGGCGCTGGTCTTGGCGCCGGCCGGGATGTCGGCGGCGAGGACGTCGGTCCGGCTGCCGAACGCGGCGTCGGGGAAGGTGTGCAGCGGCCCGGCCTTGAGCATCGGGGTGTCCGGCGGGAGCTGGCTCATGTCGAACGTCGAGGGGCCGTCCTCCAGCACCGCGAGCCGGTGGTGTTCGGCGGCGGGCATGCCGAAGTACAACTCGTCGGCGATGCCCAGCGGTTCGGTGATCTCCGTGCGCAGCACCTCGGAGATCGTGCGGCCGGTGGTGCGGCGGGTGATCTCACCGAGCAGGTAGCCGAAGGTGTAGGCGTGGTAGCCCATCTTGGTTCCGGGCTCCCACCACAGTTCGGCGTCCGCGAGGGCCGCGCACATGTGGTCCCAGTCGCAGAGCTGCTCCACCGTGGTGTCCGGGGGGATGCCGGGGACGCCCGCCGTGTGCGTCAGGACGTGGCGGACCGTCACCTTCTCCTTGCCGCGGGCGGCGAACTCGGGCCACAGTTCGGCGACGGGCGTGTCGTAGCCGAACAGGCCCTTCTCCACCAGGAGATGGGCGATCGTGGCGGTGGCGCCCTTGCCGATGGAGAAGTTGTAGAACGGGGTCCCGGGCGTGACCTCGCGCCCGGTGGCCGGGTCGGCGACCCCCGCGACGGCCTCGGCGATCAGCTCGCCGCCCCGGTAGACGGCGACCTGGACGCCCCGCTCGGCGTCCTTCGCCACCAACTGGTCCACGGTGTGCTGGAGTTCGCTTTGAAGGTCGGTCATCGTGCCGCTCCCTGTGATCGTGCTCGGTGGGCCCCGTCACGGAACCCGGCCCCGTTTCTCTGAGTAGTGACCCTAGAACGCACCGGAACTCATCGGCGGGGCTGAATCCCGTCCCCCTCGGTCGTGCGCCGGTCCTGACCGTTTCGGGGTCCGTGCTGGTCAGGCGGGTGGGCCGGAGGTGTGAGCCGAGAGTGACGGGGGCCGTCGGGGGGAGTCCGGCCGGCCCTGGCGGGTTTACGCCGTTAGCCTGGCGTGCGCGTCGGGGAGAGGATGCCGGCCGGGGTGACCGTCCGGACGTGGAGGACGGCGTCGAACCAGTCGGTGAGCGCGCCGCCGGTCACGTGGTGGTCGGCGTCCTCGGTCGGGTCGTAGCCGGGGCCGATCATGCGGGTGCTGGTCGGGGCGGTGAGCCAGGTGCGCACGGCGGGGGGAGCGTCGGTGCGCAGATCGAGGAGGTAGGCGTCCGGTCCGGCGCTGCCGAGGACCGCTTCGGCGTACTGCGCCGGTGGGTGGGGGACGGTCGCGGGGAGCGTGCCGTGGTGGAAGGTGAGACCGAGGGAGGCGTATCCCGTTCCGAAACGTTCGCGCAGGTGGCTGCCCGCGTTCCGGTGCCCGGTCGGGGCGGCCGGGGTGCCCACCGCGGTGTGGGCGAGGCCGCCCCAGTAGACGATCTTGTCCCCCGTGCGTTCGTGCCACTGGATCGCCGCCGCGGCCAACGTCCACTCGATCCCGGCCATGCCGTCCAGCGCGGGGACGGGGCCCGTGACCGTGGACCCGGCGAACCGGACGGGGTCGTCGGGGTGGCGGAGGTTGAAGGCGCGCATCCAGCGGACCAGGTCGAGGATCTCCGCGGTCCGCCAGAAGGAGCGGGCCCCGGCGAGCAGCGCCCGCGGGTCCCCCGCCCCGGTACTGACGTACGCGTCGAGCCCGACCCGCGTCGCGTCGTCGCCCTCCAGGGCGAGCGAACGGAACCCCCGCTCCTCGACCAGCAGCCGGACGATGCGGTGCGCGAGGGCGGACAGTTCGTGGGTCTGACGGGCCGCGGCGCCGAGGGCCACCACCTCGGCGTCGCCCACCAGGTCGGCCAGGGGGAGGAGGTCGGTCGGCGGGGCTGCGGGGTCGAGCGTGGTGAGGGGGTGGGCGTGCTGCCCGATCCACCGGGTCACCTGGTCGGTCATGGGGCCTCCGCACGTCGGGGCGGGGGCGCCGGGGGCGCTCCCCGGTCGGGCTGGACCCCGCAGGCGCAGCCTCGGACGTGAACCGAAGTTGAGGTCAAGCCCGGGGGAGGGAGAGGGGTGACCGGGCGGGCGGGGTGGATAGTGCGGCTAACTAATTACCCGGGAGGGGTGTGGGTGCGCGACAATGGGGGGATGCCCGTGTCCCCGTCCCCCTCGATGGCTGATCCCGCGATGACCTCTTCCGTGTCCTTGCCCGCGCCCGCCCGCACCCCCGCCGCCGTGCCTGGCGCCCCCGCCGCCTCCGCGCCGGGTCTCGCCATCGGCCCGTACCCCGTGACGCCGCCGGTGGTCCTCGCCCCCATGGCGGGCATCACCAACGCGCCGTTCAGGACGCTGTGCCGGGAGTTCAGCGGCGGCAAGGGGCTGTTCGTCAGCGAGATGATCACCACTCGGGCGCTGGTCGAGCGCAACGAGAAGACCATGCAGCTCATCCGGTTCGACGCCAGCGAGACGCCGCGCTCCCTCCAGCTGTACGGGGTGGACCCGGCGACGGTCGGCAAGGCGGTCCGGATGATCGCGGACGAGGGCCTGGCCGACCACATCGACCTGAACTTCGGCTGCCCCGTCCCCAAGGTCACCCGCAAGGGCGGCGGCTCCGCCCTCCCGTACAAGCGCCACCTGCTGCGGGCGATCCTGCGCGAGGCGGTGACCGGGGCCGGGGACCTGCCGGTCACGATGAAGATGCGCAAGGGCATCGACGACGACCACCTCACCTACCTCGACGCCGGACGCATCGCCGTCGAGGAGGGCGTCACCGCGATCGCCCTGCACGGCAGGACGGCTGCCCAGCACTACGGCGGCACCGCCGACTGGGAGGCCATCGCCCGGCTCAAGGAGCACGTGCCGGAGGTCCCCGTCCTCGGCAACGGTGACATCTGGTGCGCCGAGGACGCCCTGCGGATGGTCCGCGAGACCGGCTGCGACGGGGTCGTCGTCGGCCGCGGCTGCCTCGGCCGGCCCTGGCTCTTCGCGGACCTCGTCGCCGCCTTCGAGGGGACGGGCGGCCCCGCGGCCCCCTCGCTCGCCGAGGTGGCCCGGGTGATGGTCCGGCACGCGACCCTGCTCGGGGAGTGGCTGGGCGACGAGGCGCGCGGCGTCATCGACTTCCGCAAGCACGTCGCCTGGTACCTGAAGGGCTTCGCGGTCGGTTCGGAGATGCGCAAGCGGCTCGCGATCACCTCCTCGCTCGCCGAGTTGGAAGAGGGCCTCGCCGAACTGGACCTCACCCAGGAGTGGCCGCTCGGCGCCGACGGTCCCCGGGGCCGCACCTCCGGCAACAACCGAGTGGTGCTCCCGGACGGCTGGCTGAAGGACCCGTACGACTGCGCGGGCGTCAGCGAGGAAGCGGAACTCGACACCTCCGGCGGCTGACGGACGGGCGGGCGCGCCCGTGATCCGCTGCGCGCCCCCGACCCGCTACCCCTCGCCTCCGCCCCCGCGCCCGCTACCCCTCGCCCCGCACGGCCGTGAGCAGCGCCAGCGGGGTCGCGGCCGACCGGGACTCCCGGACGCAGGCGTGCGGGTACGGGACCGGCACCGGATGGGTGTCGCGGGAGTAGCCCGCCAGCACCTCCGGCAGCCGGTCGCCGCCCGCCCGCGCCGCCGCCAGCACCCCGCGGGCCACCGTGCGGGCCTCGTCGTGCAGCCCGTAGCGGGCCAGCCCCAGGGCGATGACCGCGTTGTCGTGCGGCCAGACCGAACCCCGGTGGTACGACAGCGGGTGGTACGCGGGCTGCCCGGCGGCCAGCGTCCGCACGCCCCAGCCGGAGAAGAAGTCGGGGGCGAGCAGCCGCCGCCCCACCACCTGTCCGTGGTCCTTGTCCAGCAGCCCCGACCACAGCAGGTGCCCCGCGTCCGAGGCGAGGGCGTCCAACGGCTCGCCGTCCCCGTCCAGGGCGAGCGCGGGGAAGGCGTGGCCCGCCATCCAGAAGTCCCGCTGGAACCGGTCGCGCAGGTCGTCCGCCGACCGGGTCAGTCGGGCCGCGAAGTCCTGGTCGTCCCAGACCGTGCGGGCCAGCCGGGCGGTCCTGCGCAGGGCGTCGTACGCGTAACCCTGGGCGCCCGCCGCCCGCACCGGACCCGTCGCCCGGGTGCCGTCGGCGCGACAGATCGCCCCGGGGGAGTCCTTCCAGTTCTGGTTGGCGAGCCCGCCCTCGTCCGCGCGGTAGACGAGGTAGCCGTGCTCGGCCAGCCCGCCCCGGTCGAACATCCAGCCGACGGCGGCCCGCGCATGGCGTTCCAGGCGCCGGGCGAGCGTCCGGTCACCGGTGGTCTCCGTGTACGCGCCGAGCAGCACCAGGAACAGCGGGGTGGCGTCCACCGAACCGTAGTAGCGCCCGTACGGGACCTGCCCGAAGTGCGCCAGCTCCCCGTGCCGCACCTCGTGCACGATCTTCCCCGGCTCGCCGGCGCACCGGTCCGCTTCGCCGGCCGGCCCCGGGTCCGCGGTGCTGCGGGCCGCCTGGGTCGCCGCGAGTACGGGCAGGGTCGCGGCGGCCAGCGCGGGCAGGTACGGCAGGGCGAACAGCGAGGTCAGCAGGGCGTCCCGGCCGAGCATCGCCGAGAACCAGGGCACGCCCGCGGCCGGTACGCGCAGCTCCTCGCCGTCCGGTCCGGCCGCCCGCACCCGGAGCACCGCCAGATCGGCGAGGCCCTGGGCGCAGGCGTCCGCCAGCTCCGGCCAGTCCGGGTCGACCGCCAGGGTGCATCCGGCGGCCAACTCCTCGCGCAGGGTGCGCAGTTCCGCCGCCACGCCGGCCGGTGAGGCGGGCACCCGGGCGGTGTCCGGGGCGCCGTGCGGGCGGGCGGTCACCCGCAGCAGCAGTTCCGTCGTGCCGTGCGGCGCCAACTCCAGCTCCCACACCAGTCGGCGGGCCCCGGTGCCGGTCTCCTCCACGGCGTCCGGCGCCGGATCGCAAGCGACCTCCGTACGGGACTCCCAGTCCCCGCGCCGGTAGCCGAAGACGATGCCGTCCTCGGTGGCCTCCCGGGTGCGCACGGCGCCCGTCTTCGTATACGTGCGGTGGTCCCGGCGCAGCTCGAACGGGTCGCTGAAGTCCACGTCGACGGTGAGGGCGAGCCGTACCGTCGTCGGCACCGGACGGTTGCTCACCACCCGCACCGACTCCACGAACCCGTGTTCCGCCACGGCCTGTTCGCGCAGCACCGTGCAGGACGGCGGTTCCTGTCGGCCGCCGCGCGGCACCAGTACGCAGCGGGCGGTCTCGCCGGAACCCACCGGGGCGAGCACGGTGAGCACCGCCCCGTCCACCGTGAGCTGCCAGCGGCTCAGGTGCCGGGCGTCCCGGACGAACAGTCCGTCCGGGGCGCTGCCCGCGTGGACCCCGGTGATGTCTCCGCCGGACCCCACGGCCGCGAACGCGCTGCCGTGCACCAGCACATGATGCCGGTCACTCATCGTCGGCCTCCTCCTTGGCGCCGTCGTCATCCGTCTCGTCGCTCGCGCCGCCGTCGGCGCCTTCGGGGGTGCTGTCGGGTGCGGTCCCGGTCCGGACGAGGTCCAGGGCGAGGGCCGCCGTCCAGGAGAAGCCGCGCGCCCCGCACGCCCGGCCGGTGTGCGGGTCCACGTACTCGGCGAAGCCGGAGGCGTCCGCGGTCGTCACCAGCGCCGCCCGCAGCGCCCGGGCCTCGGCGTGCTCCCCGTGCACCCGCAACCCGCGCTCCACCAGCCAGTTGACGTTGAACCACGCCGGCCCGCGCCAGTACCGGTGCGGGTCGAAGGCCGCACCGGTCAGGTCGTAGCTGGGGACCAGCCGCGCCGCGCCGCCCAGCCCGAAGCAGGGTCCGCGGGCGGTGCGCAGCAGCCCGGCCACCACCGGGGCGGGCAGCGCGGGCAGCACCAGCGGCAGCAGACCCGTCACCCCGCGCTCCGGGACCAGGGTGTCGGTACCCAGGTCCCGGCAGAGGAACTGCTCCCGCTCCGGGTCCCACAGCCGTGCGACGAGGGCGGCCGTGAGGCGTTCCGCGCGCTCGTCGCGGGCGCTGCCGCCGAGGCCCAACTCGGCCGCGATCCGGGCGAGTGCGTGCTCGGAGGCGATCAACAGCGCGTTGAAGGAAGGGTCTTCCACCGCGAAGGCGTCGAACACCGGGCGGGTGTCGGCGTAGTGGCGGTCCCGGTAGTCGGCGGCGAGCCGTACGTACCGCCCGTAGTCGAGGTCGGTGGGCCGGTCGTCGGGTGCCCCGTGGTCGAGGTCCGCGCGACGGAACGAGCCCTCGGGCGCGGGGGTCACCCGGGACAGCGGGACGTCCCAGCAGGGGCTGTTGTCCATGCCCTGCTCCCAGGGGTGCACCACCGCGGCGAGGCCCCCGCCGCCCGCGTCCCGGCGGCCGAGCAGATAGCGGTGCCAGGCGGCGAGCTTCGGGTACGCCCGGGACAGGAACGAGCGGGAGCGGGACAGCTCCGGGTCCGCGCAGTGGGTGAGCCACACGGCCAGGGCGTGCACCGGGGGTTGCACCAGACCGGAGGTCTCCACGGTGCGCGGCGCCCCCGCCGCGCGGCCCGCGGTGGACGAGCGCCAGAACCCGGGGCCGGGGAAGTAGGCGGCCGGCGGCACCGCCGGGTTGAACACGATGTGCGGGACGCGCCCGTCGGACCACTGGGCGCGCAGCAGCGTCTCCACCTCCCGCTGGGCCCGCCGGGGCGCGACGTGGCGCAACCCGATCGCGATGAACGCGGAGTCCCAGGACCACTGATGGGGGTACAGGGCGCGGGAGGGCACGGTTGACGCGCCCGTCCAGTTGCGGTGCAGCACCTGTGCGGCACGGCGCGCGACCCCGGCGGCCGGGAGGGCCCCGGGTGCGGGGAGGAGGGGCGGCGGGGTGAGCTGGGTCGTGCGGTACACGAAGGTCTCCCGGTCCCAGGGGACGGTCACGGCCGGTCGGAGCCCCGACCGGGCCGCAGGTGGCGGGCGCGGCGCTCGGCCGGCGGTCGGGTGGCGGCTCGTCAGTTGTGGGGCAAGCGTTGCCGAGTTACGTCTATTTAACACGCACAACTCAATATGTAACGTGGGTTCGGGCGAGGCAAGGGGGAGTCAGCCATGGGCGGACGGCAGTCGAGTGCCGGGGACCTGCTCCAGTTGGTGCGCAGTGGACGGGCGACCACCCGTGGTGCGCTCCAGCAGGTCACCGGGTTGTCCCGGGCCACCGTGGGGCAGCGGCTCGACCGGTTGTTCCGGGCCGGCTGGCTGCGGGAGGGCGCGGCCGGACCGGTGGACTCGCCGCTCGGCGGGCGGCCTTCCGTGCGGTTGGAGTTCGACACCTCGCACGCCGTGGTCCTCGCCGCCGACCTCGGCACCCGACGCGCCCGGGCCGCCGTCCTGACCCTGGACGGCACCCCGCTCGCCGAGCGCGTCGGCCCGCTGAGCGTGGCGGACGGGCCGGGCCGGGTGCTGGACGAACTCGGCAGCTGGTTCGCCGGGTTGCTGGACGAGGCCGGCTGCGGGGCCGAGGGAGTGTGCGGGATTGGGCTCGCCGTACCGGGTCCCGTCGACACCGCGACGGGCCGGGTCGTCCAGCCGCCGATCATGCCGGGCTGGGACGGGTACGACATCCGGGGGCGGCTGCGGCGGGCGCTCGCCGGGCGGACCAGCTGCCCCGTGGCGGGCACCGTGCCGGTGCTGGTCGACAACGACGCCAACCTCATGGCCTACGGGGAGCAGCGGGCGGGCTTCCCGGACTGCGGGGCGTTCGTGCTGGTCAAGGTCTCCACCGGGATAGGCGCCGGGGTGATCGTCGACGGGGCGGTGTACCGGGGGATCGACGGCGGCGCGGGGGACATCGGGCACGTCCGGGTGCCGCAGGGCGCGGACACCCTGTGTCGGTGCGGCTCGTACGGCTGCCTCGCGGCGGTCGCCAGCGGCCGGGCCGTGGCACAGCGACTGGCCCGGGCCGGGGTGGCGGCCGAGTCCGGTTCCGACGTGCGCGCGCTGCTCGCCGCCGGGCATCCGGAGGCGGTGCGGCTGACCCGGCAGGCCGGGCGGGCGGTGGGGGAGGTGCTGGCGACGGTGGTCACCCTGCTGAACCCGGGCGTCCTGATGATCGCCGGGGACCTCGCGGGCACGCCGTTCCTGACCGGGGTGCGGGAGTTGCTGTACCAGCGGGCGTTGCCGCGGGCCACCGCCCGGCTGGAGGTGGTGACCGCGCGGCTCGGCCAGCGGGCCGGTCTGGTGGGCGCGGGCGCCCTGGTGGTGGAGGAGCTGTACGCACCGGGCCGGGTGGAGGAACGGCTGCTCGCCCTGGGGGTGTGAGCCGCGGTGCTGCTCCGGCGCGGGCTCAGGTGGGCAGGGCGGCCAGCCAGTCGGTCAGGATCTCGTTGACCTCCGCGGGGCGCTCCTGCTGGATCCAGTGGCCGCAGCCGTCCAGGACGTGCGAGGAGAGCAGGCCGGGCAGGGTGGTGGGGTACGCCCGGATCGCCTCGGCCAGCCAGGTGGTGGACGCGTCCAGTGACCCGCCGAGGAACAGCGAGGGTTGGGTGACGGGCCGGCCGTGGAAGTCGGCGAGGTCCGCCCAGTCCCGGTCCATGTTCCGGTACCGGTTGAGTGCGCCGACCAGCCCGGTCCGCTCGAACTCCCCGGCGTAGACGTCGAGGTCGTCCGCACCGAGCCACTCGGGCAGCCGGTCGACGGGGAACCGTTCGCGCAGGGTGCCGCCGCGGCCGACGAAGTGCGGGTCCGGGGCGTCGGGCGCGGGCATGGTCCCGGCGGAGAACGCGGCGTAGAAGCCGGCGAGCCAGCCGCGGACGTCGGGTTCGATCTCCGCTTCGACCCGGCCGGGCTCCTGGAAGTAGGAGACGTACAGTTCCTCGTCCCCGCCCATCCCGGCGAAGACCTCGCCGGGCCGCGGACCCCCGGGCGGGGCGTAGGGGACGCTGAGCAGACCCACCGCGCGGAAGACGTCCGGCCTGAGGAGGGCGGCGTGCGCGGCGATGGTCGCACCCCAGTCGTGCCCGACGATCACCGCGGTCCGCGCGCCGAGCGCCCGCACCACGGCCACCTGGTCCTCGACCAGGTCGAGCATCCGGTACGCCGCCGGGTCCGCGGGCCGGGACGAACGCCCGTAGCCGCGGACGTCCACGGCGACCGCGCGGTAGCCGGCCGCGGCCAGCACCGGCAGCTGGTGGCGCCAGGAGTACCAGGACTCCGGGAACCCGTGCACCAGCAGCACCAAGGGGCCTTCGCCCTGTTCCACCAGGTGGGTCCGGCCGGCGGGGGAGGGGACCTGACGGTGGGTGAGGTCCGTGATCTGGGCGGGCTGCGACATGCGTCCTCCGGCCTTTCGATCGATCCGCGGGGTGCCGTCCGGGTCTCTGCCCCGGGTCTCGACCATGCAGCAGACGCGGCGGCGTCGCGAGTCCTGTTGCCGCTTCGGCAAAGCGGGCCGCGACGGGGCCGGCTCCGGGCGTTCACCTGTCCGGTGGACCTGATTGCGGGCGTGACCCCGAGGGGGGTGCGGAGGTTGGGTTCAGTGGAGCTTTGGCGCTTGGGCAGGACCGGGGGGCCCGCCGTGTGGAACGGAAGGACTTCCGATGACTCGTAGTGCACCGCGACTACTCGCCCCCGTGCCGGAGGGCACCGGCCTTTCTGGGGTGCAGGGCGACCCGGGACCGCCGTACGTGGGGTACGCGCTCCACATGATGCGCGATCCGGTACGCCTCCACCGGGAGCGGCTGGAACGGTACGGCCCGGTGTCCTGGGGGAACTTCCTGGGCCGCCCCCTGGTGACCGTGCAGGGGCCCGAGGCCGCCGAGGTCGTCCTGACCAACCAGGACAAGGCGTTCGCGTCCGGCCCCGCCTGGGACTTCTTCATCGGGCCGTTCTTCGACCGGGGTCTGATGCTGCTCGACTTCGACGAGCACCTGGCCCACCGCCGGCTGATGCAGCAGGCGTTCACCCGCGACCGGATGGTGGCGTACCTCGCCCGCGTCCACGACAACGCGGAGCAGGGCGTGGCCTCCTGGCAGCCCGGCAAGCACACCCTGCTGCCGCTGTTCCGGCGGCTCGCCCTCGACATGGCCATCGACGCCTTCGTGGGGCTGTCGCTCGGCAGCAGCGAGATCCGACGGGTGGACCGGGCCTTCACCGAAGCGGTGCGCGCCGGGCTCGCCGTGGTCCGCATCCCGGTGCCCGGGCTGCGGTGGAGCCGGGGGCTGAAGGCGCGCCGCCAGCTGATGGACTTCTTCGTCAAGCACATCCCCGAGAAGCGGGCGCGCGGCGGCGACGACCTGTTCGCGGCGCTGTGCACCGCCGTGTCCGACGAGGGCGAGCGGTTCAGCGATACGGAGATCGCCAACCACATGATCTTCATGTTGATGGCCGCGCACGACACCTCGACCATCACCCTGATGTCCATGGCGTACCACCTGGCGCGCCACCCCGAGTGGCAGGAGCGCTGCCGGGCCGAGTCGCTGGCGCTGGGCCCGGGTCCGGCCGGCACCGCCGCACTGGACTCGCTGCGCTCGATGGACCTGGTGATGCGGGAGTCGCTGCGGCTGTGCGCACCGGTGCCGCTGCTGCCGCGGGTGGCGGTGCGGGACACCGAGGTCCTCGGCTACCACATCCCGGCCGGGTCCCTGGTGAGCCTCACCATCCACACCAACCACCACATGCCGGAGCACTGGCCCGAGCCGGAGCGCTTCGACCCGGAGCGGTTCACCCCCGAGCGGCAGACCGAGATCACCCACCCGTACGCCTGGTTCCCCTTCGGGGGCGGCATCCACACGTGCATGGGCCGCCACTTCTCGGGCTTCCAGGCCAAGGCGGTCATGCACTGCCTGCTGCGGTCCCGTTCCTGGTCGGTGCCCGAGGACTACGAGTGGGAGTTGGACTTCAGCACCCTGCCGGTGCCCCGGGACGGCCTCCCCGTGACGCTGAGCGCGCTCCCCACGTAACCGCTCGCCGCCACCCGGTCGGAGCGCTCCGGACACCGTCCGGATCGTGGGACGTACGGGTGAACGGCGGCGTGATTCTCGCCACCCTTGAGTGGGTGGGTGCTCAGATGAGCGAATGCACTTCCGGAAGGGGTGGCACTGAGTGTCACCCTTTTCTCTTTCAGTGCTCGAAATCAAGTGTGGGTCATGATGCTCATGTGAGCGGATCGTGTCATGTGAAGGTTTAGCTGACTTCAAGAGGTGAACGCTGTGGCCGGATTCTCCTCACTCTTCTGACACTTTCGATCTGCTGGCGGACGAGTGGTTGCAGCCGTATGACAGGCAGGTGGACGTACCCAGAAGCCTTCGATCTGGGTATGTTCCTCGCCGTCAGGGCAGCCACCGAGTCCTTGGGGAGTCAAGACCCGTGTCGGAAAACAGAGATCCTCAGGCCACGAAGTTCGTTTACGACTTCACTGAGGGAAACAAGGACCTCAAGGACCTGCTCGGCGGGAAGGGTGCGAACCTCGCCGAGATGACCAATCTGGGCCTGCCGGTTCCCCCCGGATTCACCATCACGACCGACGCCTGCAAGGTCTACCTGGACAGCGGCGAGGAACCCACGGCACTGCGTGACGAGGTCTCCGCCCATCTGACCGCCCTCGAAGAGCGGATGGGCAAGCGCCTCGGCCAGCCCGACGACCCGCTGCTCGTCTCCGTGCGCTCCGGCGCCAAGTTCTCCATGCCCGGCATGATGGACACCGTCCTCAACATCGGCCTCTCCGACGCGTCCGTCGCCGGACTCGTCCAGCAGTCCGGCGACGAACGGTTCGCCTGGGACTCCTACCGGCGGCTGATCCAGATGTTCGGCAAGACCGTCCTCGGCGTCGACGGCGAACTCTTCGAGGAGGCGCTGGAGGAGGCCAAGGCCGCTAAGGGCGTCCAGGTCGACACCGACCTCGACGCCGCCGACCTCAAGAAGCTCGTCAAACGCTTCAAGAAGACCGTCCGGGCCGAGGCCGGCCGCGAGTTCCCGCAGGACCCGCGCGAACAGATGGACCTCGCCGTCAAGGCCGTCTTCGCCTCCTGGAACGGCGACCGCGCCAAGCTCTACCGCCGCCAGGAACGCATCCCGCACGACCTCGGCACCGCCGTCAACATCTGCTCCATGGTCTTCGGCAACCTCGGCCCCGACTCCGGCACCGGCGTCGCCTTCACCCGCGACCCCGCCAGCGGCCAGCAGGGCGTCTACGGGGACTACCTCCAGAACGCCCAGGGCGAGGACGTCGTCGCCGGCATCCGCAACACCGTCCCGCTCGCCGACCTGGAACAGCTCGACAAGAACTCCTACGACCAGCTGATGCAGATCATGGAGACGCTGGAGAACCACTACAAGGACCTCTGCGACATCGAGTTCACCATCGAACGCGGCCGGTTGTGGATGCTCCAGACCCGGGTCGGCAAGCGCACCGCCGGAGCCGCCTTCCGGATCGCCACCCAACTCGTCGACCAGGGACTCATCGACGAGGCCGAGGCCCTGCAACGGGTCACCGGCGCCCAACTCGCCCAGCTGATGTTCCCCAAGTTCGACGAGGAGGCCAAGACCGAGCGGATCGCCCGCGGCATCGCCGCCTCCCCCGGCGCCGCCGTCGGCAAGGCCGTCTTCGACTCGTACACCGCCATCAAGTGGTCCCGGTCCGGCGAGAAGGTCATCCTGATCCGCCGCGAGACCAACCCCGACGACCTCGACGGCATGATCGCCGCCGAGGGCATCCTGACCTCCCGCGGCGGCAAGACCTCGCACGCCGCCGTGGTCGCCCGCGGCATGGGCAAGACCTGTGTGTGCGGCGCCGAGGAACTGGAGGTCGACACCAAACGGCGCCGCATGACCGCCCCCGGCGGGACCGTGGTCGAGGAGGGCGACCTCGTCTCCATCGACGGCTCCACCGGCAAGGTCTACCTCGGTGAGGTGCCCGTCGTGCCCTCACCCGTCGTCGAGTACTTCGAGGGCCGGATGCACGCCGGCGCCGACGACGCCGACGAACTCGTCGTCGCCGTCCACCGGATGATGGCCTACGCCGACCGGGTGCGCCGGCTGCGGGTGCGCGCCAACGCCGACAACGCCGAGGACGCGCTGCGCGCCCGCCGCTTCGGCGCCCAGGGCATCGGCCTGTGCCGCACCGAGCACATGTTCCTCGGCGAACGCCGCCTGCACGTCGAGCGGCTGATCCTCGCCGACACCGACCAGGAGCGCGAGGAGGCCCTGACCCTGCTGCTGCCCCTCCAGAAGCGGGACTTCGTGGAACTCTTCGAGGCCATGGACGGCCTGCCGGTCACCGTCCGCCTCCTCGACCCGCCGCTGCACGAGTTCCTGCCCGACATCACCGAACTCTCCGTACGGGTCGCGCTCGCCGAGTCCCGTCAGGACGCCAACGAGAACGACCTCAGGCTGCTCCAGGCCGTCCACCGGCTGCACGAGCAGAACCCGATGCTCGGCCTGCGCGGCGTCCGGCTCGGCCTGGTCATCCCCGGCCTCTTCGCCATGCAGGTGCGGGCCATCGCGGAGGCCGCCGCCGAACGCCGGGAGGCGAACGGCGACCCCCGCGCCGAGATCATGATCCCGCTGGTGGGCACCGTCCAGGAGCTGGAGATCGTCCGCGACGAGGCCGAACAGGTCATCGCCGAGGTGGAACGGGCCCGCAACGTGGACCTCAAACTCTCCCTCGGCACCATGATCGAGCTGCCCCGGGCCGCGCTCACCGCCGGCCAGATCGCCGAGGCCGCCGAGTTCTTCTCCTTCGGCACCAACGACCTCACCCAGACCGTGTGGGGCTTCTCCCGCGACGACGTGGAGGCCAGCTTCTTCACCGCGTACCTGGAGAAGGGCATCTTCGGGGTCTCCCCGTTCGAGACCATCGACAAGGACGGCGTCGGCGCCCTCGTCCGGGACGCCGTGCGCGCCGGCCGGGCGGCCCGCCCCGACCTCAAGCTCGGGGTCTGCGGCGAACACGGCGGCGACCCGGAGTCCGTCCACTTCTTCCACGAGGTGGGCCTCGACTACGTGTCCTGCTCGCCGTTCCGCATCCCCGTCGCCCGGCTGGAGGCCGCCCGCGCCGCCGACGAGTCCCCCGGCAGCGACCACCGCTGACCCCACCCGGGTCCCGAGACCCCCGGGGCCGCCGTCGCTCACCCTCACCGACCGGCGGCGGCCCCGGGCGCACGACGGGGCGGCACCCTGTGCGGGGGTGCCGCCCCTCCCTACGTCCCGGCGAAGAGCCCGGCCGGCGACCGCGACGGCACGCGCAGGAGGAGTCCCATCCCCCGGGACTCCTACCGCGCCACCCGTCCGCGCCGCTCACGGGGCACGCCCCGTTTCCCCCGGCCCGCGGGGCTGGCACCATGCTGAGGGCCCGCGGACCGGTACCGCGAGGCTTTTCGACACAGACCGAAACACTGGGTTCCCTGGACGGGGTAAGGGTGCTGCGAATCCACTTCACGTGCGACGACCTCGCGCGGGTGCGGGTCGCCGAACGCCCGCACCCGCTGTGGGAGACCGTGCTCAGCGTGCACCGGCTGCGGGACCGCTGGGCCCCCACCGAGTTCGACGCCTGGCGCGGCGCCGCCCGCCGCGGCCTGCTGGCCGAACCGGACCGGGGGCGCGCCGCGTTCTCGCTGCTCGGCTCCCTCATACCCCGACGGGGCAACTTCCCCGACTTCCTCACCCCGACCCACCTCGCCGGCCGGCCCGGCGACGACCTGCGCGACGGCCTGCAACAGGTCCTCGCGACCCCCCGCCGGCTGCTCAGCCGCGACATCGGCCGGCTCACCGACCCGCCGCACCACCTCGGGCCCCTCGGCGACGGCGACCGCGACGCCCTGCACCGGCTCGGCCACGCCCTGAGCACCTACCACGAGGCCGCCGTCGCACCGCAGTGGAACGCCGTACGGGCCGCCGTCGAAGCCGACCGGGCCCGCTGCGGCCGGGACCTCCTCGACGGCGGCACGGAACGTCTGCTCACCGGACTGAGACCGGTCCTGCGCTGGGAACCGCCGGTGCTCACCGCCGACTACCCGGTCCCCCGCGACCTGCACCTCGACGGACGCGGCCTGATCCTCGTCCCCTCGTACTTCTGCGGCAGACGCCCCGTGACCCTGGTCGACCCCGCCCTGCCCCCGGTCCTCGTGCACCCCGCCCGCGCCGCGCCCGCCCGCGCCGCCCCCGACCCGGACGGCAGCACGGCCGGCGGGCGGCGCGCGGTGGACCGGCTCCTGGGGCGCACCCGCTCCGCCGTCCTCGCCGCCGTCGGCACCGGCTGCACCACCGGCGAACTGGCACAGCGCACCGGGATCTCCCCGGCGTCGGCCAGCCACCACGCCACCATCCTGCGACAGGCCGGACTGATCTCGACGGTCCGGGTCGGGCCCAGCGTGCTGCACACCGTCACCGCACTCGGGACCTCCCTGCTGCACGGCACGCCGTGAGGAGGCGCCCGGCCGGCGCGGGGGAGTGGCCGGGCCCGGTCCTGGGCAGGCGTCCCGTGGACGGTACCCGCCCGGCCGGTGGACGATGGACGGGCCGGTGACGGACGCCCCCGGGTCACGAGGAGCAGGCGGCATGAGCAGCTGGAGCGCACACGACATCCCCGACCAGAGCGGCCGGACGGCCGTGGTCACCGGAGGCAACAGCGGGATCGGCTTCACCGCGGCCCGCGCGCTGGCCCGCCGGGGCGCCCGGGTCGTCCTCGCCTGCCGCAGCGAACGGCGCGGCACCGCCGCCCGGGACCTGATCCGTACCGAAATCCCTTCAGCCGAGGTCGAGTTCGCCCCCCTGGACCTCGCCTCCCTCGACTCCGTGCGGAGGTTCGCCGACACCCACCGGAGCGCCCACGACCGCCTCGACCTGCTGATCAACAACGCCGGCGTGATGGCCCTGCCGCACCGGCTGACCACCGACGGCTTCGAGATGCAGTTCGGCATCAACCACCTCGGCCACTTCGCCCTCACCGGCCTGCTGCTGCCCACCCTGACCGCCACCCCGGGCGCCCGGGTCGTCACCGTCTCCAGCTTCATGCACCACACGGCGAACATCGACATCCACGACCTCAACAGCGCACGCCACTACCACCCGTGGACCGCGTACAGCCGGTCCAAGACCGCCAACCTCCTCTTCGTCCACGAACTCGCCCGCCGACTCACCGCCGCCGGCGCGGACACCGTCGCCGCCGCGGTGCACCCCGGGTACGCCCGGACCAACCTCCAGACGGCCGCCGCCCGGATGGAGGGCCGCCGGGCCGCCGAACGGGTGCTCGGCTGGGGCAACCGGCTGTTCGCCCAGGGCCCCGAGGCGGGCGCCCTGCCCACCCTGTACGCGGCGACCGCCCCCGGGGTGCTGCCGGACTCCTTCACCGGCCCCCGCCTGATCGGTTGGCGCGGCGCCCCCGCCCCCGCCCGGCGCGCCCGGTGGACCACCGACGACCGTGCCTCCGCCCGACTGTGGGAGGAGTCCGCCCGGCTGACCTCGGTCGCCTGGCCCGCTCCCTGAGGCCCCGCCCGCCCCCCGGTACCGTCATGGGCTCGTCAAGGCTGGGTGCCGTCGGGTCAGCGAACCGTCAATCCCGCTGACGCGCCCGGGCCGTCGTTCTACCGTGCCCAGCATGGGATGTGACAGCGCAGGGCGCGAGGACGGGGAGCGGGACGACCACGAGGACCGGGGGGCCGGGAACGGTGGGGCCGACGGCCTCTCCTGGGTGACGATCGTTCCCGGCCCGCCGACCCACCAGGGACCACCGGGCACCCGCAACGTCGACACCGACCGCCGCTGGGCCACCGACCGGCGGGACGCCCTCTGTTGCGCACTGGCCCTGCTCGGCCTGATCTGCCTGGTCGACCTCGGCAACGCCACCCTCTCCGCAGCACGCGCAGCCCTGTGGGCGGCCCTCTCCCTGCTGCTCTACGCCGTGCTGCACCCGCCGTTGGTCACCGCGGGACCCGGCTGGCTGGCGGTCCGCGGACTGTGCCGCACCCGACGGGTCGCCACCGACCTGCTGATCTCCGCCCGGCACGGCGACGGCATCCAACCCCGGCTGGTCCTGCGGGACGCCCTCGGCAACCGGGTCGAGGTCGACCCCAAGGTCCTCACCGGCAACCCGCTGATCTGGCACCGCCTCGACACCGGGGCCCGACACGCCCGCGCAAGCGGACTGCTGCGCACCGGCACCGCCGTCCTGGAGGGGATCGGCGAACAGCTCGACGTCGAGGAGGCCCGGGCCGTCTTCGAGGTCTCGCACCTGAGCTGACGCCCGCCGGCCGGTAGGGTCGCCCCGAGGAGCGCGGATCGGGGGACCCATGACCACTGCGGACGTACCACCCGTCGTCCTCGTGCACGGGACGCGCTTCAGCGCGGGGCAGTGGAGCCCGCAGCTCCCCGCGCTGCGCGCGGACTTCCCGGTGGCCGCCGTCGACCTGCCGGGGCACGGCGCCCGATCCGCCGAGCCCTGGAGCCTGGCCGCGGCCACCGAGGTCATCGCCTCCGCGGTGGCCTCGCTCGACCACGGGCCGGCGCTGGTCGTCGGGCACTCGCTCGGCGGATACGTCGCGCTGGACTTCGCGCGGCGCCGCCCGGACCTGCTGCGCGGGCTGGTCCTGGCCGGCGCCAGCGCCTCGACCCGCGGTCCGTGGGCGGCGCCGTACCGGTGGGTCGCCGGGCTCGTCCCCCGGCTGCCGGCGCACCGGCTGACCCGCTGGAACGACGCGCTGCTGCGCCGGCTCTACCCGCCGCAGGTGGTGGACGCCACGATCCGTGCCGGTTACGCCTTCCACACGCTGCCGGCCGCCTGGGGCGAGGTGCTGGGCCGCTTCGACGCGGCGGCGCTGCGCCGGGTGGCGGCTCCCGTGCTCATCCTGAACGGCGAGAAGGACACCCTCTTCCGCTCCGGCGAGCGGGACTTCGCCCGCGCCCATCCGCGGGCCCGCGTGGAACTGATCCCGCGGGCCGGGCACCTCGCGAACTTCGACGACCCGGCCGCCTTCACCGACGCGGTCCGCCGCTTCGCCCACCAACTCCCCGCCCGGGGCTGAACTCAGCGGACGTCGGTCAGGTGGGCGAAGACGACGACGTTCCCCTCGTAGCCGGTGCGCTTCGAGTACGGGCCGCCGCAGGTGATGACCCGTAGCTCGGGCCGGGGCGCCGGGCCGTAGACCTTCTCGTCGGGGAAGTCGTCGGCCGTGTACACCTCCACGGCGCTGACCGTGAAGACGGCGACCGAGCCGTCCCGCCGGTTCACCTCGATGGTGCGTCCCCGGACCAGCGCGCCCAGCCGGTAGAAGACGGCGGGACCCTCCGCGTTGTCCACGTGCCCCGCGACCACGGCCGTGCCGCGTTCGCCCGGGGTGGTCCCCGCCTCGTACCAGCCGGCGAGCTCCGGCCGCTCGGGCGGCGGCACGTCGAGCGCACCCCGTGCGGTCAGCCCGAGCCCCGTCAACGGGGCGTCCACCCCGATCGACGGGATGCGGACGCGGTCCGGCGGTGACGGGGGCAGTGCGGGCGCGCCCCCGGCCAGGTCCGTCCGGTCCGCGGCCCCGGTGTCCGAGGGGCCGGACCGTGCCGACTGCGCGGCGGACGGTTGCGGCGGTCGCGGCTCCACGGCGACGTCGCGCAACAGCCACACGCCCGTGCACAGGGCCAGCGCGGTGACCCCGGCTATGGCCGCGTCGCCGGGTCGCCGCCGGGCACCGGTCGTGGAACGGGCCCGTGTGCGCATGGGTTCCCCCTCAGGTCGTGAGCGTGCGGGGCGTGGGGGCGGGGTTCGTGGGGGGTGGGGCGCAGGTGGGGAAGAACGGTTCGCTGCCCCCTCCGGCCCCGGCGAGGGGCCGCGGGACCGGAGGGGGAGCGAAGGGCGGTACCGGTGGACAGCGGAGGGTGTCCGTCAGATCCCGTCGCCTCTCGCCCGGCGATGCAGGAGCCAGGTACCGCCCGCGGCGGCGACGGCCAGGGCCGCCACACCCGCCGCGGTCTGTACGGGGTCGGGGCCCAGGGCGCCGCCGACCCCCGTGTTCACGTGTCCCCGCGGATGCGCGGGCAGGTCCGCCGCCCCGGCGAGGACCACCGACAGGTCCGCCGCGCTGCGGGTGCCGTCCGCGCACCGCACGACGATCTCGTACGTGCCCGGCTGTGCGGAGGGCGGCACCTCGAAGCGGCCGACCGCCCGCCCCTCGGTTCCGCTCGGGGCGAGCGTGAAGGAGCCCGCGCCGACCGCACTGGCATCGCCCGCCGCGACCCCGCGCGCTCCGCAGCCCTCGCTGTGCGCGGCGACCGGTTCGCCCGGCACGACGGTGGACGGGGAGAGCACGGCACCCCCCGGACCGTCGGCTCCGGCGGGGGCCGCGGTGAGGCCCGCCAGGGCGACGGCGAGCGCGGCGACGCTCAGCGGACGGGCAGTGCGCATGGATCGCTCCTCGGACCGGGCGTGTCCGGCGGCCCCCAAGTGCCGCTGTCTCGGTCACGTCCTCGCACCACGAGACAACGGCCCCGGGCCGCGCCCCGCCTCCCGGAGCATCGCCCCGGATACCGGCGAACGGCCGACGCCCGCGCTCGTCCGCCCGCCGTTTCAGCAGGTCATGGGCGCGCAGACGGAAACCCTTGCGGGTGGGGTGAGCGGGACGGTGAACGGGTGACGGGGCGCCGGCCGCAACGGAATGGGGCGACGGCGGTGCTCGGCAAGGGAGGTGACGGACCGTCCGCAGCGGACGGGTATTGACCTCAACCTTGGTTGAGGGAACACGCTGGGCCCATGACCACGAGCCAGCAGGCCCCTCGGGCCGAAGCGACCGCCCCGTCCGCCCTGACCACCCCGCACACCCCGCCCGCCCCGGCACCCCTGAGGGTCGCCGTCGTCCTCGGCAGCAACCGGGAGGGCCGGTTCGGGCCGGTCGTCGCCGAGTGGCTGCTCGCCGAGATCGCCGAACGCCCCGAACTCCGCGCGGACCTCGTGGACGTCGCCGCAGCCGACCTGCCCACCTCCATGCCCCAACGACCGTCCCCGCGGATCGACGCCGAACTCGCCAAGGTCTCCCCCCTGCTCGCCGAGGCCGACGCCTTCGTGGTGCTCACCCCCGAGTACAACCACTCGTTTCCGGCCGCTCTGAAGAACCTCATCGACTGGCACTACGGGGAGTGGCACGCCAAGCCGGTCGGCTTCGTCTCGTACGGCGGCGTCTCCGGCGGGCTCCGCGCGGTCGAACAGCTCCGCCAGGTCCTCGCCGAACTGCACGCCGTCACCGTGCGCGACACGGTCTCCTTCGCCAACGCCGGGTCCCGCTTCGACGACGAGGGCCGGCTCCTGGACCCCTCGCCCTCGGTGGCCGCGGCGAAGGGCATGCTCGACCAGCTGACCTGGTGGGCCCTGACCTTGCGCGAGGGCCGACAGAAGCGTCCGTACCGGACCTGACCCCTTCCCCGACGTTCCGGTCGCCGACGACAATCGGTTCCGGAGACCGGGACGTCCGGACCACGGAGCACCCCGGGCCACGGCCGCGGGCGAGCGGGAGGACCACCCACGGGCATGACCAGCCACGACCACGCGCCACCCGCAGCCCGCGCCGTGCACACCGAGCACCGCGTGCTGCCGTTCTTCGTCTACGGCACCCTGCGGCCCGGCGGCAGGTACCACGCCACGCACCTGGGCGACGCCGTCGCGGCGGGCGGCACGGTCGAACCGGCCCGGCTTCCGGGCGCCGTGCTCTACGACGGTCCCGGCTACCCGTACGCCGTCCCCGCCCCGGCGCCCGCCGAGGTCCTCGGTGAACTCGTCACCGCTCGCCCCGACGGGTACCGGGCGCTGCTCGGCTCACTCGACGGTCTGGAGGAGTACCGGGGGGCGGGCGACCCGCGCAACCTGTACGACCGGGTGGTCCGTGAGGTGCTGCGCGCGGACGGCACCGCCGTGCCCGCCTGGGTGTACCTTGCGGCGGCGCCGGTGGCCGAGCGGCTGCGGCGCGGGGGCACCCGGATAGCCCGGGGTGACTGGCTGGGGCGCGCCCGCGCTGCGCGCTGAGGTCCGCGGTGCGGCTGGGGGTGCGCGGTCCCTGTGCGGTGCGCTGTGGATTCGCGCAGTTCCCCGCGCCCCTGATCGGGTGCGTTCTGCTCGGGGTGCGTTGTCGTGTGAGCGTGCGCTGTGGTTTTGCGCAGTTCCTCGCGCTCCTATCGGGGCGCTCTCCGGTGCGGGCGGTCCCGTGGTGTGCGGCCCGGTTACTGTCGGGGGCATGGCACGTACCTCCCGCTCCGAGCCCGATGCGGTCCCCTACGACTCGGCCGACACCGCCCGGTGGGCGGTCGAGGCCGACAAACGCCCGGGCCGCACCGCGTTCCAGCGCGATCGGGCGCGTGTCCTGCACTCCGCGGCGCTGCGCCGGCTGGCGGGCAAGACCCAGGTGGTCGCCCCCGGCAGCCGCGGCCCGGCCTGGGACCCCAGCCCCCGCACCCGGCTCACCCACTCCCTGGAGTGCGCCCAGGTCGGCCGGGAACTGGGCGCGGCCCTGGGCTGTGACCCCGACCTGGTGGAGACGGCCTGCCTCTCCCACGACATGGGGCACCCCCCGTTCGGCCACAACGGGGAACAGGCCCTCAACGAGGTGGCGGCCGACTGCGGCGGCTTCGAGGGCAACGCGCAGTCACTGCGCCTGCTCACCCGCATCGAACCCAAGCGCTTCGCCCCGCCGCCCGACGCGCCCGGCGCCCCCGAGGTCAGCGTGGGACTGAACCTGACCCGCGCGGCCCTGGACGCGGCCACCAAGTACCCCTGGCCCCTGGGCGGCCACCCCACCGACCCGGCCTCGCCGAAGTTCGGGGTCTACGAGGACGACCGCCCGGTCTTCGACTGGGTCCGCGCCGGCGCCCCCGCCGACCGCACCTGCTTCGAGGCGCAGGTCATGGACTGGTCCGACGACGTCGCCTACTCGGTCCACGACCTGGAGGACGGACTGCACGCCGGGCACATCGACCCGAACGTGCTGCACTCCGCACCGGAGCGGCAAGCCGTCTTCGAGGTGGCGGTCGGCCGCTACGTCCCCGCCGACACCGACCCGGCGGAACTCGCCGCGGCCCTGGACCGGCTGCTCGACCAGGAGTGGTGGCCGCACGGCTACGACGGCTCTGCGTCCTCGCAGGCCGGCCTCAAGGACGCCACCAGCCAGCTCATCGGCCGTTTCTGCCTGGCCGCGGAGCACGCCACCCGGGCCCGCTGGGACCCGGGGCACACCGGCGCCCGACTCACCCGGTACGCGGCGCAGCTGATCGTCCCCCGGGAAGCCGCCCTGGAGTGCGCGGTCCTCAAGGCCGTCGCCGACCGGTACGTGATGCAGCGGGCCGAACAGGAACGGATCAGGGCCGAGCAGCGCGTCGTCGTCGCCGAACTCGCCGAGGCGCTCACGCTGCGCGCCCCGTACGGGCTCGACCCGCAGTTCCGCGCGCTGTTCGACGCGGAACCCGACGACCGGGCCCGCAAGCGGGTGATCGTCGACCAGATCGCCTCGCTCACCGACGCCTCGGCGTCCGCCCTGCACGCCCGGCTGACCGGCCGCCCCGGCGGTCACTGACCGCAGCCGCGCCGGTCGCCCGCCCCCGGCCGGCGACCGGCGCGCGCGGGGCCGGTCGGCGCCCGGGCGGCCCACTGACCGGTGGCGTCCGTGCGCCCGGGGGACTGAACGCCGGGTCCCCGGGGCACGCACCTGAGGAGGGACGGCGGGCGGAATCCCCGGTACCGCCACGGCGCGTGACGAGCACTGGCCTGATCGGGTCACCCCCTCTTCCCGCATCCCGCCCGGTGCGGGACGCTCACCCTGGCGGATAGCTCACGAGGAGGCATCACGTGGTCGACGAGGATCAGACGTTCGTCATCATCGGTGGAGGGCTCACCGGCGCCAAAGCCGCCGAGACCCTGCGCGAGGAGGGCTTTTCGGGCCGGGTCATCCTGATCGGCGACGAACGCGACCACCCCTACGAGCGCCCCCCGCTCTCCAAGGGCTATCTGCTCGGCAAGGCGGACCGGGACAGCGTCTTCGTCCACGAACCGGCCTGGTACGCGCAGCACGACGTCGAGCTGCACCTCGGGCAGACCGTGGACCTCATCGACCGGGCCACCCGGACGGTGCGGCTCGGCGACGGCACGGCCATCGCGTACGACAAGCTGCTGCTTGCCACGGGTGCGGAACCGCGCCGCCTCGACGTGCCCGGTACCCAGCTCGTCGGCGTCCACCACCTGCGGCGGCTCGCGCACAGCGAGCGGCTGCGCCAGGTGCTGACGAACCTCGGCCGGGAGAACGGCCACCTGGTGATCGCGGGCGCCGGGTGGATCGGTCTGGAGGTCGCCGCCGCGGCCCGCTCCTACGGGGCGGAGGTCACGGTGGTGCACCGGGGGCCGACCCCGCTGCACGGCGTGCTCGGTCCGGAGCTGGGGCAGCTCTTCACCGACCTGCACAGCGAACACGGGGTGCGGTTCCACTTCGGCGCGAACCTCACCGAGATCGTCGGGGAGGACGGCCTGGTCCTGGCCGTGCGGACCGACGACGGCGAGGAGCACCCGGCGCACGACGTGCTCGCCGCGATCGGCGCGGCCCCGCGCACCGCACTCGCCCAGGCCGCGGGCCTGGAGCTGGTGGACCGGTCCCAGGGCGGCGGCATCGCCGTGGACCTGGCCCTGCGCACCTCCGACCCGGACATCCACGCGGCCGGCGACATCGCCTCCGTGCACCATCCGCTGTTCGACCGCCGGATCAGGGTCGAACACTGGGCGAACGCCCTGAACGGCGGCCCGGCGGCGGCCCGCGCGATGCTCGGCCGGGACGTCACGTACGACCGGCTGCCGTACTTCTACTCCGACCAGTACGACGTGGGCCTGGAGTACTCCGGCTGGGCGCCGCCCGGCACCTACGACCAGGTGCTGATCCGCGGGGACGCCGGGAAGCGCGAGTTCATCGCCTTCTGGCTGGCCGACGGCAAGGTGCTCGCGGGCATGAACGTCAATGTGTGGGACGTCACCGCACCGGTGCAGGCACTGATCCGGTCCGGTGCCCGGGTCGACCCGAACGCCCTCGCCGACCCGGCCGTCCCCCTGGAATCGCTGGTCCCGGCGGACGCGGACTGACCCCCGCCGCGCGGTGGGGCCGGGGCCGGAGTCCTCCACGGACGCCCCGGCACCACCGCGCGGCGCGGGAGTGTCGGTGCTCCCCCGTAGAATCGCGGCGTGGCCGGCAGGATCAATGACGAGGACGTGAAGGCGGTACGGGACGCGGTCCCGATCGACGCCGTGGTGTCCGAGTACCTCCAGCTGCGCAGCGCCGGCGGCGGGAACCTGAAGGGCCTGTGCCCCTTCCACGACGAGAAGTCGCCGTCGTTCCAGGTCAGCCCGTCCAAGGGGCTCTTCCACTGCTTCGGCTGCCAAGAGGGCGGCGACACCATCACGTTCGTGATGAAGGTCGACCACCTCTCCTTCTCGGAGGCCGTCGAGCGGCTCGCCGGGAGCGCGGGCATCACCCTGCGCTACGAGGAGGGCGGCTACAACCCCAGCAACCAGCGCGGCGAACGCATCCGGCTGGTGGAGGCCCACAAGATCGCCGCCACCTTCTACGCCGAACAGCTGGACGCCAACGCCGAGGCGGAGATCGGCCGCAAGTTCCTCGCCTCCCGCGGGTTCGACCAGTCCGCCGCCGAGCACTTCGGCGTCGGCTACAGCCCCGCCGGCTGGGACCACCTCACCCGCTTCCTGCGCGGCAAGGGCTTCAGCGACAAGGAACTCCTGCTGTCCGGCCTGTCCCAGGAGGGCCGCCGCGGGCCCATCGACCGGTTCCGCGGTCGCCTCATGTGGCCCATCCGGGACATCTCCGGCGAAGTGGTGGGCTTCGGTGCCCGCAAGCTCCGCGACGACGACAACGGCCCCAAGTACCTGAACACCCCCGAAACGGCGATCTACAAGAAGTCCCAGGTCCTGTACGGCATCGACCTCGCCAAGAAGGACATCGCGAAGGTCAGCCGGGCCGTGGTCGTCGAGGGCTACACCGACGTCATGGCCTGCCACCTCGCGGGCGTCACCACCGCCATCGCCACCTGCGGCACCGCGTTCGGCGGCGACCACATCAAGATCCTGCGCCGCCTGCTGATGGACAACGGCTCCGCCCGGGTGATCTTCACCTTCGACGGGGACGCGGCCGGCCAGAAGGCCGCACTGCGCGCCTTCGAGGACGACCAGAAGTTCGCCGCCGAGACGTACATCGCCGTCGCCCCCGACGGCATGGACCCCTGTGACCTACGGCTGGCCGGGGGCGACCAGGCGGTCGCCGACCTGGTGCAGCCCCGCACCCCGCTGTTCGAGTTCGCCCTGCGGCAGATCGTCTCCCGCTACGACCTCGACACCCCGGCCGGCCGCGCCGCCGCCCTGGACGAGGCCGCCCCCGTGGTCGCCCGCATCAAGAACAGCGCCTCCCAGCACGAGGTCGCCGTGCAGCTCGCGGGCCTCGTCGGCATCCTCGACACCCAGTTCGTCGTCAAGCGCGTCGCACAGATCGCCCGCTGGGCCCGCGACCGCGGCGGCCAGGGCCCCGCCCCGGACCGGACCCGGACGACCGCCGGCCACGAGAGCAGCGCCCCCCGCCGACCCCAGGGCCCCGCCCTCAACCTGCGCAACGCGGTCCACGCCACCGAACGCGAACTGTTGAAGCTCGCCCTCCAGCGCCCCGAACTCGTCTCACCGGCCTTCGACGCGTACGGCGCGGACGAGTTCACCGCCGAGCCCTACGCCGCCGTCCGGGAGGCCGTCATGGAGGCCGGCGGCGCCGAACGGGGCGTCCAGGACTCCCAGGCGTACCTCGTCCGGGTCCGGGAGGCCGCCCCCGACGACCGGGTCCGGGCCATGGTCACCGAGCTGGCCGTCGAGGCGATCATGCGTCGCACCGTCGACGAGGTCTACGCCGGCGAACAGCTCGTCGCCGTCCGCCGGCGTGCCGTGGAGCGCCGCGTCCGGGACATCCAGTCCACCCTGGCCCGCCTCGGCGCGGGCGGCGACCCGGCCCACCTGGCCGCCGTGCAGAACGAACTCTGGGTCCTCCAGCAGTACGACCAGTCGCTCCAACAGCACGGCGCGGGCGCACTCTGACGCCCGGCGCGGGGGCGCCGACCCCGGACCGCGCGGGCCGCCGTCCGCCGGCCCGCACGCATCGGCACCCGTGAGCACGCGGTCACGCTCCGGGCGCAAAAAATACCCCGCACGCCCCTCGTGGCGGGGATGTGTCGTACAGCACACTGGGGTCGGTGCCTGAGTCCCCGGAGCGCGGCCGGTCCGTCCCCGACGGACCTTTCACCCCCGCGGTTCCGCTCATACGCGTACGGGGCGGGAGCGGCGCGACCGGTCCCGTCGGTCCCGTCGTTCCCCCTGTCGCTCGCCTCAGCAGCGAACCCCCTGGAGGTCGCCGCCGTGCAGACCCAGACCCTCGCCCAGTCGCCCCACGACACCCGCGCCCCCGCGGCCCGGACCCTGCCCGCAGTGCCCACGCAGGGCCCCGCACCGCACCACCCCGAAGCGACACCCACCGACTGTCGCCCGGCCACCGCCGACCGGGACGACCCGCCCGGACCCACCGCCCCGGACGAACCGGCCGCCCGGCCCGACCCCGCGCCGCCGGCCGGGCCGCACGCCCCGAGCGGCACCTCCTCCGACCTGTTCCGCCAGTACCTGCGGGAGATCGGCCGCATCCCCCTGCTGACCGCCGCCGACGAGGTCGAACTCGCCCGCCGCGTCGAAGCCGGACTGTTCGCCGAGGAGAAACTCCACACCGCCCCCGACCTCGACTCACGGCTCGCCGGCGAACTCGACCGGCTCGTCGTCCTGGGCCGGATCGCCAAACGACGCCTCATCGAAGCGAACCTCCGGCTGGTGGTCTCCGTCGCCAAGCGCTACGTCGGCCGCGGCCTGACCATGCTGGACCTCGTCCAGGAGGGCAACCTCGGACTGATCAGGGCCGTCGAGAAGTTCGACTACGCCCGCGGCTACAAGTTCTCCACGTACGCCACCTGGTGGATCCGCCAGGCCATGTCCCGCGCCCTCGCCGACCAGGCCCGCACCATCCGGGTCCCCGTCCACGTCGTCGAACTCATCAACCGGGTGGTCCGCGTCCAACGCCGCATGCTCCAGGAGTACGGGTACGAGCCGACCGCCGGGGAGGTCGGCGCCCAACTCGACCTGTCGCCGGAGCGGATCAGCGAGGTGCTGCGGCTGGCCCAGGAACCCGTCTCGCTGCACGCCCCGGTCGGCGAGGAGGACGACGTCGCGCTCGGCGACCTCATCGAGGACGGTGACGCCGCGTCCCCCGTCGAGTCCGCGGCCTTCCTCCTGCTGCGCGAACACCTCGACGCCGTGCTGTCCACCCTCGGGGAACGCGAACGCAAGGTCGTCCAACTCCGCTACGGCCTCGCCGACGGCCGCCCGCGCACCCTGGAGGAGATCGGCCGGCTCTTCGGCGTCACCCGCGAACGCATCCGGCAGATCGAGTCCAAGACCCTCAACAAACTCCGCGACCACGCCTTCGCCGACCAACTCCGCGGCTACCTGGACTGACACGCCCACCGGTGGGCCCGGCACCCCCGCGCAGCCGCGTCCGTCCGGCCGTATCCCCGGGGAGCCTCCCACCCCGCCGGGCGCCGGCCCACCACGCTCGCCGCATGGACACGAGAGACGACTGCGGGCACGGCGACCGGCCGGGCGCCGGCGGCACCGACTGCCCGCCCCACCGCAGCAAGGAGCTACGGCTCGCCCTGGCGATGCGCGGCGGCGTCAGCCTCGCCGTCTGGATGGGCGGCGCCTGCCAGGAGATGGCCGCCCTGCGCAACGCCGCCCCCACCGCGGACTGCTCCTCGGACTTCTACGACGTGCTGCTCCGCGTCTGCGGCTACCAGAACGCCGAGATCGACGTCCTCGCCGGGACCAGCGCGGGCGGACTGAACGCCGTCCTGCTCGCCTCGCACCTCGTCCACGGGATGCCCTTCGCCGAAGGGGTGCGCAACCTGTGGCTGGAACTGGGCGACCTCGAAGGACTCCTGCGCACGGAGTCCCGCCCCTTTCGGGTACCGGACTCCCTGCTCCGCGGCGACGAGGCGTTCTACGAGCGACTGCGCGACGCCATGGTGAAGCTCGTCGACGCCCCCGGCGACAAACCCGCTCCCGCCACCTCGCTGCGCCTGATCATCACCGCGAGCCGGCTGCACCCCCGCCGCGACTGGGTGCGCCCCACCCTCGGCCAACCCCTCCTGGTGGGACGCTCCCAGGCCCACTTCCGCTTCCGGCACCGGCACACCACCGGCCCCGTCGCACAGAACGCCCTCACCGACTTCTACGACGACGGCGAGACCGGCCGGGCCCTCGCCCGGCTCGCCTACGCGGCCCGCTGCTCCTCCTCGTACCCGGGAGCCTTCGAACCCGGCCGACCCCGGGTCGCCGAAGCCGCACCGCCCCCGCAGGACGACGTCCCCTTCGTGGACCTGAGCGGCATCAGCAGCGAAACCGGCTGCCCCGACCCCGACGCGCACGGCCGGGTGCAACTCCTCGACGGCGGACTCCTCGACAACATCCCCGTCGCCTGGGCGGTCCGCGCCGTCGCGGGCGCCCCCGTCACCCGACGCCCCGACCGCTGGCTGCTGTTCCTCCAACCCGTGCCGCCGTTCCCGCCGCCCCCGCAGCAGCCGACCGGGTCCCGCCGCCGGGTCACCCGACTGCTGCGCACCCTCGCCGCCTCCCTCAGCATGAAGATGGGCAGCGAATCCCTCCTCGACGACGTCCAGGAACTGCGCACCGCCGCCGCCGGACTCGCCCGCCAACAGGGCATCGCCGGCGTGCTCCCGGACGACCTGCCCGGCCTCCTCGGCGCGGCGAACACCCGGTTCGAGGTCTACCGGCACGTGGTCGGCACCGCCGAGGCCGACCGGATCGCCCGGCTCCTCCAGGACCCGACGGAGGTGACGGGACCCGACCCGCTGCCCCTGCCGACGGTCCCCGGCCCCCTCGACGTGCTCGACGCGGCCGGCGGCGACACCTCCGTACGGCTGCTCGCCGCACTGCGCCGCCAGGCGGACGAACTGGCGACCCCCGAACTGCCGCAGCAGACGACGTCGGTGGACCGCCTCGCCGTCTCCGGACGGACACCCCTCGCACCCGCCCGCGCGGTGCGCCTGCTGATGGACTGGCTGCGGGCCTGCGAGATCGCCGCTGCCCGGTCCGAGGGCGCGGCCGTACCGGACTTCGAGGACCTGTGGCGGCGCCTGTACGCCGTCCGGCTCGCCGCCGCGGCCACCATCGCCGCCCGCGACCGGCTGCTGCTCCACACGGTGAACGCCGCAGCCGCCGACGGCGTACCGGGCCGGCCCGTCCCGCTCGTCATCAGGGCGTCGACCCGGCTGGAGGCACTGCTGACCCCGCTCCCGCCGCTCCCGTCCGACCCACCAATCCCGCCGAACCTGACGGACCTGACGGACTGGGAGGCGTGGGCGGGCTGCCTCGCCCAACGCGTCACCGTCGCCACCGCGCCCCACGCGCCGGCCCGACCCGCCGTCACCGCGCCCCGTGCGCCGGCCCCGTGCGCCGCCCCCGAATGGCCCGTCCACCTCTACGAGGACCTGTGGGACCGACTCGCCGGCCTCGGCATCGACATCGCGGTGGTGGCCCGCGTCCCCGCCCCCGAGTTCGCCGCCCTGCACCAGGCGTCCGCCCGGGGCACCGCCACGATGCGCACCGCGCTCACCGCCGCCGAGGTCCTGCTCGGCCCGCTGCGCCCCGACCCCTTGGCCGAGGCCACCGACATCGGGCTGCACACCGTCTCGGCGGCCACCCGGAGCTGGGCCACCGACACGGTGCTCGCCGAGGGCGGCCGGCCCGGCCCCGCATCCGCCGAGGAACTCGTCGCGGCCAAACTCAGCGGCAACCAGCTCAACAACTTCGCCGCCTTCCTCAGCGCCCGCTGGCGCATGAGCGACTGGACCTGGGGGCGGCTCGACGCCGCCGCCTCCCTCGTCTCGATCGTCGCCACCGACTGCCGACTCGCGGCGCGCTACGGGACGGGCGACGACGACCGACTGCTCGCGGACCTCGCCGCCGACCTGGAAGCGGACCTCTACGCACTGATCGACCAGGGACACGTACCCCTGCCCGGCACCCCACCGACGGTCCCCGCACAGACCCCGGCCGACCTCCTCGGCTACCTCTGGGGCACCGTCCCCGGCCCCGAACGCTGGGACAAGGTGCGCCAGGTCCTCACCGCGGTACGCCAGCGCGGCATCCTCACCGAGGAACTGCCGCTGATCGGAGCGCTCCAGGAGAGCGGCGCGGGCGACCGGCCACCCGGCTCCCCCGTCCCGACCGTCCCCGTCGACACCCCGGAGGGGTTCACGGGGGCACTGAAATCCTTCCGCGACATCGGCGCCGAAACCATCGGACAGCTGGCCCGCAAACCGGACCCGCGCCGCACCGCACTGCGGGCCGGACTGCTTGCCTGGCCCGCCCTCCAGCCCACGGGCCGGAGATGGGTCCGCCTCGTGCACCTCGGGGCGGGCTTCCTCAAGCCGCTGTTGTGCGTCAACCCGCTGCTGGTCCTGCTGGCGCCGCTCTGGGCGGCGATCGCCGCCCCGCTGTGGTGGGTTGCCGTCGCGGCGAGCACCGACAACTGGTTCTCACCGCCCGGCCACGGGCTGGTGCTCGCCCTCCTGGTCCCCCTGATCGTCGGCGTCCTCATCCGCATGACCGCCAACAACTGGCTGCGGGCCCTGTCCATCGGGGGCGCCCTGGCCCTGCTGGGCGGAGCGGTGTTCCTCCTCGACCGACTCGGCACGGCCTTCGGGACGCAGGACCTGGCGGCCACCGCCACCGGAGTCGCCTACACGCTCGCCGCCGGGGTGCTGCTGTTCCCCGCCGCGGCCCGCCGGGTGCGGCTGCCGCTCATCGCCGTCGCCCTGGGCACCGGCCCCGCGCTCGCCGTACTGTTCGCCGGCGCCCTCCCCTCCTGGTGCGCGGCGGCCCTCCTGTACCTGGTGCTGCTCGCCGTCACGGGCCTGTACCCGTGCCTCTACCCCAGGGCCAAGACGGACTCCTGACCGGTTCCACCACAGCCCGGGCACGGCCGGGACACAGGACTTACGTACGGGTGTCCTACCGGTCCCGCGAGAAGCTCCTGTTGCTCCCGATCGCCGGAACGACGGAGGAACCACCATGTCCCCACCGCCCTCGTACGCACACCTCTTCGCACCCTCCACCCCCGGGAGGGGGCCGGGGCGACGGGGGGTACTCGCCGCGGGCGCGGCGCTCGGCCCCGCCCTGCTGCTGGGCGCCGCGCCGACCCCCGCACGGGCGGCACCGGGCCGCCGCCGGGCGTTCACCCCGTTGCTGCCGCCGCCGACGGGCCGCCACCGCGTCGGACAGGTCGACGTCCACCTGCGGGACGAGGACCGCCCCGACCCGTGGCGGCCCGACCGGGCCCGTGAGCTGATGGTGACCCTCACCTATCCGACGACGGCCACCACCGGCACCCGCCCGCGCTGGCTGAGCCGGACCCAGGCCACCCGTTTCGCACGGGGCGGGATCACCCACCTGGGCCTCGCCGAGGGCGCGGTGGACTGGGCGGGCATCCGCACCCACACCCTGCGCGGCGCCCCGGTGCGCCCCACCCGCGACGGGCTGCCGATCGTCGTCCTCATGGCCGGCGCCCTGCTGGACCGGATCGAGACCACCCAGTACGCCGAGGAACTCGCCAGCCACGGCTACCTCGTGGTGCAGCCCGACCACACCCATGAGACTCCGCTGGTGGAGTTCCCCGACGGCCGCACCGCCCGGGCCGTCATCGAGGACTTCGCCCAGTACGAGGACGACGACCTGGAACAGATGATCCAAGCGCGGGTCGACGACACCGGGACGATCCTCGCCGCGCTGGAACGCTTCCACCGCGGTCGCCGCACCGACGCCTCGGGCCGCCGCCTGCCGGACGGCCTCGTCGGCGCGCTCGACCCGTCCCGGGTGGGCATCGGCGGGCACTCGGCCGGCGGCTTCGCCACGGGGGAGGCCCTGCGCGCGAACCGCCGCATACGGGCCGGCGTCAATCTGGACGGCATGCTCTACCACAGCAAGAACCCGCAGAACGCGAACGGTTGGGTGTTCGGCGAGTCCGGGCTGCACGGCCTCGCCGAACACCAGGCGTTCCTGCTGGTCGGCGCCGAGTGGTCGGGGCCGGCCGAGGTGAACCGGCCCTCGCCCCACAGCCATGTGAACGACGAGTTCCTGGGCTCCTGGAAGAGCTTCTGGGCGGCGCACCGCGGCTGGAAGCGCGACTTCACGCTGACGGGCGCCAAACACCTCATGTTCACCACCGCCGCGCCCGTGCACGCCCAACTGGTCAAGGGCGCCGGCCTGGCCCCCGGACGTCTCACCGACCTCTTCGGCACCACCCCGCCCGAAGCGGCGACCCGCGCCCCACGCGCCCTGCTGACGGCCTTCTTCGACCTCCACTTACGGGAACGGGCCGACCCCCGTGGCCTGTTGGACGGCGATACGCATGCCCACCCGGACCTCGTCCACGTGCCCTGAACGCGGTGCGGGGGCCCCCCCCCCCCCCCCCGGGGGGGGGGGGCGCCCCCGGGGGGGGCGGCGGAAACGGCCC
>NZ_JBHXEN010000061.1:9526-47999 GCF_042724695.1 Streptomyces sp. NPDC127068 | reverse complement strand
GGGGGGGCGCAGTTCCCCGCGCCCCTATCGGGGCACAGCCCGGACGGAAGGGCCCCGATAGGGGCGCGGGGAACTGCGCAATCCCCGGGCGGACCTGGGCTGGGCCTCGTACGCCCGCCGGTTCGCACCCTGGATAGGGGCGCGGGGAACTGCGCAATCGCTCAGCGCACCTGGGCTGGACCTCGTGCGTCCGCTGGTTCGCACCCTGGGTAGGGGCGCGGGGACCTGGGCCGGACCCCGTACACCCGCCGGTTCGCACCCCCGGCACAGGCGCGGGGACCTGCCCCGCACGCGGAGCGGAACGGCACCGGATCGAGCGGGCGCCGCGCCCAGCGAGGGTGCTTCGCCCGCTTGGCCCGATGCAACGCGGCGATCCGCTCCTCCAGGTCCGGGGTCGGGTCGTCCGACAGCCGCAGGCTCACCAGTCGCGAGAGCCGGGGGATGATCACGTCGTCGCCCCGCAGATGGACCGGGTCGTACAGGTAGCGCTCCAGCGCGTCGAGGTCCCGGACACCGGCGAGGTACGCATGCGTGAAGCCCTCCGCGGGGTCGCCGACGTCCCGGCCCACCGCCCCGAACTCCGCCCACTCGCTGGTCGACGTGCGGCGCATCGCGGCCAACACCTCCTCCCGCTCCGCCTCGGTCGTGTCGTCCCGGAAGCTGAAGCGCAGGATGTTGACGATCATTCCTCGACCTCCTCGTCGTCCCCGGGCGGCCCTCGCCCCGGAAAAACTGAACCAACGGGTTCAATCCCTTGTGCTGGGAAGTTAAACACGCGGGTCTGGTGAGTTGAACCCGTGGGTTCAAAATTGGTGCACCGGGCTACCATGCGGACATGAGCGGTCGGCGGACACGGGTGGTCGGATGACGGAGCGACACGGCGCGTCGACCGGTGTCGTGCGGGGCACGGGCGCCGGGGGTGCCGGCGGGAGCGGGCGCATCGACAAGCGGCGGGCCATCCTGGACGCCGCGTTCGTCGTCTTCGCCCGCCGGGGCTACGCCGGGGCGGGCGTGAAGGAGATCGCGGCGGAGGCCGGCGTCGCCAAACCCACCGTCTACAACCACCTCACCGACAAGGAGAACCTCTTCCGTCGGGCGATGGAGGCGGCGGCCGACGCGGTCGCCGAGGAGAACCTCGCCGTCCTGGACCGTCTGCGCGCCCCCGGCGACGACCTCGAAGCCGCCCTGGACGACGTGGCGTTCCGCCTGCTGAAGATCTGCCGGGGCGAACGGGCCGGCGCGCTGCGCTGGCTCACCCACGCCCAGGTCGCCGAGTTCCCCGACCTCGTGGTCGCCGTGCAGGAACGCACGGCGGTCCGGGTCGCCGACGCCCTCGCCGACCGGCTGGCCAGGCTCGCCCTCGCCGGACGGCTGCGCACCGGCGACCCCGCGCACGCCGCCGAACAACTGCTGTCCCTGCTCACCGGTCCGCTGGAACTGCGCTCCCGGCTCGGCACCCGTCCGCTCTCCACCGCCGAGACCCGGGCGATCGCCGAACGTGCCGTACGGACCTTCCTGCGGGCCCATGCCAGCGGGGAGTGAGCCCGCCTTCGGGGGCGGCCCGATCCCGATACGTCTGACGACGGTTCCGGGTCTCATGCCCTCGTTCGAATTCCGAACCGACCCCCTTGCGTCACCGCTGGACAACCGCCCTTCGCCTGTCACCCGATCAGGCCAAATACCTTATGCGACAACGCATTTGACCGGCCGTCGCTGCTAACCTTCGAACAACGAGGTAGGAGGAGGGCGACACGATGAGCAGGCCATGGGAAGCGGACCGGGAAACGCACTTCAAGCGGCGCCTCGGCAAGTCGGCCCTGGAACTGGGCCTGACCAACTCCGGCCCCGAATGCCCGGACATCTGGGAGTTGGAGAACGGCGACTTCGCCGTGATCGGACGAGACCTCACCGCCTCCCTCGGCGTCCGCCTACCGGACGGCGTCTCGATCGGCCCGGACGAGCGTCTCGTGGTCATCCCCCGCACCATGCTCATCTCGGCGAAGACGGACATCCCCCGTGTTTGACTCCTTCCGCGCCGGCGCCGGCGAGGTCCTCAAGAGGCCCGACTACCTCGAAGACTTCGGCCGGTTCCACGACGGTGACATCCGCCTCCTCGCCAAGGTCGAGCGCGGCCAGACGTTCAAGGAGCAGGGCTCACCGAGCTGGGAGGCGTTCGCGCGCGGGGACTGGCCGGGTGCCCTGCGCCTGATCGAGGCCGAGCGGGATTCCGTCGCCGCCTACTTCGAGGACGCCGCGCGCCGCGACCTGGTGTTCCGCAGGCTCCGCATCGTCGAATTCCCGATCACTCCGTACCTCCAGTGGGAAATGCACTCCTTTCGGCTCCGCTCGCAGTTGGGCGAGGAGATCCGCGTACTGGACGCCAGGGAGATCGCGGAATGGGAACGTGATGTTCCCTTTCCCGAGATCGTCGTCCTCGGGAATGCGGTGATGTATGCGGTGATCTACGACGAAGAGTTGAAGGGCGCGGGTGCCCGGCGGTTCACCGATCCCGGGGAGATCGCGACGACGCTCGCCGAATTCGCGTCCCTGTACCGGGCGGGCGAGGATTTCTCGGATTTCTTCGAGCGGGAAATCGCCCCGCTCGGACCACCCGCCGTCCTCTGACACGGCAACCACCACGCAGCAGCGGGAGGAGCGCGCGCCATGGACCCGGAGCTGACCGCGCTCGCGCAGAGCGCGGGTCTGACCCTCGTCGCCCTGCTGGCCACCGACGCCTGGGAGCACACCAGGGACGGGGTCGTCGCCCTCTGGCGGCGGACCCGCCCCGAGCGGGCCGACGCGGTGGCCGCCGAACTGGACGGCACCCGTGAGGACCTGACCACGGCCCCGGACGCCGAGGACGAACTGGCAGCCGCCTGGCAGGACCGGATCCGGCGGCTGCTCCTCGACCGACCCGAGGTCGCCGTCGAACTACGGAAGCTGCTGGACGCACTCGCCCCGGGACCGGCAACCACCCCGGCCCTCACCCAGCGCGCCACCGCCTCCGGCGACTCCCGGATCTACCAGGCAGGACACGATCTGCACATCACCGAGCGATGAGCGGATCGACCGAGGGCCGGGCCGAGGACAACGGCCGCGTCTACCAGTCCCGCGGGGACCAGCACATCACCGAGCACCACCACCACGGGGACGCCCGACCCGGCACCTCGGGCACCGCGCCGGACTCCGTGCGGCGACCGGCCGTGGGACGCCCGCCGGTGGTCCTGCGCGACCGGGCGGAACTGCTGGCGCGGTTGCGGACCGCCCTCGAAGACGGCCGCGCCCACCAGGTCTACGTACTGCACGGTCTGGGCGGCTGCGGCAAGACCGCCGTCGCCTCGGAACTCTTCCGCGCCGCGACCACCGAGGGCGGACGGATCGGGCTGTGGGTCAACGCCTCCGACCTGACCTCGCTGCGCGCCGGAATGCTCGCCGTCGCCGCGGACCGCGGGGCGGGCGAAGGCGAACTCACCGCCGCGCGCACCGGACTGCGCGCCGCCGCGGACCTGGTGTGGGACCGGCTCGACCGGTCCGACGAACCGTGGCTCCTGGTGATCGACAACGCCGACGACCCGTCCGTACTGCGCGACGGCAGCTGGCTGCGCACCAGCCCGCGCGGCATCACCCTGGTCACCACCCGACAGGTCGCCGCGCACTGGTGGCCCGGCGCCGAACTGCACCACGTGGGGGTGCTGCCGCGCGAGGACGCGGCCCGGGTGCTGTGCGACCTGGCCCCGGAGAGCGGAACGGTGCAGGACGCGACCGAGATCGCGGACCGGCTGGGACGGCTGCCACTCGCGCTCACCCTCGCCGGCGGCTACCTGGCGCACCAGGTGATCAGCCCGTGGAGCATGACGGAGTACGGAAGGGCCCTCGACCGGGGGCACGAGGTGGACGCCATCGAACTACTGGACCAGGGAGCCGAGTACGGCGGCGGCCACGACTCGCGCCATCTCGCCAGCAGCACCTGGGAACTCTCCCTGGACGCCCTGCGCACCAAGGGACTCCCCGAGGCCACCACCCTGATCCGGCTGCTCGCCTGCTGGTCCCACGACCCGCTGCCGCTCACCCTGCTGGCCGGTGCCGGCATCGGCGCGGTGCTGCCCCGCGCACGGGTGGAAACGGCGCTGCGCGGGCTGCTCGACCACTCGCTCACCCGCCTCGTCCCCGGTCCGCCCCGCTGCGTGCGCACCCACGGCGTCCTGCTCGACAGCATCGCCCGGGGCGTCCCGGCCGCCCAGCGCGACGCACTCGTCGGCGCCGCCGCCGAACTGCTCGGCACGGTCCTGCCCGAGGCGACGCGACCGTGGGCGCGCGCGGACCCGCCGCTCGCCCCGTTCGCGCCGCACGTCCGGGCGTTGCTGCGCCGGGCGACCCAGTGGGGCGAGGTCGGTCCGCAGACCGCGACGCGCGTGCTGGACCGCGCGTTGCGGCTGGTGGTGGCCCTGCACCGGGCGGGCGACCACGCGTCCGCACTGTCGATGGGGCAGGACGCGGTGGCGCGCGGCACGCGGTTGCTGGACGCGAACCATCCCGCGGTGATCGCGATCCGCCAACGGGTCGGGCGGGCCCTGTACCGCCTCGGACGGTACGAGGAGGCAGCGGCGGCCCATCGCCTCGTCCTCGCGGACTGCACCGCCGCGTTCGGCGCGGACGCCGTCGAAACGATGGAGAGCTGCGTGGGGCTGTCCCCGGTGCTGTTCTGGGCACTCGACGAGCAGACCGAGGCGGTGTCGCTGTTGCGGCGGGCCGTGGCGGGCCGGACCGCCGCGTGGGGCGCGGCCCATCCGGCGACCCTCGTCGCGCGGACGTACCTCCTGGAGTTCACGGCCGGCCCGGAACCCGACCCGACCACCGGACCCGAACTGCTGGCGGACTGCCGCGGCACCGTCGGCGCCGGGCACCCGATCACCCTGGCCGCCGAACTCAACCACGGCTTCGCGCTGATCACCGCCGGCCGTCAGCGACGGGCCCTGCCCCTGGTCCGGTCCGTGGTCGCGGCCTTCGAGCGCGACTACGGACCGGACCACCCCAAGACCCTCTCCGCCCGTTCCCTGCTGAGCCGGGTCCTCGGCGAACTCGGTCAGCTCGCGGCAGCGGTGACGCAGGCCGAACGGGTGGCGGACGCCCGGGCGCGCGTGCTCGGACCCGCGCACCCGTGGACCGCGTGGTCGCGGGAGCGGCTCGCGGAGCGCCGGCGGGCCCGAGCCGAACACGACGGAGACGGAAGCCCGCCGACCCCGTACCCGGGCCCGGACGTCAGCTGACCAGACTCTCCCGCCAGGCCCGGTGCAGCCCCGCGAACGACCCCGTGCCGCCGATCAGCTCGGCGGGGGAGCCGTCCTCGACCACCCGGCCGCGCTCCATCACGAGCACCCGGTCGGCTATCTCCACCGTGGACAGCCGGTGGGCGATGACGACCGCGGTGCGGCCCCGCAACACGGTGTCCATCGCCTGCTGCACGGCCCGCTCGCCCGGCACGTCCAGCGAACTGGTGGCCTCGTCCAGGATCAGCACCGCCGGGTCCGCGAGCAGCGCCCGGGCGAAGGCCACCAACTGGCGTTGCCCGGCCGAGATGCGCCCGCCCCGCTTGCGGACGTCCGTGTCGTAGCCGTCCGGCAGCGCGGTGATGAAGTCGTGCGCGCCGATCGCCTTCGCGGCCCGCTCGATCTCCTCGCGGGAGGCGTCCGGGCGGCCGATCGCGATGTTCTCGGCGACCGTCCCGGAGAACAGGAACGCCTCCTGGGTGACCATCACGACCCCGCGCCGCAGCTCCGGGAAGGCCAGGTCCCGCAGGTCCACCCCGTCGAGCAGGACCCGGCCCTCGGTCGGGTCGTAGAAACGGGCCAGCAGCTTCGCCAGGGTGGACTTGCCGGCGCCCGTCGACCCGACCACGGCGACCGTCTGGCCGGCCGGGAGGCGCAGGTCGAAGCGGGGCAGGATCTCGCCGCCCGTGCGGTACGCGAAGCGCACCCCGTCGAAGACGACCTCGCGGCCCGGCCGGTCCCCCTCGCGTTCGGGCAGTCCACGGGCCTCGACCGGCTCCGGCACCGAGGGACGCTGATGGAGCAGACCCGCGATCTTCCGCAGCGAGGCGCCGGCCGACTCGTACGAGTTCAGGAACATCGCGAGCCGGTCGATCGGGTCGTACAGCCGGCGGATGTACAGCACCGCGGCGGCCAGCACGCCCAGTTCCAGCGTGCCGCCCGCGACCCGGTAGCCGCCCCACAGCACCATCCCGGCCACGGCGGTGTTCGCGATCAGCCGGGACAGCACCACGTAACGCGCCATCTCCAGCAGCGAGTCGCCGTTGGCGCGCTCGTGCCGGTGGTTGAGCACCGCGAACCGCGCGTCGTTGGCCCGCTCGCGGCGGAACGCCCGCACCGGGCGGATGCCGTTCAGGGTCTCCGCGAACTTCACGATCAGATCGGCGATCGCCGACGACCGCTCGGTGAACACCCGGGCCGCCCGCCGCCGGTACATCCGCATGACGAAGTACAGCGGGACGAACGACAGCACGGCCACCGAGCCCATGGCCAGGTCCAGCCAGAGCAGCATCAGCGTGATGTACAGCGAGGAGACCACCACGCCGACGAGTTCCTGGAAGCCCTCCTCCAGCAACTCCCGCAGCGCCTCCACGTCCGAGGTGGAGCGGGAGATGAGCCGCCCCGAGGTGTAGCGGTCGTGGAAGTCGACGCTGAGCGCCTGACCGTGGCGGAAGATCCGGCCGCGCAGGTCCAGCAGCACCGCCTGGTTGACCCGGGCCGCGAGGCGGATGAACCCGTACTCCAGGCTGCTGCCCAGGGCCGCCGCGAGCAGGTACGCCACCGCCACCGCGATCAGCGGCCCGTGGTCGTCGGCGCGGAACGCGGGGACCCCCCGGTCGATCGCGTACGCCACGATCAGCGGGCCGGCCTGCACCGCGGCCTGCTGGACGAGCAGGCACAGGGCCGTCACCGCCGCCATGCGGCGGTGCGGGCCGAGCAGGGAGCGCAGCAGGGTGCCGGTCGCCCCTCGGGGGGACGGCAGGTCGTCCTGGTCGAAGGGGTCGCCTGGCCCGGTCGGGGCGGGCGACTCGTCCTCGGGTGTCGGTCGGGGTCGTTCGCTGGTCGTCGTCATCGGGTCCGGTCCCCCTCGGGCCCCTCGGGGCCGTCGTCGCCCGACATCAGGTGCCGGTACTCGGCGCTGTCGCGCAACAGTTCGTGATGGGTGCCCACCGCGGTGATCCGCCCGCCGGACAGCAGGGCGACCCGGTCGGCGAGCAGCACGGTGGAGGGGCGGTGCGCCACGACGAGGGCCGTCGTCTGGGCGAGGACCTCCCGCAGCGCGGCCTCGACGGCCGCCTCCGTGTGCACGTCCAGGGCGGACAGCGGGTCGTCGAGCACCAGGAAGCGGGGGCTGCCGACGACGGCCCGTGCCAGGGCGAGCCGCTGCCGTTGACCGCCGGAGAGGCTGAGGCCCTGTTCACCGACCTCGGTCGCGGGTCCGTGCGGCAGGTCCGCGACGAAGTGGGCCTGGGCGACGCCGAGTGCCCGCTCCAGTGCGGCGTCGCCGCCGTCCTCGGTCGCGGTGCCGTCCTCGCCGGTGGTGGTGGCGCCCATCCGGATGTTCTCCGCGACCGAGGCCGAGAACAGCGTCGGTTCCTCGAACGCCATCGACACCAGCTCGCGCAGTTCGGTGCGGTCCATCGCGGTGACGTCCCGGCCGTCCAGGGTGATCCGGCCGCCGTCGACCTCGTGCAGTCGGGGCACCAGTGCGGTGAGCGTCGTCTTGCCGCTGCCGGTGGCGCCGACCAGCGCCATCGTCTCGCCCCGCCGCACGTGCAGGTCCACCCGGCTGAGTACGGGTACGGAGTCCGGGTCGGCGTCGGGGAAGCGGAACGTCACGCCGTCGAAGCGCAGCCCGTCGTCGTCCGGCAGCAGTCCGTCGTGGACCCCGGTGCCGCGGGGGTCCTCCTCCGGGGCGTCCATCGCCTCGAAGTAGCGGCGGGTGGCGGTGGCCGCCTCCTGGCTCATGGCGACGAGGTAGCCCAGCGATTCGACGGGCCAGCGCAGGGCGAGCGCGGTCGACAGGAAGGCGACCAGGGTGCCCGCCGACAGGCTGCCGTCGGCGACCTGCACGGTGCCCACCACCAGCGCCGAGCCGAGCGCCAGCTCCGGGAAGAACGTCAGCGAGGCCTGCACGGTGGCCAGCAGCCGCGCCTTGTGCAGTTCGGTGCCGCGCAGTTTCCCGCTCAGCTCGTGGAAGGCGTGCGCCTGGCTGCGGTGGCGGCCGAAGCCCTTGATGACCCGGATGCCGAGGATGCTCTCCTCGACGACCGTCGTCAGGTCGCCGACCTGGTCCTGCGCCCGGCGGGAAGCCGAGGAGTAACTGCCCTCGAAGCGGTAGCCGACGACCATCATCGGCAGTGCGGGAAGCAGCAGGACCAGCCCCAGCGTCCATTCCTGGGACAGCAGCACGGCGAAGCCCGCGAGGATCGTGACGCCGTTGACCAGCAGGAACGTCAGGGGGAAGGCGAGGAACATCCGGATGACCGAGAGGTCCGTGGTGCCCCGGGACAGCAACTGGCCGGAGGCCCAGCGGTCGTGGACGGCGACCGGTACCCGCTGGAGGTGGCGGTAGAGGTCGGACCGCATCGCGGCTTCCACGGCGGCGAGCGGGCGGGCGACGAGCCAACGGCGGAAGCCGAAGAGCACCGCCTCCACCACCCCGAGCGTCAGCAGCAGGCCGGCCCCCAGCCAGACGCCCCGCTGGTCCCGGTCCGTGATCGGTCCGTCGACCAGCCACTTGAGGACGATCGGGAAGACCAGGGACAGGCAGGACGCCACCACGGCGACGGCCGCGGCGGAGATCCAGCGGGCGCGCACCGGGCGGACGTACGGCCACAGGCGCAGCAGGGTGCGGACGGCAGGGGTCTCGCCGGCGGGTGGCGGCGTGGGCGTCTCCACCGGCTCCGCCGGTGTGGGTGTAGTGGGCATCAAAACCGACCTTACGTGGCGGATTCCGCCCGGCACACCGGTTTTCGCCCCGCCCCGCCTCGGCCGCTGGACCTAGGTCCCGGTCCGGCCCCCGGCCGGGGTCCACGTTTCCCGGGGCGCGGACGGTCGTTGGGCGGGGCGTGATCCGACTACTCAGACGCGCCCCGCGCACGGGAGCGGCGCTCGCCGCCGCCGTCACCTCCCTGTCCTTGCTCACCGGAGCCTCGTCCTGCGGGCCCGAGGGGCTGGCCGGCAAGCCACGGGCGCCCCGGGACGCCATCCAGGTGTGGCCCGCCGACGCCCGCCGGGACGTCGCGGTGAACGATCCGCTGGTGGTGCGGGTGCCCGACGGGCGGCTGGAGTCCGTACGGGTGGTCAGGACCGGGGAGGCCCGGGAGCAGCCCGTACCCGGCCGGGTCTCCGGGGACGGACTGAGCTGGCGGCCCACCGCGAAACGGCTCGCACCGGCCGCCGCGTACCGGGTCGACGCGGTCGCCCTCGACGGCCACGGCCGCAGGACCGCCCGGCACACCACCTTCCGGACCCGCGTCCCCGACGAACGGTTCCTCGCGTACACCGCGCCGGAGAACCGGGCCACCGTCGGCACCGGCATGATCATCTCCCTGGAGTTCAACCGGAAGGTCGTCGACCGGGCCGCCGTGGAGCGCGCCGTCGAGGTCACCACCCGACCGCGGGTGGACGTCGTCGGGCACTGGTTCGGCGCCGAGCGGCTGGACCTGCGACCCGAGACGTACTGGAAGCCGGGCACCGAGGTGACCGTGCGGCTGCGGCTGCGGGACGTGGAGGCGGCCCCCGGGGTCCACGGACTCCAGGACCGGAGCTTCGCCTTCACGGTGGGCCGTGCACAGACGAGCGTGGTGGACGCGGCGGCGCACACCATGGAGGTCCGGCGCGACGGGGACCTGCTCGCCACCCTCCCGGTCACGGCGGGCACCGCCAAGTCGCCCACGTACAACGGCAAGATGGTGGTCACGGAGATGTTCGAGACGACCCGGATGAACAGCCGCTCGGTCGGCTTCGGCGGTGAGTACGACATCCCGGACGTCCCGCACGCCATCCGGCTCACCTCCTCGGGGACGTTCCTGCACGGCAACTACTGGGCGGGCGGCGTCTTCGGCAAGAGCAACGTCAGCCACGGCTGCGTGGGACTGCGCGATGTGAAGGGCGGCAGTTCGCGTACTCCTGCGGGCTGGTTCTTCGACCGGACCCTCGTCGGGGACGTGGTGGAGGTGCGCCGCAGCGAGGACCGGGTGGTCGCGGCGGACAACGGGCTCGGCGGCTGGAACCTCGACTGGGCGCAGTGGCGCTCCGGCTCCGCGCTGCCCTGACCCGCGCGCCCCGCGGATGCGCCCAACCGCCCCTGGACACACAGGGATCCGGGACCGAACGGTGACAACCGCGGTCCTCCCGGAGCAGCGCCCGGTGGCTAGGGTGATCCATAGCGCGCTCTACGCGCGGGGGTGCCGGCCCGCTCGGGCCGTGCGAGGGGAGAGTCACCGTGAAGACCGTGAAGAGGGGACCCATATCCGGTGCGCACCCGGTCCACCGGGGAGGGGGGAGGAGAGCCGGCCGCCGGACCGGGCTCGCCGCGATCGCGCTCACGGCGGCGTTCGCCCTGGTCACCGGCTGCGGAGGGGGCGGCGGCGGGCAGGACGGGGACGCCGCTGACGCCAAGGGCGGCAAGGACCCGGCGGCCTCCGGATCGGCGGACGCCGCACCGTCCCGGGCGGCCGTCCGGATCGTTCCCGCCGACGGCGCGAAGTCCGTTCCCACCGAAGGGAAGCTGAAGGTCACCGCGGCGCGCGGCAAGCTCCGCGAGGTCCGGGTCAAGGACACCAAGGGCCGTGCGGTGCCCGGTCGGATCGCCGCGGACGGCCTGCGCTGGACCCCCGATCGCCACCTCTCCTCCGGTACGACGTACCAGGTCCACGCCGTGGCCGTGGACGCCGAGGGACGCGAGTCGACCAAGGAGTCGCGCTTCACCACCTTCGTGCCCAAGACCACGTTCGTCGGCACCTTCACCCCCGAGGACGGGTCCACCGTCGGTGTCGGCATGCCGTTCTCGATCAACTTCGACCGGGGCATCACCCGCCCCGAGTCGGTGGAGCGCGCCATCCGCATCACCACCGAACCGGCCGTCCCGGTCAAGGGCCACTGGTTCGGCAACGACCGGCTCGACTTCCGCCCCGAGAAGTACTGGAAGCCCGGCACCAAGGTCACCGTGACGCTCGGTCTCGACGGGGTGCGGGGCCGCCCCGGCGTCTACGGGAAGCAGCAGAAGAAGGTCTCGTTCACCATCGGCCGTTCCCAGGTGTCGACGGTGGACGTGAAGAAGAAGCAGATGTCCGTGGTGCGCGACGGCAAGGTCATCAAGCGACTGCCCATCACGGCGGGCGCCCCGGCCACCACCACGTACAACGGGAAGATGGTCATCAGCGAGAAGCACGAGGTGACCCGGATGAACGGCGCCACCGTCGGCTTCGGCGGCGAGTACGACATCAAGGACGTCCCGCACGCCATGCGGCTGTCCACGTCCGGCACCTTCATCCACGGCAACTACTGGGCGGGCGGCGTCTTCGGCAAGAGCAACGTCAGCCACGGCTGCATCGGGCTGCGGGACGTGCGCGGCGGCTGGGACAAGAAGTCCCCGGCCGCCTGGTTCTTCCACAAGTCCCTGATCGGGGACGTGGTCGTCGTCAAGAACTCCAAGGACAAGCACATCCAGCCGGGCAACGGGCTCAACGGGTGGAACATGCCGTGGAGCAAGTGGTGACCTGCGCCCCACCGGTGTGAGCGAGCGCACGGGGGGCGCGGCGTGAACGGTCGCTAACCTTCTCGGCATGACTGTGCATCTCGAAGTCGCCGAAGGCGTCGGCACGATCCGTCTCGACCGACCCCCGATGAACGCCCTGGACATCGCCACCCAGGACCGGTTGAAGGAACTGGCCGAGGAGGCCGCCCGCCGTGACGACGTGCGGGCGGTCGTCCTGTACGGCGGGGCGAAGGTCTTCGCCGCGGGCGCCGACATCAAGGAGATGCGGCAGCTGGACCACGCGGGCATGGTGCGCAGGTCCGGCGCGCTCCAGGAGTCGTTCACGGCGGTCGCCCGCATCCCGAAGCCGGTGGTCGCGGCGATCACCGGCTACGCCCTGGGCGGCGGCTGCGAACTCGCTCTCTGCGCGGACTTCCGGATCGCCGGCGACAACGCCAAGCTCGGACAGCCGGAGATCCTGCTCGGGCTGATCCCCGGCGCCGGCGGCACCCAACGGCTCGCCCGACTGATCGGCCCCTCCAAGGCGAAGGACCTGATCTTCACCGGCCGGCACGTCCGCGCGGACGAGGCCCTCGCCATCGGACTGGTGGACCGCGTGGTGCCCGCGGACGAGGTGTACGCGCAGGCGCACGCCTGGGCCGCCGCACTGTCCCGAGGGCCGGCGCTCGCACTGCGCGCGGCCAAGGAGAGCGTGGACGCGGGTCTGGAGACGGACCTGACGACCGGGCTGGCGATCGAACGGACCTGGTTCGCCAGCCTGTTCGCCACCGAGGACCGCGAACGCGGTATGGAGAGTTTCGTGAAGGACGGCCCCGGGAAGGCCAAGTTCCTCTGAAGCACGCCCAGTTGGTGAAGTGCCCCCCGCGGCGCGGCTTGCGGTGCGAGGTCCGGCCCGAGGGCCGGTCCGGGTGGCCGCGGGGTCGCCGAACCAGCCGGGGGGCGTCGACCGTGCGCCGCATCGCCCCTCGTACGGGCGAAATCCGGATACGCGGCGCCGTGCCGGTACTCCGATGGTGCGGTTTGTGCGGCCCCGGTGTGAATCTTGGGGGTGGCGCGGTAGCTGCTGATGGTGATCGCCCAGATGCATGAGGTCACCGCAGGTCAGAAGAGGTGACCAGGGGGATCGGTCGGCATTGGCCTATACCAAAGAGTTCCTGCGGAAGGGCTGATTCCGTCCGGTCGATTCCGTGGGAACGGCCCCGGACCCGCCATCGGACGGCCATGATGGGGGGCATGGCGGGGCTGGAGGGCATCGAACAGCCGGGACGGCACGGGGGGGCGACCGCGGCGCGTTGGTCCCCCGCTGTTGCTGATGAACAGGCGCTGCACGCGCTGGAGTTGTACGGCGACCCCACCGAGCGCGAAGTCCTCCTGCCGTCCCTCCCGGAGTCCGCCGCCCAGGCGCGTCGACTCGCACAGGTGGTGGTCCTCCAGCGGTGGGCGCTGTCGGAGAAGCTGACCGAGGACGCCGTGTTGCTCGTGTCCGAACTGGTCGGCAATGCGGTCCGGCACACCGGTGCCCGCCGCTTCGGACTGCGTCTGCTGCGGCGACGCGGTTGGATTCGGGTGGAAGTGCGCGACCCCTCGCGGGGGTTGCCCTGCCTCATGCCCGTTCGGGCGCTGGACGTGTCGGGGCGGGGCCTCTTCCTGGTGGACAAGTTGTCGGACCGGTGGGGTGTCGACCTGCTGCCGCGGGGCAAGACGACCTGGTTCGAGATGCGCGTGTCCGACCGCTGACCGCGGATGCCGTCCGGGCGTGCCGCGCACCCGGGGCGGTTCCGGCGCGGGATGCACGAAGGCCCCCGGTCACCGTTGTGCGGTCTGGCGGGGGCCTGCGTGAAGCACCGGGAACGCTTTGGGGGTGTGGATTCCCGTCTGCATGGAGCGACCGTGGCCCGGGTCATGGGAGGTCGTGAGTTCGACTATGGCAGACCCGAACCGATGATCCAAAAGTAAGAATCGTGGCGAAAGTCTGCAAATCTGGACAAAAGGTAAGTGAATCATTGGTGAGATGGGCCACTTGCCTGGTAAACGGTGGATTGCGTGCCGATGAATGGCGCATTCGGTAGGGGGGCCGGGAGTGGCCTGAGGAGTGCCGAAGATCGCCAACGGGCTAGTCGATGATCTTATCGGGTGAAGAGTGACGCTCCGTCCCGGGTGGTCCTTGTGGTGCGGGCAGGAGTCAGATAAGCCCGACCGCCGCGCACGGGTCGCGCGGTGCCGACCACGAAGGACGCTGCCCCGATGTCCGTACCCCTGAAGCTCACGCGCCGGGTGGCCACGGCCCTGCTCGGTCCGACCGCGCTGGTCGCCCTCGCGGGCTGCGGCGCCCAGGGCGACGGGCGCGGCGCCGAAGCCGAAGCCCGCAGGACCGAGCGCGGCGCCCCGCCCCCCGCGCCCACGCCCCGGGTCGAGGTGCTGCCGGGGATGCCGCCGGTCGTGGACCCGAAGGACCTCTACTCCGAGGACCGCCCGAACCGGCTCTCCCCGGTGGTCAAGGACTTCCCGTCCCGGGTGTACGTGCCCAACACCGGATCGAACACCGTCAGCGTGATCGACCCCGAGACGTACCGGGTCGTGGAGACCATCGAGGTCGGGGCCCAACCCCAACACGTGGTGCCGTCCTGGGACCTGCGGACCCTGTGGGTCAACAACAACCGGGGGAACACCCTCACCCCCATCGACCCGAAGACCGGCAAGGCGGGCAAGCCGGTACCGGTCCATGACCCGTACAACCTGTACTTCACCCCCGACGGCAAGCACGCCGTCGTCATGGCCTCGCTCGACCGCCAGCTCGTCTTCCGCGATCCGCACTCCATGGAGATCAGGAAGACCGAACCGGTCAGCTGCTACGGCGTCAACCACGCCGACTTCTCCATCGACGGACGCTACTTCATCGTGTCCTGCGAGTTCTCCGGCGAACTCCTCAAGGTCGACACCCTGCGCAAGGAGGTCGTCGCCCAGCGGAAACTGCCCCTGAAGGGCGCGATGCCCCAGGACGTGAAGGTCTCCCCGGACGGCAAGACCTTCTACATCGCGGACATGATGGCCCACGGCATGTGGGTCCTGGACGGGGACTCCTTCGCCGAGCCGACGCTGCTGCCCACCGGCAAGGGGTGCCACGGCCTGTACGTGAGCCGCGACTCGAAGGAGATGTACGTCTCCAACCGCGGCGAGGGCACCGTCTCCGTCTTCGACTTCGCCCGGGGCGAGGTCAGCAGGAAGTGGCGGCTGCCCGACGGCGGCAGCCCCGACATGGGCGGGGTCTCCGCCGACGGCAAGGTGCTGTGGCTCTCGGGACGGTACGACTCCGAGGTGTACGCCATCGACACCCGTACCGGCGCCCAACTCGCCCGCGTCAAGGTCGGCTCCGGTCCCCACGGGCTCGCCGTCTACCCCCAGCCGGGCCGCTACTCCCTCGGGCACACGGGCGTCTTCCGCTGAGGCGCGCCCCCGCACGCCCCTCGGGCCCCGGCCGAACCGCTGGTCTCGGGCCCGGCCCCGGGGTGCGGCGTACGGGGGGACGCGCACGGGCCGATAATCTGACCCCGTCAAGCAGGACGAAACTAAGGGGTGGACCCGGTGGCGGACATCGAGGCAGCGCGCAAGGCGTTCGAGCGGTTCGACGCGGACGGCGACGGCTTCATCACGGCGGCCGAGTACAAGACCGCCATGGCCCAGCTCGGTGACTGGAACGTCACGGAGTCCGTGGCCGAGGCGATCATCGGCGCGCAGGACACGAACAGCGACAAGCTGCTCTCCTTCGACGAGTTCTGGGCCCACCTCAGCAAGTAGGCCCGGCCGACGGCTTCCGGGACCCCTCGCGCGGTCCCGGAATCCGTCCCGTACTCCGTCCGGAGTTCTTCGCGGACAGGGAATACCCCACGGCTAAACGGAGGTTGCCTCCGTTGACTGCTCGCCACACCCGTTGGGGGTACCTCATGCAGATCGGCATCATCGGCGCCGGACAGATCGGCGGCAACCTCGCCCGTCGGCTGGCCGCCGTGGGGCACAGCGTCACCATCGTCAACTCCCGTGGGCCGCACACCCTGGGCGAACTCGTCGCCGAGACCGGGGTCACCGCCGCCGCCTCCGCCGCGGACGTGGTCCGCGGGGCCCGGGTGGTCGTGGTGACGGTTCCCCTGAAGGCGGTGCCGGACCTGCCGTCCGACCTGTTCGCCGGGGCCGACGACGACCTGGTCGTCATCGAGACCCACAACTACTACCCGCAGGAGCGCGACGGCCTGATAGCCGAGATCGAGGACGGGCTGCCGGAGAGCCGTTGGGTCGAGCGGCACCTCGGCCGCCCGGTCGTGAAGGTGTTCAACGGCACGTACGCCGAGGACATCACGACTCGGGGCCGACCCGCAGGCGCCCCCGACCGGCTCGCCGTGCCGGTGGCCGGTGACGACGAGGCCGCCAAGCGGGTCGTGCGGGACCTGGTCGACGAGATCGGCTTCGACACCGTCGACGCGGGCGGCCTGGACGACTCCTGGCGGCAGCAGCCCGACACTCCCGTGTACGGACTGCGCGGCGGGGTGGACGCGGTGGTGAAGGCGCTGGCCGAGGCGGACCGGGAACGCCCGGCCGCCTTCCGCGCGCACCCCGCCGGCTAGGGCGCCCCGTTCCCTCCGGTCCCGCGGCGGTTCAAGGCGTCACCCCGAGCGGCGCCTTGAACCGTGGCGGCCGGCGAGCGCGGCGACCCTCCGGTCGCCCCGTCGGACCAACCGGTCGCCGGGGCCGATGGCCTCAGGCCTTTCTCGCCCAGCTCCGCAGGGCTGCCTCGGAGGAGAAGTCGCCGAGGTTCTTGTCGATCGGGTCGTCCGTGTACTGGTGGATCTTCCAGTCGGCCTTGATGCGGGGCCTGCCGGCGGAGGTGTAGTCGGCGATCCAGAGCCCGTCACCGGCGTACGACGTGTCGTCGTGGTTGAGCCAGAAGTCCCGGTTGCAGTAGAGCAGCACCCGGTGGGTCGGGCGCAGTCTCTTCACCTCCTTGAGGAAGGCGTCCTTCTCGGCGTTGCTGGCCCGGGTGTTGTCGCCGGTCCACTCCCAGTCGGCGGCGAGCAGGTCGGAGCCCTGGGAAGCGCACTTCTCCACGAAGTACGCGGCTTGCGCCTTGATGTTGCCCGGCCACAGGAAGTGGTAGAAGCCCACCACGCAGCCCGCGTCCCGTGCCTGTTTGGCCTGGGCGGTCTGTCGGGGGTTGATGTAGGAACGGCCCTCGGTCGCCTTCACGATGACGAAGGACAGCCCGTCGGTGTCGAACGACGACTGATAGGCACTCACATCGATGCCGCGAATCATGTTCGTCCTTCCCGGGCCGGGGTCGATCGTGCCGGCCCGGCCCCCAGCGTGCCGTGCCCGCGGGGCGGGTGCGGGCGGTATCCGGGGTGCGCCACCCGAAGCGGTGAACCCGTCGGATCGAGCCACATTCGGAGCCTTCGTCGTACCCCATCAGGGGTCCGGAACGGGCCCGTTTTCGGCACCGGGTTCACCGGGGACCTCCGGCGCAGGGCAACGGGCCGCTGCCGTACGGGAGGTGACGGAGCATCAGGGTGCTCTGCCAGGCCAGGGCGGAGGTGAGCGCCAGCCGCTGGTAGAGGCCCGCGCGGCGGGCGAGCCCCGAACCGGGCCGCTCATGGCCCGTGATCGCGGCGCCCATCGCCACGGTGAAGGTCAGGGCCGTCGCCGCCGAGTACCCGGCCCAGCCGGGCTCCCGCCTCCGTCGCGGTCGGCTCAGGCGGGTCAGCGCCGCGCCGGTCACCGCGGCGAACGCGACCAGCGAGGACGCGTCGTGCAGGGCCCCGCGCACGGTCCGCGGTGACGCGGCCGGTGCCCGGGCCGGAGCGGGATCGGTGGTGAACAGTCCCGCGCCGATCAGCCCGGCGCCCCAGAGCCCGAGCAGTCGCGGCCCCCAGGTGCCCGCCCCGGGTGCCGGGGCCCGGTGCCAGCCGTACGCGCCCGCCGCGGTGAGCGCGCCCGTGGTGAGGAAGGCCGCGGTCTGGACGGCTCCCCGGCGGCCGAGCGCCAGCGAGCTGACCGGGTCACGGACCGGGTCGTGGTCCGGGCGCCGCACCCCTTCGACCAGGTGCGCGGCGGTGAACAGGGGGCCGCTCAGGGCGCCCGTCAGCAGCAGGGCTCGAGTGCGGCCCGGGCCGGTCCCCGTGCTGCCGCGGGGCCGGGCGGTGCGTGATCGTCCTGACATGACGTCAATCATGGTTGACGTCATGCCGTGTGTCAATCAAGGTTGACGGTCGGGGCTTCCCCGGGTCGCCGCACCGGTCGGGTGGCCGTCGTACCGCTCAGGCCGCGGGCGCCTCCCCGGCCGTTCCGGCGTACGTCAACACCTCCGAGACGGTCCGCCGCGGGGCCGCCGGTCCTGGCTCCCCGTAGCCGAACCTGACCACCATCTGGACGTGTCCCATCGGGGTCAGCGGGTCCCGGATCGCCCAGCGCAGTTCGTCCCACTCCAGGGCCTCGGACGCCAGCGAGGTGACGAGACCGTCGAGGGTCGCCTCCAGCAGCACCCGTTCCAGCGCCTGGCCCGCCCGGAGCCAGTCGACCGGGGTGTCACCGTGCGTGCCGAGCACGGCCAGCCGGGGCCCCTGCTCGAAGTCGACCGTCGCCCGCGGCGCGGTCCCGTCCACGTCGAAGTCCCGCACCGGCCCGTTCCCCGCGCGGGAGCGCGGGCCGAAGGCCGCCGTCGGGACGCCGTCGCTGCGCGGCCCGCCGTCCGGGGCCTCGCCCGCCCAGGAGGCCAGCTCCGCGCGCAGCGCCTCGTCGGACAGCGTGCGCTGCTCGGCCTCCCGGCCCAGCTGCAACACGGTCTCCCGGTGGAACTCGTCGGCGAACGCGAGCCGTGCGCCCTCGATCAGCGCGGCCCGCCGCAGGGTGTCCAGCAGTTGTTCGTCGATCGGCTCGTCGCTGAAGGGCGCCCGGGTGGTCCGGCGGCAGCGCAGCGCGGGGTACAGGTCGGTCAGCTCGTCGTACGCGTCGGCGGTGCCGTCGTACGGCTCGCCCGACCACTGGTAGGTCTCCGTGGTCTTGCGGTACGGCTCCCGGGTCGCGTCGTACAGGGCCCGGCCGTCGTCCAGCCCGACCTCGGCCAGGGCGTACGGGTCCGCCGGGTCGGGCAGCAGGGTGGTGACCGGTTTCCACCCCGCGCGGGTGGCGGCGACCCGCAGGTTGAACAGCGCGGCGGCGCAGCCCAGGTGGGTGGCCCGGCCTTCGGGGTCGGACAGGGCGATCCGGCGCTCCGGGTCCGCCCGCACCTGGAAGACCCGGCGCTCCGGATCGAAGCGGAACAGCCACGGCTGCGCGTTGTGCAGGGACGGTGCCGTGATCGCGTCGGCCACCAGGGCCTCGACGGCTTCCGGCGTGAGGGTGGTGTCCCACCCGTGCGGTGCTGAAGGTGCGTCTGTGTGTGGAGCGGCAGGAGTCTTCACCGGTACCGCGGCCTCCTCGGGGAACACCCGGTCCTGCGGGCTGGTCGGTCTGGAGCTTCGGTCGTCGTGCCGGTGCCGGGGGGTGGCCGACCGGTCCCGGGGCGTCCGGGACGGACGGCACCGCCGTGCGGCACCGGGCCCTCAGCTCCAGGGTCGACGCCCCCGGAACGGAGCGCGAGGGGCGAAGGTCCCGCACCGGATCCAACCCTTCCGGAAGGCAAAGAAAGGTAAAGGATTCCTCCCCGGCGAGCCCCGGCGCCCGGGCCGCTCCGGACCTCCCCCGCGTCCCGGCCGCCGCGCGACGTTTGGCGGCCCGTGCCGACTGTTCCTAGAGTGAGCAGCACGACGCAACCACCCGAACGGACACCACGCACAGCGGGACACCACGAGACCGTCACCGCACGAAGCGGTGCCGCCGGCGGGAGCCGCCCCCTTCCGGGGGAGCGGACGCACCGCACACACGGCACGCACCACGAGCGGGCCCCTCGCGAGGAGCGGCGACCGTGATTCCAGACCGCACCGACGAACGGCCGTACGACGAAGCGGAGCCCCGCGTCCCGGCGGGCCCGGACGCCGGCGGTCCCGGACTGCGCGGTGCCGTCCTCGCCCTGCTCGCCGCCCGGGACACCGGGACCCTCCTGGTCACCGCCCTCGACGCGCTGCGCACGGGCAGCGGAAGCCACACGGGAGCGTTCTACCTCGCCGGCGACGACGGCTGGCTCCGGCTCACCGCCGAACACGGACTCGCCGTCGACCTCGTCGAACGCTTCCCGGTCCTCGCTCCGGACGCGTCCTTCGCCGTGTCCGTCGCCGCCCGGGAACGACGACTCTTCCACGGCCTCGCCGACGACCCGGGCGCCGGCGTCGCCGCGCCCGGCACCGACGGGTCCCCGGAGCCGGGCGCCCGGCCGGTCGCGTTCGTCACGGCGCCGCTGCTGGTGGACGACCGCTGCCTCGGTGCGCTGCTCGTCATGCTCGACCCGCCCCGGCCGCTGAGCGCCGCCGACGACCGGCACCTGGCGATGGTCGCCACCCTGTGCGCCCACCGCATCGACCACCTGGTGGCCCTGGACCGGGCCGGGGTGCCGGCCGGCAGCCCGAAGCTCGACCCCGCCGAGCGCACGGCGTTCCGGCGCAGCCGCCAGACCCGGCTGGAACTCGCGATGTCCAGCGGCTCCATCGGCTCCTGGGAGTGGCACGTCCCCTCCGGCGAGTTGGTCTGGGACGAGCGGCAGATGCGGCTGTTCGGCTTCGACCCGGCGGACTTCGACTCCCGGGTGGAGACGTTCCGCGCCGCGGTCCACCCCGAGGACCGGGCCGCCCTCGACCGGGCGCTCGACGAGAGCCTGCGGACGGGCGCCTACTACGCCGCGTACCGGGTGGTGCTGCCCGACGGCACCCTGCGCTGGATCGAGGTCAAGGGAGCCCTCGAACGCGCCCCGGACGGCACGCCCGACCGCGTCATCGGCGTCTCCTGGGACGAGACCGAACAACACGAACGGATGCGCCGCAGGGAGGCCCGCCGCGACTTCGTCCTCCGGGTGACCAGGGCGTTCGCCGCCGCCCGCGCCACCCGCGACATCCTCGACGTGATGGGCCGGATCGTGCTCCCGCAGGTCGGCGGGCGTGCCCTGGCGCTCCACATCGAACACGACGGCAGGCTGCTGCTTGAGGGCGCCATCGGCTACGAGGAACCGGCCCGGGAGCGCCTGCGGCTGATGGGCACGGTCCGCGACAACCCCCTGGTGGCGGCCCTCGCGGAAGGGCACCCGCTGTTCCTGCCGTCGCGTGCCGCCTACCTCGAACGCTTCCCCGACCCCCGTTTCCGGCCGCCGCGGGAGCACCACGCGTTCGTCCTGCTCCCGCTCGCCTCGGCGGACGGCACCGTCGGCAGCTGTCTGATCTCGTACGCGCAGCCCCGGGAGTTCACCTCCGACGACCAGACCGTCGCCACCGCGATCTCCGGCATCCTCACCCAGTCCCTGGCCCGCACCCGGCTCGCGGACGTGTCCCGGCGCCGGATGACCGACCTCCAGCGGCTGATGATGCCCCGCTCGCTGCCCCGGCTGCCGGGCTACGCCATCGCCGCCCGCTACCGGCCGGCGGCCGGCGGGATGCAGGTGGGCGGCGACTGGTTCGACGTGCTGCCCCGCGACGACGGCGGCGCCTCGCTGGTGATCGGGGACGTCCAGGGACACAGCGCGCAGGCCGCCGGGGTGATGGGTCAACTCCGCACGGCCCTACGGGCGCACGCCTCCGACGGCTTCCGTGCCAACGGACTGATGTGCCGCGGCAACCAGACGCTGTGGGGGCTGGACACCGAACGGTTCGCCACCTGCTGCATCGTGGACATCGCCGTGGGCACGGGCGAGTACCGCATGGTCCGGGCCGGGCATCCGCACCCCCTCCAGACGGAGCCGGACGGGACGGTCCACGAGGTCGTCGCGGAGGGCGGCCTCCCGCTGGGCTGTCTGCCCGACGACCTCTACCCCGTGCACCACGGCGTACTGGCCCCCGGAGCCACCCTGTTGCTGTACACGGACGGCCTGGTCGACACCCCGGACGGTCCGTACGACGCGGCCGTGGAACGGGTGCGGGACGCTCTCGCCCGGTGGGCGGTCGGCACCCGGGACGGCGATGCGCAGTCCCGGTTGGAGTTCCTGGCCGACACGCTGGTCTCCCGCGACTTCACCGACCCGGGCCATGACGACATCGCCCTGCTGCTCATCCGGCACCTCCCCGGCTGACGCCCTCCGACGCGCCCCGGGGACCCAGGGCGTCCAGCAGCATCGGCAGCGCGCGGCGCAGTTCGCGGTGTCCGTAGGTCCCGCTGTGGGTGCCGGGGTAGATGTGGGTGGTGACCGGAGCCCCCAGGGAGGCCAGACGTCCCGCCAACAGCCGTGCTTCGTCGGCGCAGACGGCTTCGGTGAGGGAGACCACCCCGGGGTCGGCGAGTGCGGCCCACTTCTCGGTGCCGGGGATGTGCGGGTCGGGTTCCTCGCCGTCGAGGGGGCCGGGGGTCCCGTCCCCGGAGGCGAGGTGGACGGGGGTGCGCCGCAGCCCCTCGGCCCGGTGGTACGGGTCCCAGTCCAGCCAGACCTTCCACTGTTCCCACGGATCGCCGAAGACCGCGTACCCGTCCACCCCCAGGAACTTCGCGCCGGACAGCCACATCTCCGGGTGCCGGATCGGGTGCACCGGGGCCCCGAACGCGGCGACGGCGCCGAACAGTCCGGGGACCCGGGCGGCCATTCCCAGGGCGCCGAAGCCCCCCTGGGACTCCCCGGCCGCGGCCCGCTGCCGGTCCGCCCCGTACTCCCCTTCCACCAGGCGGAGCACTTCACGGAGGAAGTAGGTCCGCACCCGGGGTGCGCCCCGTTCGCCGTGGTTCCACCAGTCCGTCCAGAAGCCGAACAGCGGCATGCCGGGCATCACCACCAGCACGTCCTGCAACTCGTGCAGGTCCTGCACCCGGAAGAGCGTCGTCCAGGTGGTGTGGTCGCCGTCGCCGCCCGCCAGTAGGTAGAGGGTCGGCCAGCGGTCCTCGGGTCGGCGCCGGTCCCAGCCGCGCGGGGTGAGCAGGGCCACGGTGCTCCGGTCGCCCAGCGCGGGGGAGTCGACGGTCAACTCCAACAGCCTTTCGTCCAGATGTCGTTCCCCGACGATCCGGGCGCTGCCGGCTGGGGCGGGCCGGGGCCAGGCCGATCCGGTCGTACCGATTGCTGCCGCGCCGGCGAGCACCGCGCGGCGTGTGTGTGCGTAGGACATGTCGGCTACTTCGGCACACCGGCGTCACCTCTGTAGTGGTTGCGGGGTGGGGAAGGGGGTTACGTGTCGCAGCCGCCGGCCGGGGTGCCGCAGCAGCCGCCCTCGTCCTGCGGGACCGTGGGCGCAGGGGTGTCGAAGAGCCCGGAGCCGCCGCAGACGCCGGTCTCGGGGAGGGTGAGTTCGACCCGGTCGGCCGCGGCGGGGTCACCCGCGAGGGCGGCGGCCACCGAACGGACCTGCTCGTACCCCGTCAGGGCGAGGAACGTGGGCGCGCGGCCGTAGGACTTCATGCCGACGAGGTGGAAGTCCCGCTCCGGGTGGGCCAGTTCGCGGTGGCCGTGGGGGTAGACGGTGCCGCAGGAGTGCTGGTTGGGGTCGATCAGCGGCGCCAGTTCGACCGGTGCCTGCAGGCGCTCGTCCAGGTCGAGGCGGACCTCCGAGAGGAAGGACAGATCGGGGCGGAGGCCGGTCAGGACGAGGACCCCGTCCACCGGGTCGAGGCGCCGCCCGTCCTCGGCCACCAGGACGACCCGGTCGCCGTCCCGCTCGATCGATTCCGTACGGAATCCGGTGACCGCGTCCGCGTGGCCCTGCTCGACGGCGGCCTTCGCCGCGAGGCCCAACGCACCCCGGGCGGGGAGCTGGTCGGCGGTGCCGCCGCCGTAGCGGGAACCGGTGAGGCCCCGGCGCAGGAGCCACACGGCCCGCGTCCCGCCGCCGTCCGAGGCTGCGGCGCCATCCGTGGCCCGGGCGAGCTCGGCGAGGGAGGCGAGCGCCGTGAAGGCGGAGGCACCGGTTCCGATGACGGCGGTGCGCTTCCCGGCGTACCGGGCGCGGACGGCGGGGTGGGACAGGTCCGGCACCCGGTAGGCGATGCGGTCGGCCGCTGCCTTCTCACCGAGGGCGGGCAGGCCGTCGGCGCCCGCGGGGGAGGGCGTGGACCAGGTGCCGGAGGCGTCGATCACCGCGCGGGCGGACAGCCGCTCCTCCCGTCCGTCCGCGTGCGCGACGTGGACCACGAAGGGCTGGGCCTCGCGGTCGGCGTCCACGATCCGGTCCCGCCCGGCGCGCGAGACCCCGGTGACGCGCGCCCCGTAGCGGACCCGTTCACCGAGGGCGTCGGCCAGCGGCTGGAGGTACCGGTCCGCCCAGTCCCCGCCGGTGGGGTAGGCGGCTGGGTCGGGGGCGGTCCAGCCGGTGGGGGCGAGGAGCTTCTCGCCGGCGGGGTCGATCACCTCGCCCCAGGGGGAGAACAGTCGGACGTGCGCCCACTCGCGCACCGCGCTGCCGGCGGCCGGGCCCGCTTCGAGGACGAGCGGGGTGAGGCCCCGGGCGGTGAGGTGGGCGGCGGCGGCCAGCCCGACGGGGCCGGCCCCGATCACGATGACGGGCAGTGCGGCGGTGGATGACGCTGACACGGTGACTCCCTACTTGTTTCGATATTCATCGATGCCTTGCCTCCCACCCTCCCACCTGCTTCGATGGGCGTCAACATAGACATCTATCGAATTGAGGGTGCTCGTGGAACGCGTCGACGTCGTGGTGATCGGGGGCGGACAGTCCGGGCTGGCGTCCGCCGGCGCCCTGGTGCGGCAGGGGGTGAAGCCGGTGGTGCTGGAGGCGTCCGACCGGCCGGCGGGATCGTGGCCGCACTACTACGACAGCCTCACCCTGTTCTCCCCCGCCCGGTACAGCGCCCTGCCCGGGCGGCCCTTCCCCGGCGACCCGGACCGCTACCCGCACCGTGACGAGGTCGTCGCCTACCTCACCGACTACGCCGCCCGTCTCGACGTCGACATCCGCACCGGACGGCGGGTCGGTGCGGTGCGCCGGGCCGGTGACGGCTTCGCAGTGGAGCTGGTGGGAGGGGAGCCGCTGACGGCGCGGGCCGTCGTCGCCGCCTCCGGCTCCTTCGGTCGCCCCCACCGCCCTGACCTGCCCGGACTCGACACCTTCACCGGCGCCCTGCTCCACGCCGCCGACTACCGCGACCCGGCCGCCTTCGCCGGACGGCGCGTGATCGTGGTCGGCGCGGGCAACTCCGCCGTCCAGATCGCCGCCGAACTCCACGGCGTCGCCCGCACCACCCTGGCCACCCGGAACCCGATCCGGTACGCCCCGCAGCACGTCCTCGGCCGGGACCTCCACTTCTGGCTCACCCTCACCGGCATCGACCGCGCCCCGATCGGCCGCTTCCTGCGCACCCCGCCCTCGCCGCCGATCATCGACGACGGTCGCTACCGCGCCGCCCTCACCCGCGGCGCACCGGACCACCGACCGCTGTTCACCGGGATCGACGGGGCGAAGGTCACCTGGTCGGACGGGGTGCGGGAGGAAGTGGACGTGATCCTGCTCGCCACCGGGTACCGCCCCGACCTGCCCTACCTCGCCGGGGTCGCCGGCGCCCTGGACGCGGCCGGGCTGCCCCGCCACCGCGAAGGCCGCTCCCTGGTCCACCCCGGCCTCGCGTTCACCGGACTGGAGTGGCAGCGCAGCCTCACCTCGAACTCCCTGCGCGGTGCCGGTCGTGACGCCGCCCGCACCGCCCGCGATCTGGCCGCGCTGCTCGGGCGGCGCTGACCCGGGGGACCGCCCGCTGTCGCCGAGTGGACCCGGCGGCGGCGGGACCCTCGCTCCTTGATTCGACATGTGTGAACATAGACGTATGTCGAACGTGAAGGCGCTCCCGCTGAGCGACACCGACGCGCCGGGCGGTGTCGCGCCGTGCTGCCCGCCGCTGGCGGAACGCCCCATGACCGCCGGTGAGGCCGAGGTCGCCGCCCGGATGTTCAAGGCGCTCGGCGACCCGGTCCGGCTCCGCCTGTTCTCCGCCGTGGCCTCCCATGCGGGCGGCGAGGCGTGCGTGTGCGACATCTCCGACGTCGGCGTCTCCCAGCCCACCGTCTCCCACCACCTGAAGAAGCTCAGGGAGGCCGGCCTGTTGACCTCCGAGCGGCGCGGCACCTGGGTCTACTACCGGGTCGAGCCGTCCGTCCTCGCCGCCATGGGCAAGATCCTGGTCGGCGCCCCGGCCGCCGCCTGACCTCGGAGTCCGTCCGGCGGCCGTGCCCCACCGCGCTCAGGTGCGGGTGAACCGGCGACGCCAGGCCAGGGCGACGTAGACCAGTCCGATCAGGACCGGAACCTCGATGAGGGGGCCGACCACGCCGGCGAGGGCCTGGCCGGAGGTGACTCCGAAGGTGGCGATGGCGACCGCGATGGCCAGTTCGAAGTTGTTGCCCGCGGCGGTGAACGCCAGCGTGGTCGTGCGGGGGTACGTCATCCCGAGCGCTTTGCCCAGGGCGAAGGTGCCGAAGAACATCACCGCGAAGTAGACGAGCAGCGGCAGTGCGATCCGGACGACGTCCAGCGGCTGGGAGGTGATCGTCTTCCCCTGGAGCGCGAAGAGGACCACGATCGTGAAGAGCAGCCCGTACAGCGCCCACGGCCCGATCCGCGGCAGGAACCGCGACTCGTACGCCGTACGGCCCATCTTCTGCTCGCCGAACCGGCGGGTCAGGAACCCGGCCAGGAGCGGGACGCCGAGGAAGACGAGGACGTTGAGCGCGATCTCCCCCACGGAGACGTCGAGCCGCTCGCCGTCGCCGAGGCCGAGCCAGCCGGGCAGCAGATCCAGGTAGAACCAGCCCAGCAGCCCGAACGCGATCACCTGGAACACCGAGTTCAGCGCGACCAGGACGGCGGCGGCCTCGCGGTCGCCGCATGCGAGGTCGTTCCAGATGATCACCATGGCGATGCAGCGCGCGAGGCCGACGACGATCAGGCCGGTGCGGTACTCGGGCAAGTCGGGAAGGAAGGTCCACGCCAGCGCGAACATGACGGCCGGGCCGACGATCCAGTTGACCACCAGCGAGGAGACCATCAGCGCGCGGTCGCCGGTGACCGCGTCGAGCCGGTCGTAACGGACCTTCGCCAGCACCGGGTACATCATCACCAGCAGGCCGAGCGCGATCGGCAGCGAGATCCCACCGACCTCGATCCTCGCCAGCGCGTCGTTCAGCCCCGGGACCGCGCGCCCCAGCCCCAGGCCGGCCCCCATGGCGAGCAGGATCCACACCGCGAGGTAGCGGTCCAGGGTGGAGAGCGCGGCGACGACCGACGGGTTCCCCGCCGCGCCGGGACGGGCGGCGGAGGTCCCCTCGGCGGGTTCGGTCGCGGTCACGGGCAGGCCCGCTTGCTTCCGGCGGTGGCACGGGCGGACTCGGCGAGCGCGGCGAACTGCGCGGACAGCCCGGCCAGGACCTCGGGGCGCAGCTTGTAGTACGTGAAGCGTCCGCAGGGTTCGGTGTCCACCAGACCGGCGTCCCGCAGGACCTTCAGATGGTTGGAGAGGTTGGTCTGCTTGGCTCCGGTCTCCTCGACCAGGTGCGTCGTGCACAGCGTCTCGCGGGCGAGCAGGGTCACGATCTTCAGGCGGAGCGGATCGCCCAGCACCCGGATCACATCAGCATCGACTGAAGTCAGCATGGACTGATACTTTCACATCACTGCTTGCTGATATCGGCAGGTGCTGATGTCATCGGTGGCGGAGTCACCGCGAGACGAGAAGGCGCTCATGTCCCAGTCCCCCGGCCGCAAGCCGTCCGTCCTGTTCGTCTGCGTCCACAACGCCGGCCGCTCCCAGATGGCCGCCGCCTGGCTCGGCCACCTCGCGGGCGACCGGGTCGAGGTCCGCTCCGCGGGCTCGGCCCCGGGCGCCGCCGTCAACCCGGCTGCCGTCGCCGCGATGGCCGAGGTCGGCATCGACATCTCCGCCGAGGTCCCGAAGGTCCTCACCGTGGGCGCCGTCCGCGAGTCGGACGTCTGCATCACCATGGGCTGCGGCGACACCTGCCCCGTCTTCCCCGGCAAGCGCTACCTCGACTGGACCCTCGAAGACCCCGCCGGCCAGGGCCTCGAAGCCGTTCGCCCCATCCGCGACGAGATCGAGCACCGCGTACGAGGACTCCTGGCCGAACTGGACGTCACCATCTGACCGTCACCCGACAGGTGCCCGACTCCGGGGCCCGACGGGCGGCCCGTCCGTGCTACTTCTCGGTCGTGCCGGACGCCCCGTTGACGGACTCCTGGTAGACGTCCGCGTAGGTGCGCGAGTCCTTGATCAACTCGTCGCAGAAGGCAGCCACGTCACTGCCGATGAGCTGGAGGACGCCCTTGCCGCCCGCGGCGCCCTCCTCGAAGAAGTCGACGATCCCCGAGAGCAGGTTCCCGTCGGGCAGGTCGACCGGCCCGACCTTGAAGAAGTACTTCTGCATCTCCTCGTAGACGATCCGGTAGTCCGGCGGTAGCGCCTTGACCCGCGCCGTGTGCGCCCGCCACTGCTTCTTGCCCTCGATGATGTCCTGGATGCCCACGTCAGCCTCCCAGCCGGCTCAGTCTTCTCGCGACGTTCCGGTTCAATTGCGCGCGCCACCGGTCACGATGACCGCGAGCCCCTGCTCCGCCGACCAGTGCCGCGCAGAAGCCCTCGACGTCGTCGCCCAACACCTCGTGGACGCCCTGCCCGTCCGCCGCCGTCTCTTCGAGCAGCCCCAAGGCGCCGTCGAGGATCGGCATCAGGTTGCGGCCGGTGAAGTCCCCGTGGGGGAAGAGGTGGCCCTTGATCTGTTCCCACGCCGCCCGGTGGTCGGCCGGCAGCACCTCGGCCCGGGCTTCGAACGCCTTCCACTCCCTGGTGAGGTCGCTGCCGGTCATGGTCTCCCAGAAGCTCATCTCCCGCCCTCCTTCAGTTCGTTGATCCGTGACGAGAGGTACTCCCACTTCGCCCAGAACGCGCCGAGTCGTTCGCGTCCCGCGTCATTGAGCGAGTAGAACTTGCGCGGCGGCCCCACCCCCGACGGCCTCTTCGTTACCTGGACGAGCCCGTTCCTCTCCAGTCGCAGCAGGATGGTGTAGACCGTCCCCTCGACCACGTCGGCGAAGCCGAGTTCGTTGAGCCGCCGGGTGATGGCGTACCCGTAGGTCTCCTCGCTGCCGATGATTTCGAGCACACAGCCCTCCAGCGTGCCCTTCAGCATCTCCGTCAAGTCGTCCATCGCGGGTCTCCTCTTCCCTCCTCCCGATCCAGTACTGCGTAGTGCCGAGTACTGCTATACGGTACCACGTAGTAGTCGGGGGTGCGACGGACACCTCAGTCCCCGCGCGCCGCCACCGACTTCGGCTCCCGTTCCGACTCCGGAGCATCGGGCCCGTCCGCTCCGTCCGCCCCGTCGTCCCCGAGCGAAACGCCGCGCAGCAGCAGCGCGGCCAGCACCGCGGTGGCGAGCAACAGCACCGCGGTGACGCCCGCCGCGGTGGCGAGCCCGTCGGTGAAGGCGGCGCGGGCCGCGTCGACGAGACCCGACCGGGCCGGTTCCGGGAGGTCCTCCGCGGCGCTGACGGCGCCGCCGATGGTGTGCTGGGCGTCGCTCAGCGCGACGTCATCCACACCGGCGGGCGCGCGGTCGGAGAGTTGCTGCCGGTAGACGGCGAGGCCGAGGCTGCCGAGCAGCGCCATGCCCAGGGAGAGTCCGAGTTCCGCGCCGCTCTCCGAGAGGGCCGAAGCCGCGCCGGCCCGCTCCGGCGGAGCGGAGCCGACGATGAGGTCGGTGGTCAGGGCGAGGATCGGCGTGGTGCCGACGTACAGCAGGGTGAAGCCGCCGACCGCCCAGGCCAGCCCGGACTGCGGCCCCGCGGGCACGATCAGCGCCGCACCCACCGCGGCCAGGACCAGGCAGACGCTGACCACGGTGGCCGGCCGGACCCGGGCGACCACGCGCGGGGCGAGCAGCGTGCCGCCGATGCCGATGCCGACGGCGGGCAGCGTCCACAGGCCGGCCTGGAGCGGGGTGAGGCCGTGGACGGACTGGAGGTACTGCATCAGCAGGAGTTGGGTGCCGGCGAGACCGCAGTTCGCGAGGGTCTGGGTGCTCAGCGCGGCGCTGAAGGCCGGGACGCGGAACAGGCCGAGGTCCACCAGCGGTTCGTCCAGCCGGTGCTGCCGCCGGACGAAGGCCGCGCCCACGGCCAGGCCGACGAGGGCGAAGCCCAGCGGCGCCGGACCGGCGCCCGACTCGGAGAGCAGCTTGACGGCGTAGACCAGCGGGAGCACCGCCAACAGGGACAGCGCGGCACTGACGAAGTCGAAACGTCCGGTCGGTCGGGTCGCGCGGTGCTCCGGCAGCAGCTTGGGCCCGACGATCAGGAGCAGCAGCATCACGGGGACGGCGATGAGGAAGACCGAGCCCCACCAGAAGAACTCCAGCAGCGCGCCGCCCACCAGCGGGCCGAGGGCCTCACCGCTGATGAAGGCGGTCATCCAGACGGCGACGGCGAAGGTGCGCTGGGCGGGGACCGTGAACATGGTGGCGATCAGGGCCAGCGTGGAGGGCATCAGGGTCGCCCCGGCGACACCCAGCAACGCCCGGGCCAGGATGAGCATTTCGGCGCTCTGCGCGTACGCCGCGAAGACCGAGGCGGCGCTGAAGGCGGTGGCGCCGATCATCAGCAGTCGACGACGTCCGACGCGGTCGCCGAGGGTGCCCATGGAGATCAGGAACCCGGAGATCAGGAAGCCGTAGACGTCCAGGATCCACAGCAGTTCGCTGCCGCTGGGGGAGAGGTCCTCGCTGATGGTGGGCGCGGCGAGGTGCAGGACGGTCATGTCCATCGCCAGCATCGAGGTGGGGAGGGCCAGTACCGCCAGCCCCCACCACTCCCGCCGTCCCGCACGCAGCGGCGCGCTCTCGCTGGTCACCGGTGTGCCTCCTCCGTTCGAGCGTCCCTCCGCTGTCTTTGCTCGGCGAAGGGCCGGCCTCAGCGCAGGGCCGGCCGGACGAACGGTAGACCCTCACACGGATGTCAAAGTCAAGTCCCGGCAGGGCCGTTGAGGGTGCCGCGGGGGTCGGGGAACCTCCCGCTGCGCGGGCGTGAGCGCACCGCGAAGGCGTACGGTTCGGGCCGGTGGGTTCAGCGGGCGTCCTCCGGTTCGGCGGGGTCCAGCAGGTCGATTCCGCAGAGGGCTGCCAGTTCCTTGGCCGTTGACGTCAACGGTTCTCTCAAGGCGTCCAGTCGTGCACGCATCTCCGTAGCGCGTGGCCAAAGACGCTCGTGTTCGATCGGGCTTCGGTCGGACGGGCAGGTGTCTTCGTGCTGGCGGAGGGCGGTGTGCCAGATCGAGAGGAACGGGCGGAGGTGCCGGTTGGTCAGGATGGACGCGATGCGGGGGAGGACGAGCGGGGGCGGGGACTCACCCGCCACGGTGTGGAGCGCCTCCCGCGTGGTGGCGAAGAGGGAGTGCAGTGAGGTGAGTGCTTCGCGCAGTGAGCCGTCCTCGGGGCCGAGGGGCTGGACGCCGACGCGGGTGACCAGCTCGATCTGGAGGTCGAAGGCGGCGGCTCGCTCCACGGGTCCGGGCCCGGTACGGGACGAGCGGTTCGTCGAGAGCGTGGCGGGAACCGGCTTCTGGGGGAGCGGCGTCGCGAGCGTGTGCAGGAGTACGCGGCGCAGGTCCTCTTGACGCGCGGTGTCCTCGTCGTGTCTGCGCACCGCCCGTGCCAGGAGGGCGTGAACCGTCCAGGACCCGGGGACCTGGGGGTCGGGGAGGAGGGCGCCGGAGCCCAGGAGCGTGGCGACGGCGTCCGTGACCGAGGGCCCCGCTTCCCAGGGGTCGTACGGGTCCATGGAGGCGAGCACGTTCTCCAGGACCGTCTGGGTCAGCGGGGTGGGGGAGGCGAGGGCGAGCAGGCGCAGCACGTCGTCCACCGGGCCGTTGCCCGAGAGGGGACGGGTGAGAAGAGTGGAGGTGAGGGTGGTGCGGGCCGGCGCGACGGGGCGGTGCTCGGCACGCTGTGGGCGTGGCACGCTCAGGATGTCGGCGCCGATGGTGTGCAGGCGGTTCCTGACGACGCCGAAGTTCGCCGCCGTGGCGAGGCCGGAGAGGAGGTCCAACGCCTGGGGATGGCCGCCCACGTCATGGACGAGGGCGAGGGCCGTCGCCTTCTCGACCTCGTCCGCGGGGGAGCGGTGCGAGGTGACGAGTCGGTAGCCGTCCGCGTCCGACAGCGACGGAAGGTCGATGACCTCGGCGAAGGAGCCGTAGTGGAACGAGCGGGTGGTCAGCAGGGTCGATGCGAGGAGGTGGGGTCCCCGCAGCAACGGGAGTTCACCGTGGTGCAGGCCGTCGGGCAGCCCGTCCACGACCCACAGGCAGGGCGTTCCGCGTTCTCCGAGGTGGACGGCGAGGCGGCTGAGCTGCCGTGTGAGGGTGGGGGAGGCCGAGTCCTCGATGCCCAGTGCGTGGCACACCACGGAGACCTGCTCCGCATAGGCGTCCATCACCCGTGCGGTGGCGGCGCCCTGGGCCGTGTGGAGGTCGAACCAGAACACCCCGCCGGGGAACGCGGACCCGAACCGGAGCGCGTACTCCTGGGCGAGGACCGATTTGCCGATCCCGGGCATGCCGCGCAGTTGGGCCGTGCGGCCGGAGCCGGAGCCGGGCGGGGCGACCAACGGGGCGCGGTGGCGAACGAGCGCCGAGTGGATGCGCCACTGCTCCGCGAGCCGGTCGGTGAAGCGGGCCGACCCGGTGCCGGCCGGGGCGGGAAGCCAGACGGTCTCCCGGGCTGCTCGGGTGTCCCTCGAACGCCCCACCTCGCCCAAGGGCTCTTCGACCCCCGAGACGTGCACGGCGACCTGGGCCGCCAACTGCCGCAACGCGCCGCGGCCGTCGGGCCACGCCCAGTGCTTCGCGTCGCGGAGCTCGACGGGGTGCACATGATCGGCGCGGGGCTCGGGATTGACGACGAGCACCCGTCGCCGGGGATCGCCCTCCCGCTGACCGGCGAGGTACGCGGAGGTGAGTTCCCACTGGCACGCCCGACGCCGCGGATACTCCGCCGAGTACAGGGCCAGGAGGACCTTGGACCGGTCCAGGGCGTCCGAGATGGACGTGGTGATGGACGTGAAGTCGTCGACTCCCAGATCGTCGAGGAACACCCGCAACCCCTGGTCCCGCAGCGCGCCCGCGAGCGCAGCGGCCATGTGGGCGTCGGTGCGGCTGTAACTCAGGAACACGTCCCACTCGGCAGGGACGGCACGCGCGCCATCGATCTCAACAGGGGGGATCACGATCAATCCCTCCCGGAGGGAATCAGACCCGCACGTCCGCCTACCCGCTCAAGTCGGAAATCGGCCGGGGGGGGGGTGCTGTTGGCTTCAGTACGTGGTTTGTGGTCGGCAGGGCACACGGAGGAGGCGATCGTCACACCCTCATCATGCGTGACGCGACGGAGAACCCGTGCGTGCCCACGGAACGGTTCAGCGGTTCTCCTCGACCTCCTGCTCCTGCTGACGAGGCAGCGGTGGGGGCGGAGTGCTCCCTTGCCACCCGGACCGGCGTAGGTGCCGTTCCGGGTCCCGGAGACCGGCGATCTCCCCGAGGCCGATGACGTAGGGACGCAGACGCTGCTGGAGATCCTTGAGCTCCGCACGGAACACGGAGTTCTCCGGCCACGTGCTCTCGTCCTCCTGGTCTCCTCGGGTGGCTTCCCAGGCGCTCAGCCGGGGGTGCCACTTCGCCAGGAACGGAGCGAGCTCGAAGTTGAGGACGTCCAGGACGAGCGCGTGGACCGAGTCCCCCCTGACCGGCGGCGGAGGGGCGACACCCGACTCCAGCGGCTCCCGGTACAGATCGAACAGGGCCTTGAGGGACGTCAGAGCCTCACGGAGATTGCCGCTGTCGTCGTCCAACGGCCGGGTGGCGACCCGCGTCGCCGCCTGGAAGAACATCCGGAGCGCCGCCTGCCGCATGTCGGTGTTCGCAGCGAACGTCATCACGCTGCCGGGCAGGGTGAGCTGGACCTCCACCAACTGTGCCGACCGCCGGTAGAACTCCGCCCCCAACACGATCGCGATGCCGACGAGGCCACCGACCACGACGGAGAGCAGCTGGCCACCGGTCTGGCTGATGGAGTAGGCGGCGACTCCGGCCACCGCACCGACCAGCGCCGCGAGCGCCGCACGCGCCAATGTCCGGGCACCGCGCCCCCATGCGCCCATGCCGCGCGTCGTCACAAGAACTCTCCCCCAGCTCCGTACCACCACTGACCTTACTAATCGTCAGCGACAGCTTCAACGCTCCTGCTCCTGCTCCTGCGGGAGACACCACACGGACCGGACTCCGCTCCGGCACATCCCGCACCCAGTCCTGGTCAACCGGACGGGAGCTACCGCCGTGGACGGGTGATCAGCCAGGTCCCGCCGACCACCAGGAGCGCGAAGAGCACATGGGCGATCCCCCACGCACCGATCATGAAAAGCCGGTCACGGAGGGGGAAGTCCCCGGTCAGCGTCACCTGGAGCGAGCCGACGGCGAAGGCGATGGCGGAGGTGAAGACCGCGACGAGCTCGACCGATCGGACGTGGTTCGCCCGTGCCGTCTCCTGCCCTTCACGGTGCGCCCTTGCCTGCTCCTCGCCCCGCCGGTGCAACTCCTCCTCCAACTGGGCCCACCGCTCTCGGTGGTGGGCATCCTGCTCTCCGAGCCGTTGCCGGTGTTCGAGGTCACGCGCGGCGCGTAGACGGCCCTCCGCGATCGCGTCCCGCTTGGCGAGGTACTGCTCCTGAAGCAGCTTGTGACTGCCGCGGCTGCCGAGCGCCGGAAGCAGCCTGAGCGCGGTGTCGATGTCCGCCAGCGCGCCGTCGTGATCCCCCGTCATGTGCAACCCGGACGCGAGCCGGAAGTGGAACATGTGGTCACCGGGGTGATCCCCGACGGCTTCGGCGGCACGGTCCCTCAGCAGTTCGCCGTGGCCGGCGAAGGGAAGGGCGAACTGGAGACCGTTGAGGCAGATGTCCACCACGTGCCGGGTGCGGTCGGGGGAGCTCCACGCCTGGTCGAGCATGCCCACGGCATGCTCGGCCGTGATGACCGGGCTTCCGAACGCGGCGAAGGCCCGCAGCGCGGTGAATAACGCCGACTGGCGGTGGACACCCGCGGCGAGCGCGAGGAGTGACGAGTCCAGGAACTGGTGCAGTTCGTCGAAACGGAAGTCCGAGCGCAACTTGCCCGCGTGGTAGAGGGTGGCGAAGTACGCGACGTCCCCGGCCGGTGCGTCGCGGGAGACGATCTCCTCCATGGCCCGGGAGAGCTCGACGGCCGACTCGACGCTGTCCTTGGTGATGAACGCGTACCCCAAGGACCACTTCTCCCACACCTCGGTGCGCGCCTCACGGGACACGTGCGCCGCGATCCACAGGGAGCAGGCAGCGGCGGTCCGGATGCTCGGGTGCTCCAGGAACCGCAGCCGCCAGTACCTGTCAGCACAGATCAGAAAGGGGTCCGTGGCGAAGTTCGACGAAGCAACGTCGAACGGAGGCTCCGTCCCCTCCTCGTGCATCGCCCGCGCGACCTCCTCGCACACACGGTCCAACTCGCGTGAGTCCGACGCGGTCGTCCCGCTCAGGCGTGCCGTGTACGACCCCGGTTCCATGCGTACCCCCTCCTGCTACCAGTGCCCCACACGTGCCTACCACGAACCCACCGAAGGCAGGGTCCATATGATCTGAACATGCAGGTGGATGTGGTGACGGCAGCTCACGAGTCACATGCCGTCTTCCTGCCGGCGACGTGGCAGTCGCTGCTTCGCCAGAGCCACACACGATGGCGATGGCTCGTCCAGATAGACGGCCCGCCGTCCGCCGTCCAAGCCGCCCTCGTCGGCTGCGGGGCCGCCGCCGACCCACGAGTCGCCATCTCCTCCCACGGCACGACCGAAGGTCCGGCGGTCACCCGCAACGTCGCCCTGGGTCGCGCCACCGCACCCCTCGTGCAGAACGTGGACGCCGACGACGAACTCGAAGCCGACGCCCTGACTGCGCTCGGGGCTGCTCTTGCGGAACACCCCACCGCGGGCTACGCGGTGGGACACGCCCGTGACCTCATGGCCAACGGCGTCCTGATCGAGCACCTGTTGCCCCTCCCGCCGGGCATCCTTCCCCGAGGGGTACTCCTCTCGTCCTGGAAGACCAGTCCAACGGAGTACCTGGTGCCGGTCCACCCCGCAGGCACGATGTGGCGGCGTCACCTGCTCATCGCGCTCGGAGGATGGTCAGCCCTCCACGGAATGGAGGACACCGGACTCCTCATGGCCGCTTCGGCCTTGGCGGAAGGAATCCTCATCGACACACCCACACTCCGCTACCGCCGGCACCCCGCTCAACGATCCAAGAGAACCTCGAAATTCACCGGGGGGGGGAACAGATAGCCCTAGTCAGGGAGCGGGCCGCCGCGCTGCGCGAGCTTCCGCCGTGGGGCCAGTAGCGATCACCCGCCTCGGGCATCAGCGACTTCCCTGACACGAAGCGCACGGATTACCCGATCCGGACGGTGTCCGCCTCGAAGGTGTCGTGCCCGCCCGGGCCGACCCAGCCGACCAGCAGCCCGGTGCAGTTCGGACCGGACCATGCCGCGGACGCGGACGAGGGCACAGCGACGGTCAGGGTTCCGGCCGCGGCCAGCAGGGCGAGGGCGTGCACGAGACGGCGCAGGGATGCCTCCCGGAAGCCGGCAGGGAGAGGCGGCCCCCACGAGTGGGACCGCTTCTCCGGGAGCTGCTTACTCAGGGATGTCCCAGGGACTTTCAGGGACTTTCACGCCTGCCCCAGGGCGGCCGATCCAGGGCCTTCCGCCGGCAAGCAGGGAAGGCACTGACAGCGATGAAAGGCATAAAAGCGCTGGTCAGGGCCTAGCCGTCACAACGGGCTCAGCACTCGATGATGTTCACCGCGAGCCCGCCACGTGCCGTCTCCTTGTACTTGACGCTCATGTCGGCGCCGGTCTCCTTCATGGTCTTGATGACCTTGTCCAACGAGACCAGGTGGCTCCCGTCGCCCCGCATGGCCATCTTCGCCGCGGTCACCGCCTTCACGCCGGCCATGCCGTTCCGCTCGATGCAGGGGATCTGGACCAGCCCGCCCACGGGGTCACAGGTGAGCCCGAGGTTGTGTTCCATGCCGATCTCGGCCGCGTTCTCGACCTGCTCCGGCGAGCCGCCCAGCACCTCGGCGAGGGCGCCCGCCGCCATGGAACACGCGGAGCCCACCTCGCCCTGGCAGCCGACCTCGGCCCCGGAGATGGAGGCGTTCTCCTTGAACAGCAGCCCGACCGCCCCGGCGGCCAACAGGAAGCGGACGACCCCCTCGTCGTCGGCCCCGGGCACGAAGTTCACGTAGTAGTGCAGGACCGCCGGGATGATGCCGGCGGCTCCGTTCGTCGGGGCGGTGACGACCCGCCCGCCCGCCGCGTTCTCCTCGTTCACCGCCATCGCGTAGAGGGTCACCCACTCCATCGCGTGGGCCAACGGGTCGCCCTCGGCCCGCAGTTGCCGTGCCGAACCGGGTGCGCGGCGGCGGACCTTCAGCCCGCCGGGCAGGATGCCCTCCTGGCTCATGCCCCGCGACACGCAGCTCTGCATGACCCGCCAGATCTCCAGGAGGCCCTCGCGGATCTCCTGCTCGCTGCGCCACGCCTTCTCGTTCTCCAGCATCATCGAGGAGATCGACAGCCCCGATTCACGGGCCATCCGCAGCAGCTCGTCGCCGCTGCGGAAGGGGTACTTCAAGGGGGTGTCGTCGAGTTTGATGCGGTCGGCTCCGACGGCGTCCTCGTCGACGACGAACCCGCCGCCGACCGAGTAGTACGTCTTCTCCAGGACGGTGCCGCCCTCGATGTCGTAGGCGAAGAGGGTCATGCCGTTGGCGTGGTAAGGGAGCGCCTTGCGGCGGTGCAGCACCAGGTCGTCGTCGAACGAGAAGGGGATCTCGTGCGCACCCAGCAGGTTGATCCGGCCCTCCGTCTTGATCCGCTCCACCCGCTCGTCGGCGTGTTCGACGTCCACCGTGCGCGGTGACTCGCCCTCCAGGCCCAGCAGCACCGCCTTGGGGGTGCCGTGCCCGTGGCCGGTGGCACCCAGCGAGCCGTACAGCTCCGCGCGCAGGTGCGCGGTGTGGGCGAGCAGGCCGTCGTTCTTGAGGCGGCGGGCGAACATCCGCGCCGCGCGCATGGGTCCGACCGTGTGGGAGCTGGACGGGCCGATGCCGATCGAGAACAGGTCGAAGACCGAGATGGCCACGGGAGAACTCCTAGCTGGTGTCTGGTAGACGCCGTTGTCTGCCAGGTGGTGCGGACCCTCCGCGCCCGGTGGGGAGCGGTACGGACCCGGTGGGTACCGGGGAGTCCGGGGGCGGCCGGGGTGGCCGGCGTGCCCGGGACGGGTCGGTGGATCGATGGACCGATCGTTCGATGGATCGTTTCTGCAAGTGTCCTGCGGTGCCGGAAAGGGTGTCCGGTACGTACGGAACAGGGTAGAACGGGCCCGAACGGGGCCGCGGGGGGGGGGGGGCCCGGGGGGGGGGGGCCCCCCCCGGGCGGAAACCCCCCGGGCCAACCGGGGGGTGTGGGGACGGGGCCGGCCCCCGCCCGAAAAGGG
>NZ_JBHXEN010000061.1:0-9516 GCF_042724695.1 Streptomyces sp. NPDC127068 | reverse complement strand
GGTGCCGCGCACCGGTGTGCGCGGCACCCCGTCGGGACTACAGCCCCGGGTACAGCGGGTGCTTGTCGGCCAGGGCCGAGACCCGGGCCTTCAGGTCCGCCGCCACCGTCTCGTCGAACGACGGCTTCAGCGCCTCGGCGATCACGTCGGCGACCTCGCGGAAGTCCTCGGCGGTGAAGCCGCGAGTGGCGAGCGCAGGGGTGCCGATGCGCAGGCCCGAGGTGACCATCGGGGGCCGCGGGTCGTTCGGGACCGCGTTGCGGTTCACGGTGATGCCGACCTCGTGGAGTCGGTCCTCGGCCTGCTGCCCGTCCAGCTCGGACTCGCGCAGGTCGACCAGGACCAGGTGCACGTCGGTGCCGCCGGACAGGACGTTGACCCCGACCGCACGGGCGTCGTCCTGCACCAGGCGCTCGGCCAGGATGCGGGCGCCGTCCAGGGTGCGCTGCTGGCGCTCCTTGAACTCCTCGGAGGCGGCGACCTTGAAGGAGACCGCCTTGGCGGCGATCACGTGCTCCAGGGGACCGCCCTGCTGACCGGGGAAGACCGCGGAGTTGATCTTCTTCGCCAGCTCCTGCGTGGACAGGATGACGCCGCCGCGCGGGCCGCCGAGCGTCTTGTGCGTGGTGGTGGTGACGACATGGGCGTGCGGCACCGGGTTGGGGTGCAGCCCGGCCGCGACGAGGCCCGCGAAGTGGGCCATGTCCACCATCAGGTAGGCGCCGACCTCGTCCGCGATCCGGCGGAAGGCGGCGAAGTCGAGCTGACGCGGGTACGCGGACCAGCCCGCGACGATCAGCTTCGGCTTGGACTCCTTGGCGAGGCGCTCCACCTCGGCCATGTCGACCTGGCCGGTCGTCTGGTCCACGTGGTAGGCGACGACGTTGTAGAGCTTGCCGGAGAAGTTGATCTTCATGCCATGGGTCAGGTGCCCGCCGTGCGCGAGGTTCAGACCCATGATGGTGTCGCCCGGCTTGAGCAGCGCGAACATCGCCGCCGCGTTGGCCTGGGCCCCGGAGTGCGGCTGTACGTTGGCGTGCTCGGCGCCGAACAGTTCCTTGATCCGGTCGATGGCGATCTGCTCGACCACGTCGACGTGCTCACAGCCGCCGTAGTAGCGGCGGCCCGGGTAGCCCTCCGCGTACTTGTTGGTGAGCACCGAACCCTGGGCCTCCATGACGGCGACCGGGGCGAAGTTCTCCGACGCGATCATTTCCAGGGTCGACTGCTGGCGGCGCAGCTCGGCGTCGACGGCGGCGGCGACGTCCGGGTCCAGCTCGTGCAGGGGGGTGTTCAGAAGCGACATCAGATGATCCCTAGTCTCGGGTCAGCCCGCGGAGAAGGTGGTGTATTCATCGGCGGTGAGCAGGTCGTCCGGTTCGGCCGTGACGCGCACCTTGAACAACCAGCCGCCCTCGAAGGGCGCGGAGTTCACCAGGGAAGGGTCCTCCACGACGTCCTGGTTGGACTCCGTGACCTCGCCGCTCACGGGGGAGTACAGGTCGCTGACCGACTTCGTCGACTCCAGCTCACCGCAGGACTCGCCCGCGGTCAGCTGCTGGCCCACCTCGGGCAACTGGGCGAAGACCACGTCGCCGAGCGCGCCTGCCGCGAACTCGGTGATGCCGATCGTCGCCACGCCGTCGCCGTCGGGGGCCGACAGCCACTCGTGCTCCTTGCTGTAGCGAAGCTGCTGGGGGTTGCTCATGGTGGGAATTCTCCTGTACGCGGGGGAGTGCTGGGGAACGGGATGTCTTGGTATGCGAGACGGGCGCTGGACGCGCCCGCGGGAGGCCCGCCCGGGCGGCGCCCGGTGGCGGCGCTGCCGGACGGGTCCGGCGACGGCGGCGGCCCCCACTTCTGGCGCCTCGTGGACGGTGCCGCTACCGGCTCGCGCCCGGTACCGCTGGCCCGCGGTACCGCTGGCGCGCGGCAGACGGAGCCGGCTACTTCTGGCGCTTGTAGAACGGCAGCGCCACGACCCGGTAGGGCTCGTGGGTGCCCCGGATGTCGACGGCCACCCCGGCCGTGCCGGGCTCGGCGTGCGCGGCGTCGACGTACGCCATGGCGATCGGCCGGCCAAGGGTGGGGGAGGGGGCTCCCGAGGTGACCTCGCCGATCACCGCGCCGTCCGCGACCACCGCGAACCCGGCGCGCGGCACCCGCCGCCCCTCGGCGACCAGCCCGACCAGCTTGCGCGGCGGGTTCGCCGCGGCCTTCTCGGCGGCGGCCTCCAGAGCGGCGCGGCCGACGAAGTCGCCCTCCTTCTCGAACTTCACCACCCGGCCGAGCCCGGCGTCGAAGGGGGTCAGCGCCTCGGTCAGCTCGTGCCCGTACAGCGGCATGCCCGCCTCCAGGCGCAGCGTGTCCCGGCAGGACAGCCCGCAGGGCACCAGTCCGGCCGCCGCTCCCGCCTCGGTCAGCGCCTGCCAGATCCGCTCGGCGTGCTCCGGCGCGACGAACAGTTCGAAGCCGTCCTCGCCGGTGTAACCGGTACGGGCGATCAGTGCGGGAACGCCCGCGACGGTGCCCGGGAGGCCGGCGTAGTACTTCAGGCCGTCCAGGTCCGCATCGGTCACCGCCGCCAGGATGCCGGGCGACTCGGGGCCCTGCACGGCGATCAGCGCGTAGGCGTCCCGGTCGTCGCGGACCTCGGCGTCGAAGCCGGACGCCCGCTCGCGCAGGGCGTCGAGGACGGTCTGCGCATTGCCCGCGTTGGCGACGACCAGGTACTCGGTGGCCCCGGTGCGGTAGACGATCAGGTCGTCCAGGATGCCGCCGTCGGCGCGACAGATCATCGTGTACCGGGCGCGGCCGGTGCCGACGGTGGCGATGTTGCCGACCAACGCGTGGTTCAGCAGCTGGGCGGCCTGCGGCCCGGTGACGGTGATCTCGCCCATGTGGGAGAGGTCGAACAGGCCGGCCCGGGTGCGCACGGCCTGGTGCTCGTCGCGCTCGCTGCCGTAGCGCAGGGGCATGTCCCAGCCGGCGAAGTCGGTCATGGTCGCGCCGAGGAGGCGGTGCAGCGCATCGAGCGCGGTACGGCGGGGGGCGGTGCTCATGGATAGTGCTCCCAGGGCATGACGGCGAGGTGATCCTCCCCATCTGTCATGGGACCTGAGAGGTTCGCCGGGAGCCACGCCGCGGACGGCGGCCCGGTTTGCACCTTGGGTGGGACCGCGCGCTCCACGGCGCTGCGATCCGCTTTTCAGATGTGCCTCGCCCGCGCGGTAACTGGGCCTGAGAGATTCAAGGGAGGGACTTGCTCCTTCGGCGCCCCGGTCGGACCGAGGGCTCTCCCGCGCGGATTCAAGCGGCCGGTATGCAGTTGGCGGCCACATCATTGCACGCATTCGCCGCCCTGGGCAGGGCGGCGGCCCCTTTCGCCCCGGCACCGGCCACGCGCGGTGGCCGTCGGGGCGGAGGCCGCGCTCCCGCGGGGCGCAGGGTGTCCGTGCGACCACGGGCCGTCACGCGGTCGTGACCGTATCCGGACGAAAATCACGAGCATCCGAAATTACCCGCTCTTTACACTCTACGGGGAAGGCTCACGTGACCGACTGGAGGGGACGATCACGGTGAACAGGACCAGGGGGTACGTGAGCGCTTCGGGCGTCGCGCTGCCCGAACAGTCGGGAGCACCTGCCGCCCAGGTGTGCGGGGGGCGGGCCACGGGGATCGTACGTGATCTGCGGGAACGGGCGGGCCGGGGGCCGCACGCGCTGCGCTTCGCCCCCGGTGACCTCGTCGTGGTGTCCGGGCTCCCGGGCAGCGGCAAGTCCACCCTGATGTCCCGGACGGTGCGCGCGGACGACGTCCCCGCCGCCGTCCGCATCGACTCCCAGGACACCCGCGACCGCTGGACCCGTCGGATGCCCGGCGTGCTGCCCTACGGCCTGTACCGGCCGCTGGTGCGGCTCGCGCACTTCACTGCGCTGCGGCGGGCGCTGCGGTCCGGGGCGAGCGTGGTGGTGCACGACTGCGGCACCCAGGCGTGGGTGCGCCGGTGGCTCGCCCGCGAGGCCCGGGTCCGGGGGACGACGCTGCACCTGCTGCTGCTCGACGTCGCGCCGGACACCGCGCTCAGCGGGCAGCGCGAACGGGGCCGCGGAGTGTCGCGGTACGCCTTCGCGCGGCACCGGCGGGCGGTCGGGCGCCTGGTGCGGGACGCGGAGCGCGGGAGCCTGCCGTCCGGTTGCACCTCCGCGGTGCTGTTGGACCGTCCGGCGGGCGGAGCGCTGCGGTCCATCCGCTTCGACGGGTAGCGCCCCCCGCCTCCCCCTACCTGCCACCCCGGGGCCCGCCCTCACCACCCGTCACCCCGGGGCCCGCCTCCGCGCCCCGGGCCCGCGGCTTCGCGTTAGGGTGCCTGGCGCAGACGCAGCGCGGTACCGATCAGGTGGTTGACGATGGAGATTCCGGCCCAGGCCCCCCACCCCTCGCCCTCCGGGGCGTACGACCCCCCGGCCCCCCTCACGACCGACGGCTCGTCCGGGGACGGTTGGCCGGCCAACGAGTTGGAGGAGGTGCTCGCCGCGTCCGTCGGGGTGCCGTCCGCCGCCGCGCGGATCGTGGAGGTGTTGGGACGCAGCCGGATATGGGTGCCGCTCCCCAACGGCGGCGGGCCCGCCAGCGCCACCCTGGACCTGCCGACCCTGGAGATCGACGGCCAGGCGTACGTCCCGGTGTTCACCTCCGCCGCACAGTTCCGGCAGGTCGTCGGGGACCGGATGGACGGTACGGTCGCCCCGGCCGTCGAGTTCGCCCGGGGGCTGCCCCCGCAACTCGGCATCGTCCTCAACCCCGGTGGAGCGGTCGGCGTCCCGCTGCCGCCCCCGGCCGTCGCGGAGCTCTGCCGGGCCGGTCGCACCCCCCTGGACGGTCCCGGCAGCGGCGGCCGGGTCCGGCTGCGCCAGCCGGACTGGAAGGAGGACCCGGTGGACTTCCTCACCGCCGCAGCCGCCGAGTTCGCGTCGGTGGGCGTGGTCACCACCGCCCGTCGCGCGCTGGCCAGCGTGGAGGACGGCGACCCCGCACTGTTCATCGGCGTCGAACTCGACCAGGGGGAGGCGGCGGCCGGCGAACTGCCGCTGGACGCCCTCGGTCGGGCGCTCGGTCGGGCCCCCGTCGCCTGGGGGGTCAACCTGATCCTCCTCGACGTCGCCCGGGACCCGGTGGCCGACTGGATGCGCGAGCAGGTGCGGCCGTTCTACGTCCGGGGCCGGTGACCCCCGGGCCGCGGAGCGGTCGCCACCTGTGACGGACCTGGGACCGTCGGGTCAAATCGGTCCCGGCGACGGCGCTTAAGCTGGTTCCATGGTCCGGCCGGGCCGAAGCACCCGCCGGGCCGTGGCGGACGTGTCGGGTTCGGAACCGCGCTGCGCTGTTCCGATGTGTCATGAAGGGGCGGTCAAGGGTGAGTGCGTCGGGCACGGCTGCGGCCGGGCAGATCGAGCACATGCTGCGCCAGGTGACCCCCGGGCGCTACGACGCGTACGAGGCGCTGTTGCACGCCCTCGCCGACCCCGCCTCCGGCCAGGTCTGGATGCTGTTGTGGCACGGCAGACCGGGCTCGCCCGACGCCCAGTACGGCAACATGGAGTTGGACGGCCTCGGCTACGCGCCCTGTGTGACCTCCGCCCAGGAACTGTCCGCGAGCGGCTGGAACCGTTCGTACGAGGTGGTGTCCGTGGCAGAGGTGGCGCGCGCGCTCTACCCCGACCGGTACGGCCTCTGGCTCAATCCGCACACCCCGGGCGGCGGCGTCGGCATCCCGTGGCTCGACCTGCGGCGGATCGCCACCGGTCTGGACCGCCAGCCCGCCGGGCCGCTCCGGATCTCCGAGCCGGCCATCGAAATCCCGCAGTTCTACGCCGTGTTGGGGCAGAACGCGCACCGCACCTCGGTGGTGCGCACCCTGCGTCGCGCCTGGGTGCAGCCGGCTCTGGGTGCCCCGTACCTGGCGATCGGGCTGGACGTGTACGACAGCGGTCCGCAGTCCGTCGACGCGGTGCGGACGATGATGCAGCAGTCGATCGGTGCGGTGCCCGAGGGGCTCGCGGTGTCCACGGTCGCCCTCGCCGACGCGTACGACCCCGTCGCGATGTGGCTGAGGGCGAACGCCCGGCCGTTCTACGATCGCGAATCACACGTCGCTCCGGTCACTCCTACCGCCGGGTACGGTTACCCGCCCCGCTGACGCACCCTCCCTCCCGGTCTGTCGCCTCCCGGGCGCTGTGGGCCCCTTGTTCCCTTTCGGTCTCCGTGGGGCATCTGTGGTCACCCGTCGCACAGATCTACGCGCGTGCGCTCTGGAGCCCCAACGGTCTCCCGTCCGGGGTGCGTTATCGGCCGTTCGGATAACGGAACCCCTCAGCCCGGATCACGGTTGCGCATCCATTCAGGGCGAGGTCTGGCTACGGATCGCAACCGCGATGAAGACTCCCGCACCAGAGGTCACGCACCCCGTCGCACGGGGTGCCCAGCCCTCGCGTACGACGTACCGCCGCACGTCGCCACCGGCAACCGTGGGTCGGTCGCCGCCGGTTGAGAAGAGGGGTCTCTGTCACGATGACGGCACCATTGCACGAGCCGACCGCCGAGGCGGCCGGGTCGGTCGCCACGGAGGTCGCGGCCCAGGGGGAGGCGGTGCAGGGGCGCTCGCTCGGGCGCATCGCCTGGGAGCGTCTGAAACGCGACAAACTCGCCCTGTTCGGGGGCGCCGTGGTGGTGATGCTGATCCTGGTCGCGGTGTTCGCCCCGCTGATCACCAAGCTCTACGGCGAGGACCCGAACGCCTACCACGAGGATCTGATCGACCCGCTGATGTCGACCCCGGTGGGTTCGTTCGGCGGCATGAGCGGTGACCACTGGTTCGGGGTCGAGCCCGTCAACGGTCGCGACATCTTCGCCCGGATCGTGCACGGGGCGCGGATCTCGCTGCTGGTCGGCTTCGCGTCCGCGCTGGTCGCGGTGGCGATCGGCACCGTCCTCGGGGTGCTCGCCGGGTACTTCGGCGGCTGGCTGGACGCACTGATCAGCCGGGCGATGGACCTGCTGCTGTCCTTCCCGCAACTGCTGTTCATCATCGCCCTGGTCTCCGTGATGCCGAACGAGATGCTGGGACTGACCGGCACCGGCGTCCGGGTGCTGGTGATGATCCTGGTGATCGGGTTCTTCGGCTGGCCCTACGTGGGCCGGGTGGTCCGCGGGCAGACCCTCTCGCTGCGCGAGCGCGAGTACGTGGAGGCCGCCCGCAGCCTCGGGGCCGGACGGTTCTACATCCTCTTCAAGGAGCTGCTGCCCAATCTGGTGGCTCCGATTATCGTGTACATGACGATGATGATCCCCACCAACATCCTCACGGAGGCGGCCCTCAGCTTCCTGGGTGTCGGCGTCAAGCCACCCACCTCCTCCTGGGGCGACATGCTCTCCCTGGCCGTGAACTACTACGAGTCCGACCCGATGTACATGGTCATTCCGGGCCTGGCGATCTTCATCACAGTCCTCGCGTTCAACCTCTTCGGCGACGGCGTGCGCGACGCGCTCGACCCCAAGGGTTCCCGCTGAACTGCCGTACCCCCAAGGGCCCGTCACCGGCGGGCCACGATCACACGGAGGAACCGACATCGTGACTACCCACAGCAGAGGACGGCGCAAGCAGATCGCGGCGGCGACGGCCGTGGTCGCGGCACTGCTGGCCACGGCGGCGTGCGGCGGCGGCAGCGACGACAACGATGGCAAGGGCGGCAAGGCCGCGGGCTTCGACGCGGCCAACAACAAGGTCGCCAGCGCCGCCACCAAGAAGGGCGGCACGCTCAAGTTCGCGGGCGCCCAGGACGCCGACTCGTGGGACACCACCCGGGCGTACTACGGCTTCGCGTGGAACTTCATGCGCTACTACAGCCGTCAGCTCGTCACCAGCAAGACCGAGCCCGGCAAGGACGGCTCCGACCTGACCCCGGACCTCGCGACCGCGCGCGCCGAGATCAGCGACGACGGCAAGACGTACACGTACACGCTGCGGGACGGGATCACCTGGGAGGACGGCAAACCGATCACCTCCAAGGACGTCAAGTACGGCATCGAGCGCGTGTGGGCGCAGGACGTGCTGGCCGGCGGTCCGATCTACCTGAAGGACGTCCTCGACCCCAAGGGCGAGTACCCGGGCCCGTACAAGGACAAGTCCGCGGACAAGCTCGGCCTGAAGGCGATCGAGACGCCCGACGACAAGACCATCGTCTTCAAACTCCCCACGGCCAACAGCGACTTCGAGGAGATGCTCGCGCTCACCTCGGCCTCGCCGGTCCGCCAGGACAAGGACACCAAGTCCAAGTACGGCCTCAAGCCGTTCTCCTCCGGCCCGTACAAGTTCGCCTCGTACACGCCGAAGAAGGAGGTCACCCTCGTCCGCAACACCGAGTGGAAGCAGTCCTCCGACCCGGTGCGCAAGGCACTGCCGGACAAGATCACGGTGAACTTCTTCTCGAACGCCAACGAGATGGACAACCGCATCCTCGCCGGTGACTACCACCTGGACATCAACCAGACCGGTCTGTCCCCGCAGGGCCGCATCAAGGCGCTCAAGAGCCACAAGGGCAACCTCGACAACCCGGTCTCCGGATTCATCCGGTACGCGGCGTTCCCGCAGTCGGTCGCCCCGTTCGACAACATCGAGTGCCGCAAGGCCGTCATCTACGGCGCCGACCACAAGTCGCTCCAGACCGCGCGCGGCGGCCCGATGGCCGGTGGCGACATCGGCACCAACATGCTCCCGCCGTCCGTCCCCGGCTCCGAGGGCCAGAAGTACGACCCCTACGGCCTCGCCCAGAACGACGGCAAGCCGGACGTGACGAAGGCCAAGGAAGCACTCAAGAAGTGCGGCAAGCCGAACGGCTTCGACACCACCATCGCGGTCCGCAACAACAAGCCGGTCGAGGTGGCCACCGCCGAATCGCTCCAGACCTCGCTGAAGGCGATCGGCGTCAACGTCGAGATCGACAAGTACGACGGTTCGCAGACCTCCGGCATCATCGGCAACCCGAAGCTCGTCAAGGACAAGAACTACGGGATCATCATCATGGGCTGGGGCCCCGACTTCCCGTCGGTGCAGGGCTACGGCCAGCCGCTGTGGGACAGCAAGTACATCCTCGACAGCGGCAACAACAACTTCGCCCTGATCAAGGACAAGGCGATCGACGCCAACTTCGACAAGTTCGTCACCGAACTGGACGACACGAAGAAGGAGCAGATCGCGACCGAGATCAACCACCAGGTCATGGAGGGCGCGTACTACCTGCCCTTCGTCTTCGAGAAGTTCATCAACTTCCGCTCCTCCGAGCTGACCAACGTCTACACCACGGACGCCTACAGCGGTCAGTACGACTTCATCAGCCTGGGCCTGAAGTAACGACCACCCCGGCGCACCCGCCGTACGGCACGAAAGGCAGGTGAAGGCCCCAGCGGTGGTGGGGCCCGGGCCCAGACGACACACAGGCGGGCCCGGCGGCCCCCCCA
>NZ_JBHXEN010000060.1:0-49494 GCF_042724695.1 Streptomyces sp. NPDC127068 | reverse complement strand
GTTGATAGGCCAGATATGGAAGCCGGGTGACCGGTGGAGTTGACTGGTACTAATAGGCCGAGGGCTTGTCCTCAGTTGCTCGCGTCCACTGTGTTGGTTCTGAAACCACGAACATCCAACACACCCTTCGATCCCCGAATGTTTGGGTGATTGGGGTGTGTGCGGTGTGTGTTTCGTAGTGTTTCGGTGGTTATAGCGTGAGGGAAACGCCCGGTTACATTCCGAACCCGGAAGCTAAGCCTCACAGCGCCGATGGTACTGCAGGGGGGACCCTGTGGGAGAGTAGGACGCCGCCGAACAAACTTTGAATAAGAGAGCTGTGGGCTCTGGAGGGTTATTCCTCCGGGGCCCACAGCTCTTTTTTGCGTTTACGGGTCGGGAAACCAGGGGCAACCCGGGCAACCGGCTCGTAGGCCGTTGTCCGGAGTGCCGTGCACCCCTCCGTACGGAAGGTTCTCCGCTGGGCGGTAAGGTCAGGTCGTATCGTTGGCTCGTTCCCACAGGAGGCCCCCGGGTGGAGGTCCAGGAGACGCGTGTCCAGACGGACCGGGTCCTCACCATCCCCAACATCCTCAGCATGGCGCGCCTCTTGGGCGTGCCGCTCTTCCTGTGGTTGATCCTCCGCCCCGAGTTCGGGGGCCCCAAGAGCGACGGGTGGGCCCTGCTCGTCCTGGCGCTCAGCGGTGTCAGCGACTATTTGGACGGAATGCTCGCGCGTCGCTGGAACCAGGTGAGCAGCCTCGGCCGACTGCTCGATCCCGCGGCCGACCGGCTCTACATTCTGTCGACCCTGGTCGGCCTCACCTGGCGGGAGATCCTGCCCGTCTGGCTCACCGCCGTACTGCTTGCGCGTGAACTCGTGTTGCTGGTGATGGTCGGCATCCTCAGACGGCACGGATATCCGCCGCCGCAAGTGAACTTCCTCGGCAAGGCCGCCACCTTCAACCTGATGTACGCCTTCCCGTTGTTGCTGCTCAGCGACGGAAGCGGATGGATCGCGTCACTCGCTGCTATTTTCGGATGGGCGTTCGCCGGATGGGGTACAACCCTGTACTGGTGGGCAGGAGTCTTGTACATGGTCCAGGTTCGCCGCTTGGTGCGGGCGGACGCCATGGCCGGCTGAGCGCCCCGCCGATGGTGCCTGGGTGCTCGCCTGATGGCCCGTAGCGGATCCGTGCGGGACAATTGAGGGCGCAGTCGGCTAGACCGTCGTCTCTCAAGGAGGACGCTTCCGACATGAAGGCCGTTGTGATGGCCGGTGGCGAAGGCACACGCCTTCGCCCCATGACTTCAAGCATGCCCAAGCCGCTCCTGCCCGTGGCCAACCGGCCCATCATGGAGCACGTGCTGCGGCTGCTGAAGAGGCATGGGCTCACCGAGACAGTCGTGACCGTCCAGTTCCTGGCTTCCCTCGTCAAGAACTACTTCGGCGATGGTGAAGAACTCGGCATGGAGTTGACCTACGCCAACGAGGAGAAGCCACTCGGAACCGCGGGCAGTGTGAAGAATGCGGAAGAGGCGCTCAAGGACGATGCGTTCGTGGTCATTTCCGGTGACGCCCTCACCGATTTCGACCTCACTGAGTTGATTGCCTTCCACAAGGAGAAGGGAGCCCTCGTCACGGTGTGTCTGACCCGGGTACCGAATCCTCTGGAGTTCGGCATCACCATCGTCGACGAAGAGGGCAGGGTCGAACGTTTCCTGGAAAAGCCCACCTGGGGCCAGGTCTTCTCCGACACCGTCAACACCGGTATCTACGTGATGGAACCCGAGGTCTTCGACTACGTCCAGGCAGATGTGTCCGTCGACTGGTCCGGTGACGTCTTCCCCCAGCTGATGAAGGACGGCAAGCCCATCTACGGCTACATCGCCGAGGGCTACTGGGAGGACGTCGGCACGCACGAGAGCTATGTGAAGGCCCAGGCGGACGTCCTGGAGGGCAAGGTCGACGTCGACCTCGACGGATTCGAGATCTCCCCCGGGGTGTGGGTGGCCGAGGGCGCCGAGGTGCACCCCGACGCGGTGCTGCGGGGCCCCCTGTACATCGGGGACTACGCCAAGGTCGAAGCCAACGCCGAGATCCGCGAGCACACGGTGGTCGGCTCGAACGTCGTCGTGAAGAGCGGTGCGTTCCTCCACAAGGCGGTCCTCCACGACAACGTCTACATCGGGGAGCACAGCAATCTCCGGGGCTGCGTCATCGGGAAGAACACCGACATCATGCGGGCCGCCCGCATCGAGGACGGTGCCGTCATCGGCGACGAGTGTCTCGTCGGTGAGGAATCGATCGTCCAGGGCAATGTGCGGGTCTATCCCTTCAAGACGATCGAGGCGGGCGCCTTCGTCAACACCTCGGTCATCTGGGAGTCCCGCGGCCAGGCGCACCTCTTCGGCGCGCGCGGGGTCAGCGGCATCCTGAACGTCGAGATCACCCCGGAGCTGGCCGTGAGGCTGGCCGGCGCCTACGCGACGACCCTGAAGAAGGGAGCGACGGTCACCACCGCCCGCGACCACTCCAGGGGCGCCCGGGCCCTGAAGCGCGCGGTGATCTCCGCCCTCCAGGCCAGTGCGATCGACGTGCGGGACCTGGAGAACGTGCCGCTGCCCGTGGCGCGGCAGCAGACGGCACGGGGCAGCGCCGGCGGCATCATGATCCGCACGTCGCCCGGGGTGCCCGACTCGGTCGACATCATGTTCTTCGACGGACGGGGCGCCGACCTCTCCCAGGCGAGTCAACGCAAGCTCGACCGGGTGTACGCGCGCCAGGAGTACCGTCGGGCGTTCCCCGGCGAGATCGGCGACCTGCACTTCCCGGCGAGCGTCTTCGACTCGTACACGGGTTCCCTGTTGCGGAACGTCGACACCACGGGCATCGCGGACTCCGGGCTCAAGGTGGTGGTCGACGCGTCGAACGGCAGCGCCGGCCTGGTCCTGCCGAGCCTGCTGGGCAAACTCGGTGTCGACTCGCTGACGGTCAATCCGGGTCTGGACGAGGCGCGGCCCACCGAGACGGCGGACGCGCGACGGGCCGGCCTGGTGCGGCTCGGGGAGATCGTGGCCTCGGCCCGGGCGGCGTTCGGGGTGCGGTTCGACCCGGTCGGCGAGCGGTTGTCGCTGGTGGACGAGAAGGGGCGGATCGTCGAGGACGACCGTGCGCTGTTGGTCATGCTGGACCTGGTCGCCGCCGAGCGCCGGAGCGGGCGGGTGGCCCTGCCGGTGACGACGACCCGGATCGCCGAGCAGGTCGCGGCCTACCACGGCACCCAGGTCGACTGGACGACGACGTCCCCCGACGACCTGACGAGGGTGGGCCGTGAGGAAACCACGATCTTCGGCGGCGACGGGCGCGGCGGTTTCATCGTCCCGGAGTTCAGCAGCGTCTTCGACGGCACGGCCGCCTTCGTCCGCCTGATCGGCCTGGTGGCCCGCACCCAGCTGACGTTGAGCCAGATCGATGCACGGATTCCCCGTGCCCATGTGCTCAAGCGCGATGTGGCGACCCCGTGGGCCGTGAAGGGCCTGGTCATGCGCAGGGTGGTGGAGGAAGCGGGGGACCGGTCCGTGGACACCACCGACGGCGTGCGGGTGGTCGAGGCGGACGGCCGTTGGGTGCTGGTCCTCCCCGACCGTGCCGAAGCGGTCACCCATCTGTGGGCGGAGGGTCCCGACGACGCCTCGGCGCAGGCCCTGCTGGACGAGTGGTCGGGGGTCGTCGAGAGCGCGGGCAACTGACCCGTCGATCACCCGCTCGGGCCGTCATCGCGGCGTGACGGGTACGTCTTTCGAGTGCCGGACGGCGCCCCTGCCGGGCGCCGTCCGGCGGTCCGTCAGGGCCATTCGGAGGAATGGACGCCGACGTGCGACGATGTGCGGCATGCCGCAGCCGCCCCCTGTTCGGAGTACGACTTCGCGTCCCCGGCGCCCGGACGCGTCCATGTCCCTGTTGACGAACGTCATGGACCACAGCCTCGACGACGGCTATGCGGAGGCCGCGGCGCGCAAGCGGGCCCAGGGGGAGAGCGGCGGGCTGCCGAAGACCCTGCGCGCGCGGCTCGGCCTGGCGGTGGGGCTGGTCCTGGCGGGACTGGTCGTCACGGTGGGCGCGGCGCAGGCGCGGGTGACGGCTCCCGTGATCGCCAAGGAACGCGAGGAACTGATCGACCGGGTCGAGGCCGAGACGGCGGCGGCCGACGAGTTGGAGAAGAGCGTCGACACCCTCCGGGACGACGTGCACGACCGCAGGCGCGAGGCGCTGCAGCACGAGGAGGGCTCCGACGACCTCGTCGGCGTCCTCGCGGGTTCCTCCGCGGTGCACGGCCCCGGGGTCAAACTCACGGTGGACGACGCCAAGGAGGCCGACGCGGACGGTGACGGTCCGCGCGGCACCTCGGGCTTCTCCGACACGGGCCGCGTCAAGGACCGTGATCTCCAGCGGGTCGTCAACGGGCTCTGGCACTCCGGGGCCGAAGCCGTGTCGATCAACGGACAGCGGCTCACCGCCCTGTCCGCGATCCGGGCGGCGGGAGACGCCGTCCTGGTGGACAACCGCCCCCTGGTACCGCCCTACACCGTGCTCGCGGTCGGCGACCGCCAGCGGTTGAGCACCCGGTTCCAGAACAGCCCCGACGGCCTGTACCTGAACGCGCTCCAGGAGAACTTCGGGATCAGGACGGGGATTTCCGCGCACGACGACCTGCGGTTGCCCGCGGCGCCGAGCGTGATCGTCCGCACCGCACAGCCGAGAACAGAGAAGGGCACATCGTGATCGCCGTACTGGGCCTCGTCCTGGGAGTCGTGGCCGGACTGCTGGTCCGGCCCGAAGTCCCCGCGGTGGTCGAACCGTATCTCCCGATCGCCGTGGTCGCGGCGCTGGACGCCGTCTTCGGAGGGCTGCGGGCCATGCTCGACGGCATCTTCGACGACAAGGTGTTCGTGGTGTCGTTCCTGTCGAACGTCGTCGTCGCGGCCCTGATCGTCTTCCTGGGCGACGAGTTGGGCGTCGGTGCGCAGTTGTCGACCGGTGTGGTGGTCGTGCTCGGCATCCGCATCTTCTCCAACGCCGCCGCGATCCGCCGTCATGTGTTCCGGGCGTGAGGCCGATGAACTCCGAGGGGCCGATGAACTCCGAGGGACAGGGCGCGCCCGGCCGTGACGGTGAGGCCGTGAGTGGCGGTGGGGGGCAGCAGCAGGACGCCTCCGCCCACCAGCTGCGCAGGGAACTGCCGGCCGAGGTGCCCGTGGGGCCCGCCGCGGGTGGTCAGGGAGACCTCGACGCGCAGGGGCCGCACGGCCAGCGGGTCACGCAACCGGGTCTGACGGGGAGACAGCGCCTCATGAAGGGGCTGTGGCCGCCGCGCCTCAGCCGGGCGCAGCTGATCGTCGCGCTGTTGCTCGCGGGCCTCGGTTTCGGCCTCGCCGTCCAGGTCGCGGCCACCAGTGACAGTAGTGTGCTGCGTGGGGCCCGACAGGAGGATCTGGTACGGATCCTCGATGAACTGGATGACCGCACGGAACGTCTAGATGATGAGAAGCGGCGTCTTGAAGGCCAGCGCACCGAACTGGAGAACAGCTCGGACCAGGCCGAAGCGGCGCGCAAGCAGACCGTCGAGAGGGAGAAGCAACTGGGCGTGCTGGCCGGCACCGTGGGCGCCGAGGGTCCCGGGATCACCATGGTGGTCACCGACGAGCACGCGGCGGTGGAGTCGCGCATGCTGCTGGACGCCGTCCAGGAGCTGCGCGCGGCGGGTGCCGAGGCGATCCAGCTCAACGGAGTGCGGATCGTGGCCGGTACGTACCTGACGGGCGGCGAAGGGGAAGGGGTGAGCGTGGACGGGAAGGCGATCAGTGCGCCGTACCGGTTCAAGGTGATCGGCAGGCCGCAGGACCTGGAACCAGCGCTCCACATCCCCGGCGGCGTGGTGCAGACTCTGGAGAAGGAGCAGGCCAGCGTGACGGTGACGCGTGCGGAGGAGATCGTCGTGGACGCCTTGCGGCCGGCGAAGCAGCCTGACTACGCTCGGTCGTCCTCCCGGTGATCCGGGGAACGCGGGGGTCACTCGGCGGGTGCACGCGGTTGCGGGGGGTCGGCGCACCGGAAGAGCGGTGCGTGGTGGAAACTGTCCGGTGGGTACGGACGTTGTGAAGGTGTCCGGGTCGGCAGGTGTGTGTAGTCAGGGTTCGTCCTGCCCCACGGGCGGGTCTGTTTCGGTCAAGGGGAATCGCCCGTGAAGTTGTTTGCGAAGTTGTTCGGCAAGAGCGCACGCGAGGACCGTGGCAACGCCACGGCACGACACCGTGCCCCCCGCCACGGGGGAGCCGAGGAGCAGTCCGGTGAACGCCCGCTGTTCCGTGATCAGGTTGGTGCTCCAGGCGGTGACATTCCGGGCGGACAGGCCGCGTCCCCTGTTGACCCTGCCGCGCCCGGCCGCATAGGTTCCGGGGAACCGTCAACCTCAGGTACGGGTGGAGGGTTTGCCCCCGACCCGTACGCGTCCCATGCCCCCGGTGGGCAGCCGCAAGGGGGTCCGTCCATGACCTTGGTGTGTACGAGGTGTGGTCACCGCAATGCGGAGGCGAGCCGTTTCTGCTCCAACTGCGGAGCGCCCCTGCGCGGTGGCGTCGAGCGGCCGTCGGAGACGACCTCGACCATCTCGATCTCCGGCCTTGAGGCGTACGACGCGGAGGTGACCGGGCAGACCCAGTCGCCCTCCCTGTCGCCCGAGGCGCAGGCCGCGGTGGACGCGCTGCCCTTCGGTTCGGCCCTCCTGGTGGTCCGTCGCGGTCCCAACTCCGGCAGTCGTTTCCTGTTGGACGGTGACCTGACGACCGCGGGGCGTCATCCGCAGAGCGACATCTTCCTGGACGACGTCACGGTGTCGCGCCGGCACGTCGAGTTCCGCCGCGGTCCGGACGGTGCGTTCACCGCTGCGGACGTCGGCAGCCTCAACGGCACGTACGTCAACCGCGAGCCGGTCGACAACGTCCGGCTCGCCAACGGTGACGAGGTCCAGATCGGCAAGTACCGGCTGGTCTTCTACGCGAGCCAGCGGGGCGTCTGACCCGGGGAAGGCCCCATGCTGCACAAACCGAGCGGCGGTGCCGGCAACGGCACCGCCGCGGCGGCCAGCCGCCTCATGAGCATCGGCACCGTGTTGAACGCGCTTCGGGAGGAGTTTCCCGAGGTCACCATCTCCAAGATCCGTTTCCTGGAGTCCGAGGGGCTGATCGAGCCCCAGCGCACGCCGTCCGGCTACCGCAAGTTCAGCCCGCAGGACGTGGAGCGACTGGCTCAGGTGCTGCGGTTGCAGCGGGACCACTACCTTCCCCTCCGGGTGATCCGGGAGTACCTGGACGCCCTGGAACGGGGGGAGGCCGTACAGCTGCCCTCCCTGGGCCGCCTCGGGGAGCCCCAGGACGACCCGCTGACGGGCCGGGCGGGCTCCGTGGGCGCATCCGGGCCCACGGCGGCCCGGGTGGGCCGCGAGGAGCTGATGGCGGCCGTCGGGGTCGGTGAGGACGGGCTGGCGGAGTGGGAGTCCTACGGGCTGCTCGTCCCGTTGCCCGACGGCGGGTACGACGCCTCGGCCGTCACCGTGGCCGGCCTCGTCGTCGAACTGGGCCGGCACGGCATCGAGCCGCGTCACCTGCGGGCCATGAAGGCGTCCGCGGAACGTGAGGCCGGGCTCGTCGACCAGGTCGTGGCCCCCTTGCGGCTGCACCGCAATCCGCAGACCCGGGCGCACGCCGAGGCGCGGACGCGGGAGCTGGCGGAGCTGACCGTGGGGCTGCATTCGGCCTTGGTTCAGGCGGCCCTAGGGGTGCGACTGCCCTGACGGGGCCCGGTGCGGGCCGCGCAAGGGCGCCCCGCTGGCCAGCCGGCCGGAGTGCCCGACTACCCAAAGGTGCCGGGCACGGCCTAGGGTTGCTGTGTGAACGAGCTCGACGTCGTAGGTGTCCGGGTCGAAATGCCCTCCAACCAACCGATCGTGCTTCTGCGTGAAGTGGGAGGCGACCGTTACCTCCCCATCTGGATCGGCCCCGGGGAGGCGACGGCGATCGCCTTCGCCCAGCAGGGCATGGCGCCCGCACGGCCGCTGACCCACGACCTGTTCAAGGACGTGCTGGAGGCCGTGGGTCAGGAACTGAGCGAGGTGCGCATCACGGACCTCCGCGAGGGCGTCTTCTACGCGGAGCTGGTCTTCGCGAGCGGTGTCGAGGTCAGTGCCCGTCCCTCCGACGCCATAGCGTTGGCGCTGCGCACGGGAACGCCGATCTACGGCAGCGACGGCGTCCTCGACGACGCGGGGATCGCGATCCCCGACGAGCAGGAGGACGAGGTGGAGAAGTTCCGTGAGTTCCTGGACCAGATCTCGCCCGAGGACTTCGGCACCAACAGCCAGTGACCACGCCGCGTGCGTCGGCCGCCGGCGGCGGTCGGCCGGATCCGGGGGTCGTTCCGGTACCCGGGGCGGCCCTCTCCGCACATTCGGCTAGCCTTTCCCGCAATCAGACACGGGAAACCACTCGTAGGGTGATTATCACTCGGCGTGGCGAGTGTGGCGATCGTTGACGCACCCCGAGTGACTGCCTACCGTCGGGAAGGCAGGTCAAGGACGGAGGTCGGCGTGAGAAGCAGCGGCGACGGTACGGCTGGGGGTGCCCCCGGGCGGATTCCGGGGGAAGGCGGCCCGTACGCGCTCCACAGCGGTCGGACCGGCCAGGTGCCGGGGCGTCCGCTCCCGGCCGTCGAGGACGACGACCGGCAACCCCATCAGGTCGGCTACCGCGGACCCACGGCGTGTGCCGCCGCGGGCATCACCTACCGGCAGCTCGACTACTGGGCCCGGACGGGGCTGGTGGAACCCAGTGTCCGACCCGCCTACGGTTCCGGCACGCAGCGGCTGTACAGCTTCCGGGACGTGGTCGTCCTCAAGATCGTGAAGCGGTTCCTCGACACCGGTGTCTCGCTCCAGAACATCCGGGCCGCCGTCCAGCACCTACGGGAGCGCGGATTCCGTGACCTGGAGCGCATGACGTTGATGAGCGACGGAGCGACCGTCTACGAGTGCGGCTCGCCCGACGAGGTCCACAAACTCCTCCAGGGCGGTCAGGGAATCTTCGGGATCGCCGTCGGAGTGGTCTGGCAGGACGTCGAGAGCGCCCTGTCCCAGCTGCACGGCGAACGCGTGGACACGGGGGAGACGCTGGTCGGGAACCATCCCGCGGACGAGCTGGCCCGGCGCCGCAACCGGGCCGTCTGACGCGCCGGCGCCCCCCGCCCACCAGGGCGTTGTCAGACCCGTAGGGCAGCATCGGGGGTGTGAGGAACCAGCCCACCATCCTGCACCTGGACATGGACGCCTTCTACGCCTCGGCGGAGCAGGCCGCCAAGCCCAGCCTCCGGGGCAAGGCGGTGGTGGTGGGCGGCATCGGCCCGCGCGGGGTCGTCGCCACCGCGTCCTACGAGGCGCGCCGCTTCGGAGTGCGCTCCGCGATGCCCACGGCCCAGGCCAGGAGACTCGCGCCGAACGCCGCCTACCTGGTGCCCCGCTTCGCCTTCTACCGGGAGATCAGCGACCACGTCATGGGCCTGCTGCGGGAGCTGTCACCGCTGGTGGAGCCGCTCAGCCTGGACGAGGCGTTCGTCGACCTGGAAGCCGCCGGAGCGGCCCGGGACGAGGCGTCGGCGCGCACGGTCGGGACACGGTTGCGCGCCGACATCGAGGCCACCACGGGGCTGACCGGATCGGTGGGTCTGGCCGCTTCCAAGATGCTGGCCAAGGTCGCTTCGGAGGAGGCGAAGCCCGACGGGCTGCTGCTGATACCGGTCGGTACCGAGCGGGCGCTGCTCGCCCCGATGCCCGTCCGGGTGCTGCCGGGCGTCGGGCCCGCCACCGGGGACCAGCTGCGGCGTGCCGGGATCACCACGGTCGGCGAACTGGCCGAGGCCGGGGCCGACGAACTGGTGCGGCTGCTGGGCAAGGCGCACGGGGCTGCGCTGTACGCGATGGCCCTCGCGCACGACGAGCGGCCGGTCGTCGCCGAACGGGAGACGAAGTCGGTGTCCGTGGAGGACACGTACGACGTGGACATCCACGACCGCACGCGGGTGCGGTGGGAGGTGCAGCGACTGGCCGATCGGTGCGTGCGGCGGCTGCGGGAGTCGGGACACTCCGGGCGGACCGTGGTCCTCAAGGTGCGCAGGTACGACTTCTCGACGTTGACCCGCTCCGAGACGCTGCGCGGACCCACCGACGATCCCGCGGTGGTGCGGGAGGCCGCCGCCCGTCTGCTGGATTCCGTGGACACCACCGGGGGCGTGCGCCTCCTCGGGGTGGGCGTGAGCGGGCTCGCCGACTACACCCAGGAGGACCTGTTCGCCCAGGCGGCGGGCGCACGGACCGAGGCCGACGGAGCCGCTGCCGAGGACCCCGCCGCCGAACCCGAGGGGGCGTCCGCGGCGTCCGCCCGTCCGCCCGCCCCGTGGGCCGCAGGTCATGACGTGCACCACGCCGAACACGGGCGGGGCTGGGTGCAGGGAAGCGGCGTGGGGCGGGTGACGGTGCGGTTCGAGACCCCGTACTCCGGGCCGGGCCGGGTGCGGACCTTCGCCGTGGACGACCCCGCCCTCGAACCCTCCGACCCGGTGTCCCTGGTGCACCGCCCCGCCTCCGACGACCCGGCCTGATCCGGAAGAGGGGGCCTAGCGGTCGTCCGGGGGCTTGGGGTCGTCGCCCGCTCCGGCCAGCTCACCGAAGTCCCGTACCGCCGGTGGTGCCAGGCCCGGGGACGCCAGATCCAGCCCGTAGTGGTGGTAGAGGCGCAGCTCCTGCTGGGGCGAGAGGTGGCGGCCGACGCCGAAGTCCGGGGCGTCCTTGATCAGGGTCCGCTCGAAGGGCACCCGCAAGGTGCCCTCCACCAGCTCGCTGGGCTCCAGCGGGACGAACGCGTCACGGCTGAAGAGCCCCGTCCTTATCGCCGCCCACTCCGGTACCCCCGTGGCGTCGTCGAGGTAGACCTCGTCCACCGTGCCGATCCTCGTGCCGTGGAGGTCGAACGCCTTGCGGCCGATCAGGTTGCGCGGATCGATGTCGGTCTGCACGTGCCCTCCAGTGGTCGCAACTCATCCGTAAGCACTACGAAAGTCCACATTCCGACGGGCGGCCACTCGAAGCCCCGTGCGAGGGCCCGCTGGTAGGGTGGAAACGGCTGTTGACCCTGTGCGGGAGAGCTCCCCGGCTGACGACCGGGGGCGCCGAAGGAGCAAATCCTCCCCGGAATCTCTCAGGCCCCCAGTACCGCACGGGTGAGGTCACTCTGGAAAGCAGGGCGGAAGGTCGACGGCCTCCCACCCTCACCGACGGTGAAAGTCGGGCTCAGGCCCGGTGAAGCTCTCAGGTTGAGATGACAGAGGGGGAGGGCCGTCCGGGCACCCGCAATGCGGTGCCCCTCGCAGGTCGTGCCGACCAGGAGGCCCCCGCATGACAGTCAAGCGTTCCCCCCTCGCCCAGCTCGAACAGGGCATCCCGTTCGAGCGGCGCCACGTCGGACCCGATGCGGAAGCCCGTGCCAAGATGCTCGCGCAGGTCGGGTACGGCTCGCTGGACGAGCTGACGGCGACCGCGGTGCCCGAGGTCATCAAGAACGCCGAGGCCCTGGACCTGCCCGCGGCCCGCACCGAAGCCGAGGTCCTCGCCGAGCTGCGTTCCCTCGCGGACCGCAACGAGGTGCTCGGCTCGATGATCGGCCTCGGCTACTACGGCACCTTCACGCCGCCGGTCATCCTCCGCAACGTCATGGAGAACCCGGCCTGGTACACCGCCTACACCCCGTACCAGCCGGAGATCTCCCAGGGCCGGTTGGAGGCGCTGCTCAACTTCCAGACCGTGGTCGCGGAGCTGACCGGACTGCCCACCTCCGGGGCCTCCCTCCTCGACGAGGGCACGGCCGCAGCCGAGGCCATGGCACTGTCGCGACGGGTCGGCAAGGTCAAGAACGGCGTCTTCCTGGTCGACGCGGACACCCTGCCGCAGACCGTGGCCGTCATCCGGACCCGCGCCGAACCCACCGGGGTCGAGGTCCTCGTCGCCGATCTGTCCTCCGGCATCCCGGCCGAGGTCGCCGAGCGGGGGGTCACCGGCGTCCTGCTCCAGTACCCGGGCGCCTCCGGGGCGGTCCGCGAGCTGCGGCCCCTCATCGCGCAGGCCCACGCACTCGGTGCCGTCGTCACCGTCGCCGCCGACCTGCTCGCCCTCACGCTCCTCACCCCGCCCGGTGAGCTCGGCGCGGACATCGCGGTCGGCACCACCCAGCGCTTCGGCGTGCCGATGGGCTTCGGCGGACCGCACGCCGGGTACATGGCCGTCCACGAGAAGTTCGCCCGCAGCCTCCCGGGCCGCCTCGTCGGCGTCTCCGTGGACAGCGACGGGGACCGGGCCTACCGGCTGGCGCTTCAGACCCGTGAACAGCACATCCGGCGGGAGAAGGCGACCAGCAACATCTGCACCGCTCAGGTGCTGCTCGCGGTCATGGCGGGGATGTACGCCGTCTACCACGGTCCGGAAGGGCTGCGGATCATCGCCCGCCGCACCCACCGCTACGCGACGATCCTCGCCGAGGGCCTGCGGGCGGCGGGCACGGAGATCGTGCACGGCGCGTTCTTCGACACGGTCACCGCGCGGGTGCCCGGCCGGGCCGCCGAGATCGTCGCCGCGGCCCGGGAGGGCGGCGTCAACCTGCGCCTGGTGGACGCCGACCACGTGGGCATCGCCTGCGACGAGACCACCACCCGGGCCCAGCTCGGCATCGTCTGGACCGCCTTCGACGCCGACGCCGACGTCGAGGCCCTGGACGCGTCCGTCGTGGACGCCCTGCCCGAGGCGCTGCTGCGCACCGACGACTACCTGGCGCACCCGGTCTTCCGGCAGTACCGCTCGGAGACGGCGATGCTGCGCTACCTGCGCCGGCTCTCGGACCGGGACTACGCCCTCGACCGGGGCATGATCCCGCTCGGCTCCTGCACGATGAAGCTCAACGCCACCACCGAGATGGAGCCGGTCACCTGGCCCGAGTTCGGTCAGCTGCACCCCTTCGCACCGGCGGAGCAGGCGCAGGGGTACCTCACGCTGATCCACGAGTTGGAGGAGCGGCTCGCCGAGGTCACCGGCTACGACAGGGTGTCCCTCCAGCCGAACGCCGGCTCCCAGGGCGAGTTGGCTGGGCTGCTCGCGGTGCGCGGCTACCACCGGGCCAACGGTGACGAGCAGCGCACGGTCTGTCTGATCCCGTCGTCGGCGCACGGGACGAACGCGGCGAGCGCGGTCATGGCCGGGATGAAGGTCGTCGTCGTGTCGACCGCGGACGACGGCGAGGTCGACGTCGACGACCTCCGGGCCAAGATCGAGCAGCACCGCGAGCAACTCGCCGTCCTCATGATCACGTACCCGTCCACGCACGGGGTGTTCGAGGAGCACGTCGCGGACATCTGTGCGCAGGTGCACGACGCGGGCGGCCAGGTCTACGTGGACGGCGCCAACCTCAACGCCCTCGTCGGGCTCGCCAAGCCCGGCCGCTTCGGCGGTGACGTCTCGCACCTCAACCTGCACAAGACGTTCTGCATCCCGCACGGCGGCGGCGGTCCGGGTGTCGGACCGGTGGCCGTGCGCGCCCATCTCGCGCCGTACCTGCCGAACCACCCGCTCCAGCCGGCGGCCGGGCCCGAGACCGGCGTCGGCCCGATCTCTGCGGCGCCGTGGGGCTCCGCCGGTATCCTGCCGATCTCCTGGGCGTACGTACGGCTCATGGGCGGTGAGGGGCTCAAGCGGGCCACCCAGGTCGCGGTGCTGTCCGCGAACTACGTCGCCAAGCGCCTCGAACCGCACTTCCCGGTGCTCTACACCGGTCCGGGCGGTCTCGTCGCGCACGAGTGCATCATCGACCTGCGCCCCCTCACCAAGGCCACCGGCGTCACCGTCGACGACGTGGCCAAGCGGCTCATCGACTACGGCTTCCACGCGCCGACGATGTCGTTCCCGGTGGCGGGCACCCTGATGATCGAGCCGACCGAGAGCGAGGACCTGGTCGAGCTGGACCGGTTCTGCGAGGCCATGATCGCCATTCGCGCGGAGATCGAGAAGGTCGGTTCGGGGCAGTGGCCCGCCGAGGACAACCCGTTGCGCAACGCCCCGCACACCGCGCGCGCCCTGTCCGGTGCGTGGGAGCACGCGTACAGCCGTGACGAGGCCGTCTTCCCGGCCGGGGTGTCGGCCGCGGACAAGTACTGGCCGCCGGTCCGCCGGATCGACCAGGCGTACGGCGACCGGAACCTCGTCTGTTCCTGCCCGCCCCTGGACGCGTACCAGGACTGATGCCGTCGCGGGCGTACGGCCCGTGCCGCAGACGTGGAAGCGGGGCCGGTCCGGAGGTGCTCCGGGTCGGCCCCGCCCATGCGGTCGGCCCCACCGGTGCGGCTCCCGGTCCGGTGGGGGTCTACGCCGCCGTCATCACGCCGTCCGTCCCGAGCGGGCGGTGCGGGGCGATGATCTCGCCGTTGGGCAGCAGTTCACCGGTGTCCTCGAAGAGCAGGACGCCGTTGCAGAGCAGGCTCCACCCCTGCTCGGGGTGGTGGGCCACGGCGAGCGCGGCCTCGCGGTCGGCGGACTCCGCCGTCGGGCACGGTGACTGGTGCTGGCACATGGTGGATGCGTTCTTTCGCTGCGGTGTGAAGGCTGTCCTGCGGCTGGACTCGGTGCTCATGGCCGCCCCCCGTATCGTCGGTCTGATCCCCAGTGTTGCCCCACGGGCGTGATTCCGCAGGGATTTCGCGGCAGCAGGTTCTTACTCGTTAGAGACGTATCACCCGCACGGATGGTTCAGCCCAAATGGCTTGCCCGAATGGGGGGTTAGGAATGGTCGAAAAGGGCTAGTCCTTTCGGGCTGTTAGCACAGACGGACGGCCCCGGTGCTCTGCGTGAGCACCGGAGCCGTCCGTCTGTCGTTCGGGAGTTCTGCCGTTCTGCCGTTCTGCCGTTCTGCGGTTCAGTCGTTCGGTCGACTGAGGGGTGGTCGGCGGGCTCAGGCCGGAGCCGTGAGCGGGGGTGCCGGTGTGAGGCGGTTCCCCAGGGCGGGCAGCAGCTCGGCCGCGCGGTGCGTGCGGTGCGCCGTGACGCCGGGGGGCGCCGGTGCCAGGGGGATGAGCAGGTCGGTCGGCGCGAGGGTGCCCTCGGCGGCGTCGGCCGTGGGGTCGCCGTGCAGCCACAGCGTGAGCATGTACAGCCCGGGAACGGACAGCAGCCGCGCCTGGTACGGGACGGGGAGCGACTCCGCTTGCCGGACGGCCCGTTGGGTGGACTCGATGTACGGACCTTCGAAGAAGTGGGAGAAGGCCCAGCCGTCCGGGGTGAGGACGGTGTCCGCCGCCGCCACGGACTGGTCACCGCAGCGGATCACGTAACGCCAGCCCGCGAGGGTGGTGGACGATGCGGGCACGAGTCGGTCCCACACATGGACGGGCAGCGGCAGTTCCGCTGTGACGGAGCCCTGCGCGGCGCGCAGGGCAGGGGTTTTGGCCTCACGGACGGCCGTGGGGGAACCTAGTGCCGCGACGACGCTGCGCAGGGCAGGCGCGGGAGCAGGGGGAAAGACCAGCGGCATGGTGGGTCGCCTCTCATTCACCGGCAGGCGGAACCAGGAAGGGCGCGGACGGCGCTGTCAGCGCGTGGGGTCAGAGGGGGCGAGGCGGCCGGGGGGACGGGGCCGCGAGCGCCAACTCTCTGCCTCTGTAGCGGAGTTTATACGACAGGCGCTCGTTTGATGATTCGCCTAGCTGATCGAATTATGGTGAGCAAGGGGCGTTTCGGTCGGCGTACAGCGGATTTTTCTCCCCATTCGCCATGATTTCAACTTCGTGACCTCGTGATATTTTCCGAGGCTGGACGGCCGATTTTCCCCACCGTTTTACGCCACAATTCGGTAACGCCTCCGCGTCTCCGGGGGCGGCTTCCGCGCCATGTCGGACAGTGATTCCCGCATGTATCGTTCATTGCCCTCTGAAACTGCCCCCTGGGTGACCATGTCCACGGTAGCCGTCCGGGCGCGGGTCATGGGGCGTTATCGATCGCGCTGTCTGGGCATCATCCCCCAGGACAGAGCGGCCGGACGGTGGGCTGCCCACTTCGAGGAGGGACGCTGCGATGGGGGAGAAGGTCGTGGCGGGCGTTGTCGACCTGTCCGATCGGCAGCGGTACCGCGAGAAGCTCCGCCAGTGCTTGGCGGGGCTCGGACGCCTGTTGGCGGAGGAGCGGTTCGACCGGCCCAAGAACCTCATGGGCCTGGAGATCGAACTCAACCTGGCCGGCCCGGACGGGCTACCGCGCATGATGAATGCGGAAGTCCTCGAACGAATCGCCAGCCAGGATTTCCAGACCGAACTGGCCATGTTCAATCTGGAAGTGAATATCGCGCCCCACCGGCTCGGCGGGCGCGTGCTGGACCAGCTTGCGGAGGAAGTGCGCACGGGGCTGGCCTATGCGCACCGGAAAGCGAACGAAGTCGATGCCGGAATTGTGATGATCGGCATTCTGCCCACCCTTGCCCAGGAAGATCTGGTGCGGGCGAACCTCTCCGCGGCCGATCGTTACACCCTGCTCAACGAGCAGATCGTCGCGGCGCGCGGCGAGAGTTTCCAACTCGACATCGAAGGGGTCGAACGACTCACCTGCACATCGGAGTCCATTGCCCCGGAAGCCGCCTGCACCTCGGTGCAACTGCACCTCCAGGTGACGCCCGCCCGGTTCGCCGGGGTGTGGAACGCGGCGCAGGCCGTCGCCGGGGTGCAGATCGCCCTCGGCGCCAACTCGCCGTTCCTGTTCGGCCGGGAGCTGTGGCGGGAGTCGCGCCCCCCGCTGTTCCAGCAGTCCACCGACACCCGTCCGCCCGAGGTCGCCGCCCAGGGAGTGCGTCCGCGCACCTGGTTCGGCGAACGGTGGATCGACTCCGCGTACGACCTCTTCGAGGAGAACCTGCGGTTCTTCCCCCCGCTGCTGCCGATCTGCGACGAGGAGGACCCCCTCAAGGTCCTCGACGACGGCGGGGTGCCCTCGCTCGCCGAACTTGTCCTGCACAACGGCACCGTGTACCGCTGGAACCGCCCCGTGTACGACACCGTCGACGGCGTGCCGCACCTGCGGGTGGAGAACCGCGTCCTGCCCGCCGGGCCGACCGTGATCGACGTCATGGCGAACACCGCCTTCTACTACGGAATCGTCCGCGCCCTGGCGGAGGACCCGGTTCCGGTGTGGAGCAGGCTGCCCTTCGAGGCCGCGGCGAGGAACTTCGACGACGCGTGCCGCCACGGCATCGACGCCGAGCTCCAGTGGCCCCGACCGGGGCGGCACGGCACCCTGCGGCGCATTCCGGCCGTCACCCTCGTCCTGGAGGAACTGTTGCCCCTGGCCGCGGGCGGACTGGACGCCTGGGGGGTGGAGCCCGCGGACCGCGACCGCTACCTCGGGGTGATCGAGGGACGCTGTCGCCAGCGGGTCAACGGGGCCTCGTGGCAGACGACGACCTTCCACCGGGCGCGGGAGGGCGGACTGGACCGCCACGCGGCCCTGGCGGCGACGACCCGCCGCTACTGCGAGTTGATGCACGCCGGTCAGCCCGTCCACACCTGGCCGGTCGGCCTGCCGCGGCCCGCCCTGCCACCGGGCTGAACCCGCCCGCCGTGGCGGGACGCCCCGGGCGACGCGCCCCCTGATCCGCCCGCGGAGGTCCTCGGGAGAGGATGGGTCCCGCGGCGGGCCGGGGAGCCCGCGCCCGGGAGCGATTCGACTGGAGGCAAGGGTGCAGACGGTAACGGGGTCGGCGGCCGGACCCGGCCCGGCCCGGCCGCTGGAGCGGCTCTCGCGCCGGACGCTGCGGGACGAGACCCTGCTCGTGCTCGCCCTCTCGCTGGGCGCCAGCGGGGTGTCCGCGCTCATCAGCTTCCTCGGGTCGGTCACCGAGCCGGGCGGGCTCAAGGACCAGGCCGCCACCATGAACGCCTCGGCGGCCCCCGGGCGGCCCTGGTTGGACCTGGCGTGGCAGCTCTTCGGCATCACCACCGCCCTGGTGCCCGTGGCCCTCGTCGCCCATCTGTTGATCCGGGAGGGCGCCGGCCTGCGGGCCCTCGGCTTCGACCGGACCCGGCCGTGGTTCGACCTCGGGCGCGGGGCGGGCGTCGCCGCGGTCATCGGCAGCACGGGCATCGCGTTCTACCTGCTGGCGCGCGGTCTGGGGTTCAACCTGACCGTGGTGCCCGAGGCGTTGCCCGAGGTCTGGTGGAAGTACCCGGTCCTCATCCTGTCGGCCGCGCAGAACTCCGTGGTGGAGGAAGTCATCGTCCTCGCCTATCTGCTGCGCCGGTTGGACCAGCTGGGCTTCTCGCCCTGGGCGTCGATGGCCGTCAGTTCCGTGCTCCGGGGTTCCTACCACCTGTACCAGGGCATCGGCGGCTTCATCGGCAACATGGTGATGGGGGTGGTGTTCGTCTACCTCTACCGGCGGTGGGGGCGGGTCGGCCCCCTCGTGGTGGCCCACACCCTGCTCGACATCGGGGCCTTCGTCGGGTACGCCCTGCTCGCCGGGAAGGTCGACTGGCTGCCCACGCCCTAGTGAGCCGGGGGCGCGGCCTGCAACTCGCCGTCGACGACGGTCACCGCCCTGCCGGTGAGGAGCGTGCGCGGCCCCCGCAGTTCGGCCCGCACCAGGCCGGAGCGGGGTGACGCCTGGAGCCCGGTCAGGGTGGTGCGGCCGAGGCGCGGTGCCCAGAACGGGGCGAGCGCGGTGTGGGCGCTCCCGGTCACCGGGTCCTCGTCGATGCCGACCCGCGGGAAGAAGCAGCGGGACACGAAGTCATGGCCCCGGCCGGGGTCGTCCGCACGGGCGGTGGCGATGACGCCCCGGTCCGAGAACGTGGCGAGCGCCCGGTGGTCGGGCGTGAGCTCGCGGACGGTCCGTTCGTCCGCCAACTCGACCACCAGGTCGCCGATCTGGGGTCCCGCGTCGTGCACGGACAGCGGCTCGGCGCCCAGCGCGCGGGCGAGTCCGTCCGGGGCGGGCACCGGGACCAGCGGGGCGGTCGGGAAGTCCAGGGTGATCGTGCCGTCCGCGTGCGGCTCGGCGGTGAGGATGCCGCAGCGGGCCCGGAACCTCACCGGCCCGTCGACGAGCCCGGCGGTGGCCAGCACGTGCGCGGTGGCGAGCGTGGCGTGACCGCACATGTCGACCTCGGTGGTCGGCGTGAACCAGCGCAACGCCCAGTCGGCGTCGCCGCCCGGCGGCAGTGGGTGCGCGAACGCCGTCTCGGCGTGGTTCACCTCCCGGGCGACCAGCTGCAACCAGGTGTCGTCGGGGAAGGCGGCGGGGGATCCGACGGGGCCGCCGGGCTCCTCGGGCACGCCGAAGAGGAGGACTCCGGCGGGGTTCCCCGAGAAGGGGCGGTCGGTGAAGGCATCGACGATTCGCAGGCGCATGTCAGGGACTCTAGGCGGCGGGCCGCCGCACCGGCCAAGGCCACCGGAGGACCACTGGACTGGTTCGTGGGGCCGGTCCGCGCCGCTGGTCGTCAGTGCCGCGCCCGGGCGTTGAGGCGGGCGGCCCGGCGCGTCAGGTGGTCGCGCTCGGCGAGGTCGGACGCCTTCCGGGCCGCTTCGACGTAGAGCCGTGCCGCCGTGACCGGGTCGCCGTCGCACTCGTGGAGGTACGCGGCCACCGCCCAGTAGCGGGGCAGCGAGTCGTCCAGCGGTGCGAGGGCCGCCAGACCGGCGCGCGGCCCTTCGGCCTCGCCGACGGCCACCGCGCGGTTGAGCCGGACGACCGGGCTGTCGGTCAGGCGCACCAACTCGTCGTACCACTCGACGATCTGCACCCAGTCGGTCTCCTCGGTGCTGGGCGCGTCGGCGTGGAGCGCCGCGATGGCGGCCTGGGCCTGGAACTCGCCCAGCCGGTCGCGGGCGAGCGCGCTCCGCAGGATCTCGATGCCTTCCGCGATCGCCCCGGTGTCCCACCGGCCGCGGTCCTGCTCGGCGAGCGGCACCAGACTCCCGTCGGCCGCGGTCCGGGCGGCCCGCCGGGCGTGGTGGAGCAGCATGAGGGCGAGCAGCCCCGTCGCCTCGGGGTGGTCGACCCGGGCCGTGAGCTGCCGGGTGAGCCGGATCGCCTCGGCGGAGAGGTCGACATCGCCCGAGTAGCCCTCGTTGAAGACCAGGTAGAGGACGCGCAGCACGGTGGCGACGTCGCCGGGCTGGTCGAACCGCACCCCGGAGACGGTGCGTTTGGCGCGGCTGATCCGCTGTGCCATGGTCGCCTCGGGGACCAGGTGGGCCCGGGCGATCTGGCGGGTGGTCAGCCCGCCGACGGCACGGAGCGTGAGGGCGACGGCGGACGACGGCGTCAGCGACGGGTGGGCGCACAGGAAGTAGAGCTGGAGCGTGTCGTCCACCGAGGGCGCGGGCCCGGGTGCCGGTTCCTCGCTGACGAGGTCCTCGCGGCGGCGGCGCGCGGTGTCCGCGCGGGTCGCGTCGAGGAACCGGCGCCAGGCCACGGTGACCAGCCAGCCCTTCGGGTCCCGCACGGGGGAGTCCGCGGGCGAGTGGCCGGGGGAACCGTCGGGGGGCCGGGCCCGGACCGCCTCGACCAGGGCGTCCTGCACGGCGTCCTCGGCCGCCGCGAAGTCGGCTCCGCGGCGGACCAGGATGCCGAGCACGCTCGGGGCGAGGCTCCGGAGCAGGGTCTCGTCCACGTCGGCGACCGCTCAGGTGATCGGGGGGCAGTGCGGGGCCAGGAACGGGCGCACCTCCAGCCACTCGTGGATCGGTCGCCCGCCGGCGCCCGGGGCGGCCGACAGGTCCCCGGCCAACTCGACGGCGCGCTCGTAGCTGTCGACGTCGATCACCATCCAGCCGGCGATGAGGTCCTTGGTCTCGGCGAACGGGCCGTCGGTGACGGGTGGGCGCCCCTCGCCGTCGTACCGGACGAAGGTCCCCTCGGGGGCGAGCGCCTGACTGTCGACGAACTCGCCGGTGCCTTCGAGTCGGGTCGCGAAGTCGCGCATGTACTGCACATGGGCCGAGATCTCCTGGGGGGTCCACCGGTCCATGGGCACGTCGTTGACCGGCGCCGGGGCACCTCGGTAGTGCTTGAGCAGCAGGTACTTGGCCATGGTGTGCCTCCTGGGTGCTGGTGCGACCCATGGTGGTCGCGTTCACTTCGGGGACGGAGCCAGCCACGGTTTCTCGACATCGCCGTCCGCGTCCTTTGACCCCGGTGGCCGAGTCCGGGTGCGCCGTCCAGCGGTGTCCGGGGCCGCGGGGGCCGGGTCAGCGCTCGCGCGCCCGCTCGGGAGGCGTGCCGGCTCGTGCGACGGCCGCGGCCAGCAGGGGCCAGCCGTCGACCTCCACCGCCTGCCGCTGCCCCGGCCGCCATCCGCGGGCCGAGGCCGCGTCGAGCAGGGCCCGGACGGCGCCCGGTTCGTGCAGGTTCAGGCCGCCGCCCCGGACGTGCCCCACGTCGCCGGAGCCCAGGGGGAACCCGCCCGGGACGTACCGGCCGGGACCTTCGGCGAAGACGATGCGCAGCGGGCCACCGGTGCCGGCCGGCTGCGGGTACAGCGTGAGCGTCTGGCGGCAGTCCGCGGGCCGGCCGTCGTCCGCCACCCGGTGACCGTGGCGGAGCGTCCACAGGAACGTGCGCCCGTCGGCCACCAGACGGCGTGGCTTCTTCGGGTGGCGGGGCACGGAGCCGAGCCTACGCGGCCCGGCCCGCGGGGGCGGTGCCCCGGGCGGCGAAATCCGGTGGCCGTCCGGGGCGGGCCGTGAAACGTTCGGCCGCATGACCGACGACTGTTTCGCGCATCCACGGCTCGCCGCGATCTACGATCCGCTCCACGCCGACCGCAGCGATCTGGATGCCTACCTGGACCTCGTGGCGGAGTTCGAGGCGCGCCGGGTGCTGGACATCGGCTGCGGCACGGGGGTGTTCGCGCTGCTGCTGGCCGACCGCGGCATCGAGGTCGTCGGCGTCGATCCCGCCCGGGCGTCCATCGAGGTCGCCCGGGCCAAACCGGGCAGTGGGCGGGTGCGCTGGATCTGCGGTGACGCGACGGACCTCCCCCCGCTGCGGGTCGACCTCGTGACGATGACCGGGAACGTCGCCCAGGCCGTCGCCGCCCCGGACGCCTGGCAGCGGACGCTACGAGGAGCCCACGAGGCACTGCGACCCGGTGGGCGCCTGGTCTTCGAGACGCGGGACCCGTCCCGGCGCGCCTGGGAGGGGTGGACGCGTGAGCGGACCCACGAAGTGACGGAGGTCCCGGGCGTCGGCGCGGTCGAGACCTGGGGGCGGGTGGTCGACGTGAGCCTGCCCCTGGTGACCTTCCGTTGGACCTACGGGTTCGCAGCGGACGGACAGGTGCTGTCCTCGGATTCGACCCTGCGCTTCCGGGACCGGGCGGAGGTCGAGCGGGACCTGCTCGCCCACGGCTTCGTGGTGGACGAGGTGCGCGACGCACCCGACCGTCCGGGGAAGGAGTTCGTCTTCCTGGCGCGTCGCCCGTGATCCCCGGAGGGGGTGCGCCGTCCCCGGCCACCGGCCGTGACGTTCCGCTACCGCGGGGAGGCGGCGAACTCCGCTGCGTCGTCAGGCGGTCCGGTCGGCTTCCCGAGCCGCGCGCTCCAGCCGGCTCCGATGGTTCTCCCACCACGCCGCGTCGCCCGGCGGCATGCTGTCGTTGCCCTCGTTCATCCCGACGGCACCGTCCAGGTGCTCCCGGAGGATGTCGGCGTGCCCGGCGTGCCGGTGCGTATCGGCGATCACGCGCACCACGGCGTGGTGCAGCGTCACCTCGTCCCTGCCCTCGGGCCACCACGGCACCTTGCCGGTCGTGTCGAGCGCCAGCGCGTCGATCGTCGCGTCCGCGTGGGTCCACGCCCGGCGGTACAGCTCCACGACGTACGCACGTGACTCGTCCGCGGTGGCCCACATGTCCGCGTTGGGCTCCGCACCCTCGTCCAGCCAGGGCAGCGGCTCGCCGGACGGTCGTCCGAAGGTGTCGCCGAGGTAGCCCAGTTCCACGCTGGCCGCGTGTTTCACCAGACCCAGGAGGTTCGTGCCGGTCGGTGTCAGCGGGCGGCGGACGTCGTACTCCGAGAGCCCTTCGAGCTTCCACAGCAGGGCGTCCCGGGCGGACTGCAAGTAGAAGTGGAGGTCGGACTTGGCGTCAGGTGCGGTCATCGGGCCAGTCTGCCGCGCCCGTGATCTTCGGTCACCGTCTTTTCCCGTCGACCGTGTCCCGTGCCATGGACCTGGATCATTTGCCACTGAAGTTGGACGACCGGTGGTTTCGTGACAGCGAAGTTGGACCGGGCCGAAGCCCCCTGCTCAGAGCGCCGTTGCCATGCTGAACAGTCGCTACCTCGGATGCCCGGCTTCCGTTCCGGGCTCCTGGTTCGCGCCCGGAACGACATCCACAGCGAGGAGGGCGACGGCGATGCGCTCGGTCATCCGTCGAGACTCCGGATGACGGCCGAGACGTTCACGCGCGGCGGCCAGAGTTCCGGCCGAGGTGATGGCACCGCGGCCGAGCAGGCGGTAGACCATTTCTTCCTGCCCGAACCGGACCGCCCAGTCAAGGGCGGTCCGGTGCTTCATCACCACGTTGATGTCCACCCCGCGGTCCAGCAGCAGGTCCACCGTTTCCGGGTGCCCCTCGTCGCCGGTTGTGGCTGCCAGCACCAGCGGTACGTGGTTCAGCCGTCCCTGGGCTCCCGTGTCAGCACCGGCATCGAGAAGAACCCCGACGACCGCCGTGTGCCCGTGGCCCGCCGCCATGCACAGCGGCGTCGACTCCTGGTACTCACCCACCCGCTGCTCCAGATCGGCGCCCGCTCCGACCAGCCGGCTGACTACATCGGCGTGCCCCTGCTCCACCGCCCGGTCCAGCGCCGTACGCCCGTCACGGTCCGGCGCATCCACCACAGCACCCTGCCCCAGCAGCCGGGCCACCTCGATCACGTCGCCGTCGGCCGCCGACCGCACCAGTTGATTCGCAATGTCCATACCTCGATCATTCCGGGCCTCCGGGCCGAGGGAGACCCGGGTCGCCAACGGTTTGATCTACCTGCCATCGAGGCGGAGCCCCGAACAGCGGATCGATCGCTTGCCAGGCGGAGTCGCCAGCGCTTCACGGTCGGCCAGGACACCTGGAAGCGGGCCGCGACTTCGCTGATTGGCCAGCCGTCGTCAGCGACGAGTCGAGCGACTTTCAGCCGGTGGCGCGGGGTGAGGGCCGCGTTCGAATGCGACATTTCTGAGCTCCTAGACAGGCTGAAGGGCCGGCCACGGTGTGTGGCCGGCCCTTCAGCTTGGAGATATGCGGGGAGGGACAGTGCAGGTCAGTCGACCGGGGAGACTCGGATGAGGTTGCCGTCAGGGTCCGTGATCACGAACGTGCGGCCGAAGACAGCATCGTGCGGCTCCTGCACAACGTGGACCCCCTTCGAGGCCCACCTCGTGAAGATCTCGTCAATCGCCTGCGATGGCCCCGGCACCATGAGTCCGATCTCTGTCGTACGAGGGAGGCTAGGGACCGCGTGCTCGCTGTAGCCCGTCCACAGTGCGAACAGGACACCGGGGGCAGCTTCGAAGGCTACGTAGTGGGGACTGGTGAAGGTCGGTTCGATCTCGAACAGGTCGCTGTAGAAGGCGGTGGCGGCCTCGGCGTCGCGGACGCCGATCAGGAACAGGTTCGGTGCGGGCATGGAGTGCTCCTCAACTCGTTGATTTCTCGGTCCAGCACCCAGTGGATCGCCCAATCGCGACGGAACCTGTCACCTTTTCTGAGAACATGGGTAAGCATGAAGGCTTCAAGACTCCTGCATCTCCTGCTGCTCCTGCAGACCCGTCAGCGGCTCACCACCACGGAGCTCGCCGCCCGTCTTGAGGTGTCCCGGCGGACTGTGCTGCGGGACGTCGAGGCGCTATCGACAGCGGGCGTGCCCGTCTATGCCGAACGTGGGCGGAACGGCGGGATCGTCCTGCTCTCCAGTGCACGGCTCAGCGCATCCCATCTGGAACCACCAGAACTGGAGGCCCTATCCGTGGCCGGCTTGGACAGCGCACTACGTGAGCGAATGGGCCTAACTGCGGTGTGGGAGTCGGCCGAGCGCAAGATCGCCGCCCGCCAGGCTGCAGCACCTGAGTCGCCGAGCCCGCTGCGGCTGGCTGACCTTGTGCTTGTCGACAGCACCGCGTGGTTTGCTGCGCCCGAGGCAGCGGTCGAAGTATCGGATCTGGCCTCGACCCTGCGACACCGGCGACGCCTTCGAATCCTGTACCGGCGCAGCGCCGAGAGCCAGGTCTCGACACGGGTGGTCGACCCGTACGGGATCGTGGCGAAATCAGGTCGCTGGTATCTCGTCGCCGATGACCAGGGCGACAGCCGGCTGCTCGCTCTGGAACGACTGTCGGCCTTCGAACAGCTAGCCGCACCAGCCGTGCTCCAACCAGGCGAAACCCTCCGCACCAGATGGGCCGTGTTGAAGAAACGCACTGAGGAGCAAGATCGCGTGAGTGTGACCATCCGCCTGCCGGAAAGGGGTCTCGACCTGGCGCGGCGCATCCTCGGCACCCGCATCCACCATGTCTCCGACGCGGAAAAGGGCTCGTGCGTCGTCGTCGTGCGCTACCCCGACATCGAGTCGGTGCGTCAGCTTCTTCAGTTCGGCGACCACATCGAGGTGCTCGCCCCCGAGACGGCCCGCGCACGCATCAGTCAGCTCGCCAGGAATCTGGCTGACAGTCACTCAACCCCCGCATCGTGATTGCCGATCAGGTCCCCTGTTCTCCATCAACGTGCCCGGTCAGTACATCTAGCCACGTTCAAAGCACGGCCTAACTTCGTCGCGGCTGCTCAGGCCAGCCACGGGACAACCGATAGCACTCACGCGAGCACCATCGCCGAGTCCAGCCGTCCTTGCGGCGGTCAATGGGTTTCTGGCACTGGCCGCAGGACACCGGCCCGAAGAAGATGGATGGGTCAGCACCCCCAGACGACCATGTGCGGCAACGGCGGCTGCACCAACGGCGAGGGGGATCGGCGGGCGACTTCGCTTCCATCGGGATGCCGTAGAACACGCATGTCCTCGAAGGCAGGGGAAGCCCGTCCCTCTCGATCAGCAGGTCCCAGCGGGAGACCTGCAGTTCGCATGTCTCCGAGCAGGTGCGCTTGGCGATTTGAGGGGTCGGCGGCATGGGGCCTTCGCAAGCGGCGCAATCGCGGAATGGCTGCCGGTCAGCCGCGTCCTCTTCGCGGGAACGACGTTCGACGTAGGCCACTCTGCGGCAGGCAGAGGAACACAGCCGGTGACGTTGACCGACCTGGATCTTCATCGGCTGCCGGCAGATTCGGCAGGGTTCCATGACTGGATGCTTCTGGGGGACGCGGCATCGAGTCGAGCAGTGAACGGGCATGACGCCGAACGCGCGGGTGACCGCAAAGTCGGAGCCGCATCTCTTGCACTTGACGGTGTCGAGCGTCTTCCGTAGCTGTTCGGGGTCACGGCCGGTGACGGCGGAAATCCGTGCCCAAGTTGGACGGCCCTGATATCTGGGCGGTCCTGCGAGGAAGCGCCGCAGGTAGGCGGGCGGAAGGCAGTTGGCGCGGGCGAGGCGGGCGACGAAGGGGTAGCAGCCTTCACCGGCAATCGGCCGGACCTGGAAGGGAAGTTCAGCGATCGGCTCACTGTCCGCGGTGGGGTGGGTCACTTATCCGCGTCCGAGAGGCCGCCGGGGTGCCTGCGACGAGAGGCGATGTCCAGGTCGACTGCCAGTAGGCCGAGCTTGGTGATCTTCTCTGCGCCGGTGAGGATGGCATCCACGGCAGCTCCGCGGAGCTGATGGGAAAGGGTGCCGATCATGCCGCCCGTTCGGGTGTGCAGGAAGCGGTCCAAGCGAGTCAGGGGGCCACGTGTGTGCTGGTGCAGCAGGAGGTTCGCCTCCATCTGCGCGACCAGGCCCTTCAGCGCGTCGGCCCAGCCCGGTCTCATCAGCTCCGGGGTGACCGTGCGGGCCAGCAGCACGCTGGCGTCGACGGACTTCTTCGTGGGCCTGAGCACCGCCGCGGCCAGTGTCCTGGTGGCGACGCCCCATGGGCCTTCGACCTGCGTGTGACGGCCGACCCAGTCGCATGCGTGCCTGCCGTCAGCTTCGCCACCAGTCGGTAGAGAGTCCGTCGCGAGGGCAGCTCGGCCAGGTTCCCGCCATTCTCCCGAATGATCTCCCCGGTCCTCCAGATCAGGTAGGCCCCGTTGCGTGTGGAGGTCTCGACGCCCTCCTTGATCGCCTGCCGCATCGCCTCGACGACGGCGTCGGGCACGTCACCGAACTCCTACCATCAAGGCTGGCGGCCGTTTCAAGCTGCCCATCGGATTCCCTCCGTCCAGACGAGACTGTCGGTCTCCACAAGTCCTCCCGCCAGATCGGTCATCAGAGCGCCGGACCACAACAGAGGGAACAGCACCGGCAGAACCTGCAACCGGTCTCCGACCAGCCCGGCGCCCTCCCGTAGCCTCATCGGTTCGCGGAAGACCTCCCGGACCGATCCGCCACCGCCACCGGTCGGCCGCAGCGGGCCCGCCGGTATCGGGACAGCCAGCGGATGTTCGCCATGAACACCGGCTCGGGCCGCCCGACCCACTCGAACTCCCAGCCCACGGCTCTGCAGGCATGTTGGGTCGCCTCGAACGCCTCGCGCGTCGCCCCGTCCATCTCGTCCGCAGCACGGACGTCAACGACGCGGGCGCGGCCATCGGCCAGCCGGACGAAGTAGTCAGGTGCGTGCCGACGCTTGCGTGTGCCGTCGTGCCAGTGCAGCCAGAACGGCTGCGAGGCGATCGCGACCACCTGCGGATCACGGTCCAGCAAGATCAGCCGGTCCTGCTCCAGCCACGACTCATGGCCCACGTGATCCCGCAACGTCGCCGCGTAGTACCAGCCGGCGAACCCGCGACCGTCCTTGTGCCAAGAGCCGCAAGGGCAGCCCCTTCGCACACACCGACAGGTGCCCTCACCACGTCCCCGCGTACCTGTACATCGAATGATCAATCTGCGGTGGCACAACTAGCGTTGATCATCCTTCAGTGGCAATCGATCAGCGATCACTGGCACAGGGCAAGACCGCCTGCGGTGCGCCTTGTTCGATACAAGTTATCGATATATCGTTGAGGTATCGCGATCGATCAACGATGGATGGAGTGAGCGAGATGCGTACTCACGGGCATGAACACGGACACGGTCCGTGCGGCCCCGGCCATCAGGGCCGGGACGGCTTCGAGGGGCGCCGGGCCGCCTTCGGGCCCTTCGGGCCGGGCTTCGGACCCGGTGGCGGGCACTGGGGCGGGCGCGGTCGGGGCGGGGCGCCGGGGCGGGCGCGGCGCGGCGATGTGCGCGCGTCGATCCTGGCCCTGCTGAAGGACCGCCCGATGCACGGCTACGAGATGATCCAGGAGATCGCCGAGCGCAGCGGCGGGGCGTGGAAGCCCAGCCCGGGTTCGGTGTACCCGACCTTGCAGCTGCTGGAGGACGAGGGGCTGATCAGCAGTGCCACCGAGGGCGGGAAGAAGCTGTTCTCCCTCACCGAGTCCGGCCGTCAGGCGGCCGAAGAGGGGCCCGACGCGCCCTGGGACGCGGCCGGGCGCGGGGTCGACTGGGAGGCGCTGAACGAGGTCCGGCAGGCCGGGTTCGGGTTGCTGGACGCGTTCGGTCAGGTCTGGAAGTCCGGCAGCAAGGAGCAGCAGGAGAAGGCGCTTGCCGTGATCGGCGACGCCCGCAAGAAGCTGTACCTGATCCTCGCCGACGAGGACTGAGCAGCGGTCGGGCCCCTCGCCCCGCGGTGCGGGAGGCGGCGGGGTCGGGTCCGGTCGGCGGTGTCAGCGGGGGCGCCGGATCTCCGCCGCGTCGAACACGTCGAACGCCCGGGGGTGCGGTCCCTCGTCGTGGCAGTGCCAGGCATCCCAGAACAGGTCCGCGGGCAGGGCGTCATCGGGCGCGTAGACCCGGTACACGTAGCGACGACCGTCGATCGACGGCAGGGTCACGAGCCAGTACGCGAACTCCATGCTCCTGAAGGACGCCCCCGCGGTGGTGCCGGTTGCCGATCGGAAGGGCATATTCCGCACCGGGGGGCGGGCGGGGTGAGGGGCCGGGGCGCGCGCGGCAAGGGGGCGCGCCCCGGAAGGGAAGGATCAGACGATCTCCTCCGTAAGGAGGAGAACCGGAACATCCATGCCCAACCAGTGTCGGACCCGCAAATGCTCCCTCTTGGTGATGCGCTTTCCCCGCCCGGTTGATGGGGTGGGAGATGTGCACCTCCCCCTTCCGCAACAGCCCGCCCCCGGCGGTGCCACGCCCCTTCCCACCGACGACCTGCTCAGCGTCGAGATGATCGCCGTGGTGGCGGGCGCGAGACGACGGGCCGTGCGTGACGGCGACCGCCAGGTCGACACCGCCCACCTGTTGCACTCCCTGCTGGAGGCGGATCCCCTGGTCCGGGCGCTGTTCGGGGACGGCCCGCAGGCCGCCCGGCTCCTCGGCTACCTGGTGCAGCGCAGCATCGGCTACGGACTCCAGTGGCAGTCCTCGGTCGAGGACTCGGGCGTGCTCCCCGTCGTGCGGGACGCGGTGGGTGTCGCGCGCTGGTCACCGGCGGCTGCCGCCGCGATGGACCGGGCCGTGCTGCGCGCCCGGGCCCGCGGCGACGAACGGGCCGGCGGGCTGGACCTGTTCGTCGCGCTGGCCACCGACCGGGAGTGCCGTGCGGTGGAAGTCCTGCTGCACGCGGGGGTGGCGCCCGCCCAGGTCGTGGCGCGGGCCGAGGCCGGGCCGGCCGATGCGGGGTGCGAGGAGCGGGGCGGCGGCGCCGGGGGACGCCTGTCGTACTGAGTCCCGGCCGGGCCCGGCCACCGCCTGAGCGGTGCGCCGGCCGTCGGCGCCTCCCGGGTTCACCGTGGTCGGGACCACGCCCGCCAGAGCGAGGCGTACGGGCCGTCGGCGTCGGACAGTTCCGCATGGGTGCCGGATTCCACGATCCGGCCGCCGTCCATCACGACGATCCGGTCGGCGTGTGCGGCCTGGCTGAGCCGGTGCGCGATCACCACGCCGGTCCGTCCCCTCAGCGCGGCGGAGGCCGCCCGGTCGAGCAGCCCCGCGTCCGTGGTTCCCGCCTCCGCGGTGGCCTCGTCGAGGAGGGCGACCGCGGGCGAGACGAGCGCGAGTCGCAGCAGCGCCAGGTGCTGTGACTGTGCGGCGCTCAGTTCGTGGCCGCCCGCGCCGACCGGGGTGTCGAGCCCGTGCGGCAGCGCGTCGAGCCAACCGTCCGCACCGAGCCGGGCAGCCGTCCGCCTGATGTGTGCGTCGTCGACTCCGGGGGCGAAGAGGCGCAGGTCGTCGCGGACGGTCCCGTCGAAGACGTGGACCTCCTGACTGACCAGCACGACTCGGGTGCGGGACGCACCGGCCGCCGCCCCGTCGACGGTGATCTCACCGCTGTCGGGGGTGAGGTTCCCGGCGATGAGCTTGGCGAGCGTGGTCTTCCCCGCCCCGCTCGCCCCGACGACCGCCACGGTCTCGCCGGGTTCGACGGTCAGCGAAATCCGGTCGAGTACCGGCCGGCCCGGGGCGTATCCGTACGAGACCCGGTCGAGGACGATCCGCCCGGGCGCGTCCGGGTCGGGGCGTGGCGCGCTGACGGGCCGCTTCGGCAGGGTGGTGACCCCGATGAGGCGTGCCAGCCCCGCGCCCGCGTTCTGGAGTTCGTCGACGTGGGATAGCAGCACGCCGACGGGTCCGAAGAGTTGATGGAAGTAGAGCGCCGCGGCGGTGGCTGCACCGAGGCTCACGGTGCCCTCCGTGACCAGCCGGTAGCCGACCACCAGGACGGCTGCGAGGCCGACGAACTCGGCGACGTTCAGCAGTCCGAAGAAGTCCGTCCGCAGGCGAGCCGCGTGCCGTTCGTGCGCGATGGCCCGTTCGGACGAGGCGGCGATCCCGGCGAGGTGGTCGCTCTGGGCCCGCAGGGCCCGTACGGTGTCCGCGCCGTCCAGGGCCTCGACGAGTCGCTGTGCGCGGACCGCCTCGGCACGGCGGGCGGCCCGGTAGACCGGACCCGACCGGGCCAGGAACCGGCGCAGTGCCAGGTGTTGGAGGGGCACCGCCGCCAGCGCGGCCACGGTGAACCGCCAGTCGATCACCCCCAGGCCGATCAGGGTCAGCACGATCGTGAAGAGCGCGGACAGGAAGGCGGGCAGCACCCGCCCGATCACGGTGTTGACGGCTTCGGTGTCGCCGGCGACCCGGGACACCAGATCACCGGTCCCGGCCCGTTCCAGGACCGCCGCGGGTTGTGCCACCGCCGTGGCGAAGACGTCCTCGCGCAGTCCGGCGAGGGTCTGTTGGGCGGTACGGGCCAGCAGCAGCTGTCCCCACCGGCCGAGCGCGGCGCCGAGCACCGCGGTGCCGAGCAGCGCGCCGGCGGGCCGCAGGAGTTCGGCCCGTGGCCGGTCCGCGACCACGGCGTCGACCATCACGCCCAGCAGTGCGGGCGCGGCCAGGGCGGTGGCGGTGCCGGCGAGCAGCACCGCGACCGTGCCGCCGAGCCGGGCCCGGTGCGGTGCGAGCAGCCCTACGGTGCCCCGGAGGGTGTCCCGGGTGGAGGCCACGGGGAGCAGCGTCGCGTCGGAGGGGCGCTGCGCGGTGGGTGCGGTGGTCATCGTGCGTCCACCTCGTCGGACCGGGAGGCGGCGGCGGTGTCCGGGGGGACGTGTGGTGGGGGAGGGCCCGCTTCGTGGACCCGGTCGCAGGCTTCGAGCAGGGTGGGGCTGGTGGTGACGAGGACGATGGCACGGTCACCGTGACCGCGCAGGGCGCGGGCGATGCGGTCCTCGGTGACGCTGTCGACGGAGGTGGTCGGCTCGTGCAGGACGAGTACCGGTTGCGGCTGGTGCAGCGCCCTGGCCAGCAGGAGTCGTTGCCGCTGGCCGCCCGAGAGCGAGCGGCCCTGTTCGCCGACGTCCGAGGCGGTGCCGGCGGGCAGGTGCGTGAGGACGTCGTCGAGTGCGGAGGCGGCGATCGCGGCCGGGTCCGCCGTCGCCGCGGCGAGGTTCTCGGCGACGGTGCCGCTGAACACGACGGAGTCGTGGGGTGGTGCGAAGACGGTGCGCCGGACCTCGTCGGGGGTCAGCGTCGAGGCGTCGCGCCCGTTCAGTACGTACTCTCCGGGCGCCGGTGCACGTCGGCAGGCGATCAGGTCGGCCAGGTCCGCGGCCCACGCGTCCCGGGCGCGGACGCCGATGAGTTCCCCCCGTTCGGCGGTGATCACCGATGGGCCCCGGTGCAGGGCGAAGAGCGTTCCGGCGGCGGTCGTCGACCCGGTCGCGGAGGGCGGGCGGGGGCCCGGGTCCCGGGTGCGGTCCCGGGTGCCGGTGCTCGGCGCGCCGGGCCCGGTCTCGGGGACCCGGTACGGAATCGCCAGCAGTTCGGCGAGCCGGTGCGCGGAACCGCGTTTGGCGGCGACGGCGGCACCGAGGAAACCGAGCGTCTGCATCGGCCCGGCGACCACCTGGGCGAGCCCCACGGCGGTGACCAACTGGCCCACGGTGAGGGTGCCGTCCAGTGCCATCGAGCCCGCGGCGAGCGCGAGAGCGGCCAGGAAGGCCCCGGACACCGCGGAGTTCACCGCCGACAGGTCCGCCAGGGAACCGACCCGGCGCAGCGCTGCCCGTACCGAGACCCGGCTCGCTTCCCGGTAGCGGTCCGCCGCGGCCGGTTCGGCGTCGAAGCCCTTGAGCACGCGGAGCCCCCGCGTGAAGTCGGTCGCCAGGGTGCCCGCCCGCGCGGCCTCGCGCTGTTCGACGTGGACCCGCCGCTCCAGGGGGCCGCTCAACAGGTGCAGGACCAGGAGTTGCAGGGCCGCGACGACGAGGACGAGGACGGCGAGCTGCCAGGAGATCAGGAGCAGGGCGACGGTCGCGGTGAGCAGTCCGGCGAGGGCGGCACCCTGTTCGGCGAGGACCCAGGAGACCCCGGACACGTTCGAGGCGTCCGAGGTGGCGACGGTGAGCACGTCTCCGGTCGCGCGTTTCGTGGCCGTCCCGCGGGAGTGCAGCACCCGGCCCGCCGCCATCAGACGCAGGTCGTGCTCTCCGGAGGAGTACACCTCGGTGGTGAGGCGGGTGGCCGTGCGCCAGCAGAGGATCAGCACGGCGAACAGGCCGGCCAGCAGGGCGAGCAGGCCCAGCAGCACGTGCGGGTCGCCACGGCCGATCGCCCGGTCGATCACCACGCCGATGAGGACGGGGACCAGGGCCTCCGCCACCTGGTGGCCCGCGAACCCGGCACTCGCGAGGCCGAGGCGCCACCCCCGGCCCGCCCCGAAGGAGCCGTGTGCGATCAGCGCTCCGGGGCCGGCGGCGGGCGGGGCCCCACCGGGCGCACCGGTGGGGGTGCCGGCCGTGCGGGGTCGTGGGGCGAGGGGGGCGGGGCGGGTGTCGGGAGCGGTCACCGGCCTCACGCTAGGAAGGCCCAGGACGGGGACACAACCAGGTATCGTGACAGTTCATGACGGTAAGCCGACAAAGGGCGTCCGCGGTGCGCCTCTGGGGTGCTCCCACCCTGGAACCCGACGAGTGGACCGCGTACGTACCCGGCGGGGAGCGGCAGGTCGAGCACCCCTGGCTGCTCACCACCAGCACCTTCACCGCGCGCGAGTCGATGGAGTGGGAGCGGATGTCCCACCCGGAACCCGAGTTGTTGTGGTCGAGCACCGGCAACGTGACGGTGGAGGCGGCCGAGCACGTCTGGCTCGTGCCGCCCGCGCTGGGGATCTGGCTGCCCGCGGGGATGCCCCACCGGGTCAAGGCGAGTGCGGGTGCGGTGACCTACGCCACGTACCTCAACCCCGACCTCACCCGGACGGCCTGGCACACCGTCACGGGCGTGCCGATGAGCCGGTTGCTGCGCGAGATCCTGCTGCACAACCAGCGGGAGGCCATGCCGGACGAGGAGCGGCTGCGCCTCCAGCGGGTCGGGGTGGACCTCATCAAGCCGGTCCAGGCCGCCTCGCTCGACATCCCGCTGCCCAAGACGCCGGAGCTGCGTGCGGTCGCCGAGCGGATCATCGCCGATCCGGCGGACGACCGCACGACGGAGGAGTGGGCGCGGGAGCTGGGGTTGAGCGGGCGCACCCTGATGCGTTGGTTCCAGCGGGACACCGGAGTCAGCCTCACCCAGTGGCGCATCCTCGTCCGGGTGCGGTCCGCGCTGATCGACATCGCTGCCGGCAAGCCGGTGGTCTCGGTGTCGCGTCGACTCGGCTACGCCAATCCGAGCACCTTCATCGATCTGTTCCGGCAGGTCACCGGTCATACGCCGGCCGCCTACTTCCGTTCGGTGAGCGGGCTCGACGAATCGGGTCCGTTACCCGCGCTCCCCAAAGTCGCCGTGTCGTGAAACCGGAACAGGTTGTCGCCATACCTTGATGGGATCTCGGCTACCTTACTTAGGTAAGCCTGCCCTAAGCCCGCATTGTCGGTCCGTCGACCGTCCCGCGGGGTCCCTGAAGGAGCCCGATGACACCCCGTACCACCCCCGATTCCCGCCCCCTGCGACGGAGGTTCGTCATGGTGGCGGCCGTGAGCGTCGCCGCGACGCTCGCCCTGAGCTCCTGCTCGGCGGAGGGAAGCACATCCGGCAAGGGCTCCGGCGCCAAGACCCGCACGGTCACCGACATCGCCGGGAAGGTCACGGTCCCGGCCGAGCCGAAGCGGATCGTCTCCGTCGACTTCTACTCGCCCGCCGCCCTGGTCGACCTCGGCGTCAAGCCGGTCGGCGTCGTGGAGGGCTTCGACGACCCCGACCCGAACCTGCGGCCGAAGCGGTACTACGACGCGCTCGGGAAGACCGCGACCGTCGGCACGTACTACGAGCTGAACGTCGAAGCGGTGGCGAAGCAGGACCCCGACATGATCTTCGCGGAGACCCGCTTCCTCCGGAAGGGCGAGCTGAAGCGGCTCCAGGGCATCGCCCCCGTCGTGCAGCTCGACGCCTCCGGCGTCGGCGCCTGGGAGGACCGTACGCTCATGATCGCCGCGGCCGTCGGCAAGGCCGACGAGGGCAAGCGGCAGCAGGCGGTGTTCAAGAAGCGCGCCGCCGACCTCAAGGCGAAGTACGGGCACATCCTCTCCAAGAACAAGATCGCGGTGTTCAACCACGGCCAGGACCAGTCCACCTGGGGCACCTACCCCGCAGGGCACTTCATCGTCCCCGTCTGGGACGCCGTCGGCGCCCAGTTCCGCCCCTTCACCAAGGGCGAGCACAAGGGCGACGTCGGAACCGTGAGCGAATGGCTGTCCCTGGAACAGATCGGCAAGCTCTCCAACGCGGACATCCTCATCCATCTGTACGGGATGGAGGACTTCGTCACCTCCCTCGACCGCAACAAGGTGTGGAAGAACCTCCCGGCCGTGAAGAAGGGCCTCGTCTTCTCCAGCGTGCCCGCCGCCGTGGTCTCCTCCTTCGACTGGGGCACCGAGAGCCTGGGCGAGCTGGAGACCATCCTCGCGAAGATCGACGCGAAGGTCGGCTCATGACCGCCACCTCCGCCTACGTCCTCGCGGAGGTGACGGGGGTCCGGCAGATCTCCCCCGGGATGACCCGGGTCACGCTCCACAGCGAGACCCTCCACGGCTACCCCTCCACGCAGATCGGCGACGAGTACGTCCGGGTCCACTTCCCCGACGAGGGAGCCGAACCCGTCCTGCCCGAGATCGGCGAGAACGGCGACTGGCGCTACCCCGAGGGTCGCTACCCCCACATCGCGCCCTACACGATCCGCCGGTTCGACGCCTCGGCGGGCGAAGTGGACATCGACTTCGTCCTGCACGGTCACGGCCGGGCCGCCGCCTGGGCGAACAGCGCCCGGCCCGGCGACCGGATCGTCTTCGGCCCGCCCCGGCGGCTGTACAAGCCGCCCGCCGAAGCCGCCCAGCAGGTCTTCGTCACCGACGCGACCGGCCTGCCCGCCCTGGGCCGACTGCTCGAACAGCTCGACCCCGCCACCGAGGCGACGGCGGTCATCGAGATCGCGGACGCCTCCCACGCCATCGAACTGACCAGCCCCGCCCGCCGGCTCACCGTGCGCTGGGTCCCCGGCCGCGGCAACGGCGTCGGCCCCAGCGCCATGACGGAGTCACTGCGCGACCTCGCCATCGCCCCCGGCACCTACGTGTGGGTGGCCGGCGAGTCGAAGGAACTCCGCAAGGCGCGCCGGCACCTCCGCCATGAACGGCAGCTGTCCGCCCAGTGGTACGACGTGATCGGCTACTGGACCTTCCAGCACGAGGAGTGGCTCCAGCGGTACGAGTCCCTCGACGCGGAGACCGTCACCCGACTGGAGGACATCTGGAACCAGAACGGTGACGTGGAAGTCGGACGCGACCTCTACGAAGTCCAGTTGGAGCGTCTGGGGCTATGAGCACCACATCGGCCGCCCTTCCGGCCGGACGGCACCAGGCCCCGCCGTCCGGCCGGAACGGCTCAGCCGGCACCGACGACGGTCACGACGGCGGAGCCCACCGCCCCGGCCTGGTGCGCACCAACGCCGGCCGTGCCCTGGGACTCCTCCTCTCCCTCGTCGCCCTGGCCGCGACGATGGTGCTGAGCCTGGCGTTCGGCGCCAAGTCCATCCCCGTCGCCGACGTCTGGAACGCACTGACGGCCTACGACGGTTCGGAGGACGCCTTCATCGTGCGCGACCTGCGGGTTCCGCGCGCCTTCCTGGCCCTCGCCGTCGGCGCGGCGCTGGGCGTCTCCGGCGCCCTCATCCAGGCCCTCACCCGCAACCCGCTGGCCGACCCCGGAATCCTCGGGGTCAACGCGGGAGCCGCGTTCGCCGTCACCATGGGAATCGCCTTCCTCGGACTCACCTCCACGGGGCAGTACCTGGGGATGTCCTTCCTCGGGGCGGTCGTCGTCACCACCCTGGTCTACGTCCTCGGGTCGGCGGGCCGGGCGGGCGCCACCCCGGTGAAACTGACCCTCGTCGGAGTCGCGCTCAGCGCGGTGCTGGCCGGGATCTCCGCCACCGTCACCCTGCTGCGGCCCGACGTCTTCGACGCCATGCGCGGCTGGGCCGCCGGATCGCTCGGCGCCCGGGGCTGGGACGTCTTCTGGACCGTCCTCCCCTTCATCGGCGCGGGGCTGCTGCTCGCCCTGCTGGCGGCGCGCCCCCTCAACGCCATCGCGCTCGGCGACGACCTGGCCCGCTCCCTGGGCGCCGGCATCGGCCGCACCCGGGTACTGACCGTCGTCGCCGTCACCCTGCTGGCCGGAGCCGCCACCGGCGCGGCCGGCCCCATCGGCTTCGTCGGCCTGATGGTGCCCCACGTCGTGCGCTGGTTCGTCGGACCCGACCAGCGCTGGATCATCCCCTACACCCTCGTCCACGCGCCGATCCTGCTGCTCGTCTCCGACACCGTCGGCAGGGTCGTTCTCACCCCCCAGGAACTCCAGGTCGGCATCGTGACCGCATTCATCGGCGCCCCCGTGCTGATTCTCCTCGTCCGCCGCAAGAAGGCGAGCGGACTGTGAGCCGCTCGACCGTGGACTTCGGCAAACCGACCCTGGTGTCCCGCGGCCCCCGCTGGTCCCTCCGGTTCGACCTGCGCGTCGCCGTCGCCTGCGCGGTGTTCCTCGCCCTCACCGCCGCCGCCGTACTCGTCTCGCTGGCGTACGGCACCTACGAGATCCCGTTGGGCGAGGTGATCCGCACCCTCCAGGGCGGCGGCGAGAGCGGGACCCGGAAGATCGTCGTCGAATGGCGGCTCCCCCGGGCGCTCCTCGCCGTGCTGTTCGGCGCGGCACTGGCCGTCGCCGGGGCGATCTTCCAGTCCGTCAGCCGCAACCCCCTCGGCTCCCCGGACATCATCGGTTTCTCCTCCGGCTCCTACACCGGTGCGCTCGTCGTCATGCTGATCAGCGGCGGCGGGTACTACCAGGTGGCCGCGGGATCCCTGATCGGCGGCCTGGCCACCGCACTGGCGGTATTCCTCCTCGCCTACCGCGGCGGAACGCAGGCGTTCCAGCTGATCATCGTCGGCATCGGCGTCTCCGCGATGCTCGCCGCGTTCAACACCTGGCTGGTCCTGAAGGCCGACATCGAGGAAGCCATGCTGGCCGCGGTCTGGGGCGGCGGCTCGCTCAACAGCCTCGGCTACGACCAGTTCTGGCCGGTCCTGGCCGTCCTCGTCGTACTGCTTCCGCTGGCCGCAGCCTGCGGCCCGGCACTGCGCCAACTCGAACTCGGCAACGACGCGGCGGCGGCGCTCGGCACCCGCGCCAACGCGGTACGGCTCGTCGCGGTCGTCCTGGGCGTCGGACTCACCGCGCTGGTGACGGCATCGGCCGGCCCGATCGCCTTCATCGCGCTGGTGGCACCCCAGATCGCCCGGCGCATCACCCGCTCCTCCTCGGTGGCCCTGCTGCCGTCCGCGGCGCTCGGGGCGTTCCTGCTCGTCCTCGCCGACCTGATCGGCCAGCGCCTCTTCGCCCCCGTGCAACTGCCGGTCGGCATCGTGACCGTCTCGATCGGCGGCCTGTACTTCGTGTGGCTGCTGGTGCGGGAAGCCCGCAGGACCTGACCCGCAGGACCACCCGACCCGCAGCACCCAGCCGAGGACACCGGACATGACCACAGCCCAGACCCAGGACACCATGAACACCGCGAAGGCCCGGCTGCGGGCGGAGAACATCACCATCGGGTACGACCGCCGGACCATCTCGCGGGACCTCTCCGTCGAGATCCCCGACGGATCGTTCACCGTCATCGTCGGCCCCAACGCCTGCGGCAAGTCCACGCTCCTGCGCGGACTCTCCAAGCTCCTCAAGCCCGCCACCGGCCAGGTCGTCCTGGACGGCAAGGCCATCACCACCTACCGGGCGAAGGAAGTGGCGCGGGTACTCGGCCTGCTCCCGCAGACCTCCCTCGCCCCCGACGGCATCACCGTCGCCGACCTCGTCGCCCGGGGCCGCCACCCGCACCAGAAGCTCGTCCGGCAGTGGTCGCCCGCGGACGAGACCGCCGTGGTGGAGGCCATGGCGGCGACCGACACCACCGCGCTCTCGGGCCGCCCCGTGGACGAACTCTCCGGCGGACAGCGCCAGCGCGTCTGGGTGGCCATGGTCCTCGCCCAACGGACCCCGCTCCTGCTGCTCGACGAGCCGACGACCTTCCTCGACATCGCCCACCAGATCGAACTCCTGGAACTCTTCACCCGCCTCAACCGGGAGGGCCGCACCCTGGTCGCGGTGCTCCACGACCTCAACCAGGCGGCCCGCTACGGAACCCACATCATCGCCATGAAGGACGGCTCCGTGGTCGCCGAGGGAACTCCCGCGCAGATCATCACCGAGGAACTGGTGGAAGAGGTCTTCGGCCTGCCCTGCACCATCATCACGGACCCGGTCGCGGGGAGCCCGCTGGTGATACCGCTGGGAAGCGCCGCCGGATGTGAGACGGATGACAGGGCCGTGGGGGCTGACGCTCCTGACGGTGTTTGACATCATGTGCCGGTGCACACGACTGGAGTGAACGACGGCGGCCGGCGCCGCGGCGCCGGCCTGGGGATCGCGCTCCTGTCGGCCGTCGCCTTCGGCGGTTCCGGGGTCGCGGCGAAACCACTGATCGAAGCGGGCCTGCACCCCCTGCACGTGGTGTGGTTGCGGGTCGCGGGTGCCGCCCTCGTCATGCTGCCCCTGGCATGGCGTCACCGGGACCTGCTGGTGCGGCGCCCCGCGCTGCTTGCTGGGTTCGGCCTGCTCGCCGTGGCGGGCGTCCAGGCCCTCTACTTCGCGTCGATCTCCCGCATCCCCGTCGGCGTCGCCCTGCTCGTCGAGTACCTGGGCCCGGCCCTGCTCCTGGGCTACATCCGCTTCGTGCAACGGCGACCGGTCACCCGTGCCGCCGCGGTCGGCGTGGTGCTGGCCGTCGGCGGCCTCGCCTGCGTGGTGGAGGTGTGGTCGGGACTGGGCTTCGACGCGCTCGGGCTGCTGTTCGCCTTCGGCGCGGCCTGCTGCCAGGCGTGCTACTTCGTCCTCTCCGACCAGGGCAGCGACGCCGGCGACGCGGCCCCCGACCCGCTGGGGGTCATCGCGTACGGGCTGTTGATCGGGGCGCTCGCCCTGACGGTGATCTCGCGCCCCTGGAACATGGACTGGTCACTGCTCGCGGGGACCGCGGACCTGGACGGGCGTCCGGTGGCCGCGTACCTGCTGCTCGGCTGGGTGGTGCTGATCGCCACCGTCCTCGCCTACCTGACCGGGGTGCTCTCGGTGCGGCGGCTGTCACCGCAGGTCGCCGGGGTCGTGGCGTGTCTGGAGGCGGTCGTCGCGACGGTGCTGGCCTGGGTGCTGCTCGGGGAGCAGTTGTCCGCGCCGCAGATCGTCGGCGGGTGCCTGGTCATGGTCGGTGCGTTCATCGCCCAGTCCGCGACACCGGTCAAGGGCTCGTCCGCACCGGTGGCCGCAGGCGGTCCGGTGCCCGCCGGCCCGGCCGCCGCCCCGGTGCTCGGGACGGCCGACCGGGAGCCCACGGGCTAGAGCACGGAGAGGTACGGGGGCACGGCCGTTCCCGGGGCGAGGTCGTCGGCCGGGACCAGGGACCCGTAGGTCTGCCGGACCGGAACGACCCCCGCCCAGTGGGGGAGCGGCAGGTCCTCGGGATCGTCGTTGGGGCCGCCCGTGCGGATCTTCGCCGAGACCTCGTCCAGGTCGAGCCCCAGGACGGCCGTCGCCGCCAGTTCCCTGGCGTTCGCCGGGCGGGAGTCCCGGGAGCGCTCCGGGACCACGTGGTCGACCAGGGCGTCGAGGGCCGTGCGCTTCTCGTCGGGGTCGGTGACCGGCCGGGCGGTGCCCTGGACCACCACCGAGCGGTAGTTGATCGAGTGGTGGAAGGCCGAGCGGGCGAGCACCAGTCCGTCCACGTGGGTCACCGTCAGGCACACCGCCAGCCCCGGTTCCCCGCCCCCGGCGAGCCGGAGCGGCCGGGAGCCCGTCGAGCCGTGGACGTAGAGGCGTTCGCCCACCCGTCCGTACAAGGTGGGCAGGACGACGGGGGTGCCGTCGCGGACGAACCCGAGGTGGCACACGTAGGCGGCGTCGAGTATCGCGTGAACGGTGGCGCGGTCGTAGGCGGCCCGGTCCCGGGAACGGGTGGGGACGGTCCGCTCCGTCGGTGCGTAGGCGCTCTGGTCCGGCATCTCCGGCTCCCTCGTGGTCATCGGCACTCGGCCCGGGGGCTCCGCACGGAACCCCGGACGGAGCCCCGTGCGGAAATGATTGCACTAGTGCATAATGTTGTTTGTGCTAGGAGAATATCCCATCCAGGGTCGAGGGGCATCGGAGATCGCCCGCAGCGTCGAGCAGGCCGTCGCGTCGGGCGCGTGGGAGCCGGGGTCCGCGCTACCCCCCCAACGCGCCCTGGCGGAACGCCTCGGGGTGAACCCCAACACCGTCGCCGCCGCCTACCGGACGCTCCGCGAACGCGGGGTCATCGAGACCGACGGCCGCCGCGGCAGCCGGGTGCGCGCCAAACCCGCGGTCACCACCCGCGCGGCGATCCGGGTGGACGTGCCCCCGGGCGTCCGGAACCTGTCGGACGGCAACCCCGACGTCGCCCTGCTGCCCCCGCTCACCGCCGCGTTCACGGCCGCCGCCGCACGCGCCGACCGCGATCCGGTGCTGTACGGGGCCGAGCCCGTCGACCCGGACCTCGCCCGGTTCGCGCGCCGCGCGTTCGACCGGGACGGCGTGCCCGACGGGCCGACGGCCGTCACCTCGGGTTCGCTGGACGCTCTGGAACGGGTGCTCACCGCCCATCTGCGGGTCGGCGACACCGTCGGCGTGGAGGACCCCGGCTGGGGCAGCCTCCTCGACCTCGTCCCCGCGTTGGGGCTGCGCGTCGCCCCCGTGGCGGTCGACGACGACGGTCCGCTGCCCGACGAGGTGGCGCGGGTGCTGGCCGCCGGTGCCCGCGCCCTGATCGTCACCGACCGGGCGCAGAACCCCACCGGGGCGGTGATCGGGGCGGACCGCGCACGGTCCCTGCGCGCCGTCCTCGGGCGCCACCCCGACACGCTCCTGATCGAGGACGACCACGGCCACGGCGTCGTCGACCAACCGCTCCACCCCCTGGCCGGCGGCACCACCCACTGGGCCCTGGTGCGGTCCGCGGCCAAGGCGTACGGTCCCGACCTGCGGGTCGCGGTACTCACCGGCGACCAGGTCACCCTGGACCGGGTGCGGGGTCGCCAGAGCCTCGGGCCCGGCTGGGTGAGCCTGCTCCAACAGCAGGCCGTGGCCCACCTGTGGCACTCCGGTGCGGTGGACCCCCACGAGGTGGCCGCCTCCTACGGGGCGCGCCGCGACGCCCTGATCACCGCCCTCGCCGCACGGGGCGTCGAAGCCCGGGGACGCAGCGGCATGAACGTCTGGGTCCCCGTGCCCGACGAAACGGGAGCGGTCGCGCGGTTGCTGCACGCGGGGTGGGCGGTGGCCCCCGGAGCACGCTTCCGCACCCGGACGCCCCAGGGGGTGCGGATCACCGTGTCGACGCTGTCCGGCGCCGGGACGGACGTCGAGGAACTGGCCGAAGCGGTCGCCCGGGCGGTGGCTCCCGCTCCGGCCCGGCGCTCCACCTAGCAACGGCGGCCCCGCACCGCCGGGCGGACTCGTTCGCACCGGCGTGCACGGCGCACCAGTACGCCCCGGCCGTACTCGATCGGACTCCGCGCGCCCTACCGACGGCCGGGGGCCGCAGTGATGATGAGCGGACCGCACGTGATCCAGACGACTCCGCGCACCCGGCCCCGGCCGGAGGACGCGCGGTGGAAGGGGTCCAGATTGTTGCTGCTCATATCCCCCGACGGTGTCGAAGAAGCCCTCGACTGTGCGAAGGCCGCGGACCACCTCGACATCGTCGACGTCAAGAACCCCGACGAGGGCTCGCTCGGCGCGAACTTCCCGTGGGTCATCAGGGAGATCCGCGACGTGGTCCCGGCGGACAAACCGGTTTCGGCCACCGTGGGAGACGTCCCGTACAAGCCCGGCACGGTGGCCCAGGCGGCGCTCGGCGCCGTCGTCTCCGGGGCGACCTACATCAAGGTCGGCCTCTACGGATGCACGACGCCCGAACAGGCCGTCGACGTCATGCGCGGGGTCGTCCGGGCGGTGAAGGACCACCGACCGGACGCGTTCGTCGTCGCCTCGGGATACGCCGACGCCCACCGGATCGGCTGCGTCAACCCGCTGGCCCTGCCCGACATCGCCCGCCGCTCCGGCTCCGACGCGGCCATGCTCGACACCGCGGTCAAGGACGGGACCCGACTGTTCGACCACGTTCCGCCGGAAGTCTGCGCCGCGTTCGTCCGGCAGGCCCACGACGCCGGTCTGCTCGCCGCCCTCGCGGGCAGCCTGAAGGCGGGGGACCTCGGCGAACTGACCCGCATCGGCACGGACATCGTGGGGGTGCGCGGCGCGGTCTGCGAGGGCGGCGACCGCACCACCGGCAGGATCCAACCGTCGTTGGTGGCCGCCTTCCGGGCGGAGATGGACCGGCACGCCCGGGAACACGCGGCTGCCGCCCCCACCGCGGGCTGACCGCGGCCATGGCGACCCGACAGCCCCGTCGCGCGCCCCGAACCCCCGGCGAGCGCTTCGCCGTCCTCGACCCGGCCACCGGCGAGGGCTTCGCGCAGGTCCCCGACCAGCAGCCCGAAGAGCTGGACGCCGTCGTCGCCCGGGCCCACGAGGCGTGGCGCAGCTGGCGTGCCGATCCCGTCGCCCGGGCCACCGCACTGCGCGCCGCAGCCGACGCGGTGGCGGCGGCCGGGCCGGACCTCGCTCCCTTGCTCACCCGTGAACAGGGCAAACCCCTGGCCGAGTCGCAGGCGGAGGTCGCCCGCACGGCGGCCCGTCTGCGGTACTTCGCCGAACTCACCCCGGGGCCCCAACCCCTGGACGACGGCCGGCCGGTACGCAGCGAGGTCCGCTGGCGGTCCCTCGGGCCCGTCGCCGCGATCGTGCCCTGGAACTTCCCCCTCCAGCTCGCCTCGGCGAAGTTCGCGCCGGCGCTCGCCGCGGGCAACACGATGGTGCTGAAACCCTCCCCCCACACGCCCCTCGCCACCCGGCTGCTGGGGTCCGTCGTCTCCACCGCCCTTCCCGAGGGCGTGCTGACGGTCGTGACCGGTCAGGAACCCCTCGGCGCCCGGCTGGCCCGCCACCCGGGCATCCGCCATGTGACCTTCACCGGTTCGGTGCCCACCGGGCGGGCCGTCGCGGTGGGCGCCGCCGCCTCGCTCACCCGGGCCACCCTGGAGCTCGGCGGCAACGACGCCGCCGTCCTGCTGGCGGACGTGGACGTGGAGCGGATCGCGGACCGGCTGTTCTGGGCGGCGTTCCGCAACTGCGGGCAGGTCTGCATGGCGGTCAAGCGCGTCTACGTCCCGGCCCGACTGCACGGCGACGTGGTCGAGGCCCTGGCCCAGCGCGCGAAGACCGTCGTCGTCGGAGCCGGCCTCGACCCGGACACCCAACTGGGCCCGGTCAACAACGCCCCCCAGCTGGCCCGGGTCGAGCACTACACGGCCCGGGCCCTGGCGGACGGCGCCCGCGCCGCGGCCGGGGGCCACCGACTGGACCGGCCCGGCTACTTCCACGCCCCGACGATCCTCACCGACGTCCCGCCCGACAGCCCGGTGGTGACGCAGGAACAGTTCGGCCCGGTGCTGCCGGTGCTGCCGTACGGGCACCTCGACGAAGCCGTGGCGGCGGCCAACGACACCGGCTTCGGGCTGGGGGGCTCGGTCTGGGGCACCGACCTCGACCTGGCCGAGGCCGTGGCCGAGCGGCTGGAGTGCGGGACGGCATGGATCAACCACCACGCCGAGCTGTCCCTCGCCCAGCCCTTCGCGGGCACCAAGGACAGCGGTGTCGGCGTCGCCGGCGGGCCGTGGGGTCTCTACGGCAACCTCCGACCGTTCGTCGTGCACCGCCCGGAGGGGCCATGACGAGGCGGTTCGAGGCGGCGGTGCTGCGCTCGTCCGAGGGCCGGTTCGCCGTCGAGGAGGTGATCCTGAACGCGGGCCCGTCCGCGGGTGAGGTCCTGGTCGAGATCGCGGGCTGCGGGATGTGCCGGACCGACCTCGCGGTCCGGCGCGCGCCGGGCGGCTCGCCGCTGCCCGCGGTGCTCGGCCACGAGGGGGCCGGGGTCGTGGTGGAAACGTCCGGTCCGCTCACCGGTCTGCGCGAGGGCGACCACGTCGTCCTGAGCTTCGACTCCTGCGGCCACTGCCGGAACTGCCTGGGCGGGGCCCCCGCGCACTGCGAATCCTTCGCCTCGCTCAACCTCTTCGGCGGGCGCGAGGAGAACGCCGCGCGGTTCACCGACGCGGCCGGGCGCGCACTGGCCCCCCGGTGGTTCGGCCAGTCCTCGTTCGCCGAGTACGCGGTGGTCCCGGCCCGCAACGCCGTACGGGTCGACCCCTCGCTCCCCGTCGCACTGCTCGGGCCGCTCGGCTGCGGATTCCTCACCGGCGCCGGAGCGGTCCTCCACTCCTTCGCGATCGGCCCCGGCGACACCCTCGCGGTCTTCGGAGCGGGAGCGGTGGGCCTGGCCGCGGTGATGGCCGCCACCGCCTCCGGGGCGGTGACCGTGGCCGTCGACCGACACCCCGAGCGGCTGGCCCTCGCCGAGCGGTTCGGTGCGACCCCGCTGCACGCCTCGTCGGCCGACCTGCCCGGCCGCATCCGACGACTGACCGACGGCGGAGCACGGTTCGCGCTCGACACCACGGCCTGTGCACCGCTGATCAACGATGCCCTGCGGGCGCTGCGACCGACCGGCCACCTCGGTCTGGTGGCGCGGCTCCACGTCCCGCTACCGCTCGAACCCGGGACCCTGGACCGGGGCCGGCGGATGTCCCACATCTGCGAGGGCGACGCGGTGCCGGGGCTGCTGATTCCGCGGCTGATCGGGCTGTGGCGGGCCGGGCGGTTCCCCTTCGACGAGCTGATCCGTACGTATCCGCTCACCGACATCAACGAGGCGGAACGTGACTGCGCGGCGGGCCGGGTGGTCAAACCCGTCCTGCTCCCGCGCGCTTCAGGAGGAACGGGACGCCCGTAGCCGTGGCGTCGCGGGGCACCGGTTGATCCCGCGCACGGGCTTCCCGCTGTTCACGGTCTCGACTCACCCATGGAGGACACATGGTCGGAACGGCACCTCGGAACACCGGGGTGGAAGGCGTGGAAGGGGGCGTGGGTCTCACCGCGCTGATGGTCGCGGCGGCCCGGGCGATCGAGACCTACCGCCACGACGCCCTGGCCCGGGACGTCTACGCGGAGCACTTCGTGCGCGCCGCACCGGCGTCCGCCGGCTGGCCGGTCTGCGGGCAGCAGGTTCCGGACGGGGACGCGAACCCGCTGTGGGGGCGGTTCGCGCGGTACTTCGGTCTGCGGACGAGGGTCCTCGACGACTTCCTCCTCCGGTCGGTGCACCGCACGGGCGCCCGTCAAGTGGTGCTGCTCGGAGCGGGGTTGGACGCGCGGGCGTTCCGGCTCGACTGGCCTCCCGGCTGCGTGCTCTTCGAGGTCGACCGGGAAGGCGTGCTGGCGTTCAAGCACGAGGTGCTCGACGGGCTGCCGGCCGTTCCGAAGGCGGCGCGGGTCCCCGTCCCGACCGATCTGCGCGCCGACTGGGTCGGAGCGCTGTCCGACGCCGGTTTCGATCCGGCCGCACCGAGCGTCTGGCTGGCCGAGGGGCTGCTGTTCTACCTGCCCGCCGCCGCCGAGACGCACCTCATCGACACGGTGCACCGGTTGAGCACCGCGGGCAGCGCCCTGGCGTTCGAGGTCAAACTCGACAAGGACCTGCTGGAGTACCGCAACAGTCCGCTGTACACCTCGACCACCGACCAGATCGGCATCGACCTGCTCGACCTGTTCGACCGGGCGCCGCGGCCCGACTCCGTCGGCCGGCTGACGGGCAACGGCTGGGACACCGCGGTCCACACCCCCTTCGACTTCACCCGCCGGCACGGGCGCGGCCCGCTACCGGAGCCGAACGACGCGCTGGCGGGCAACCGGTGGGTGTTCGCGAACAAGCCCCGGAGGTGACGCCGCCACCGGGCCACCCGTCCCTCGCTCCACCTGCCGAACCGGGCCGTGACGGCGCGCCGGTCACACCCGCTCCACCAGCATCGCGACGCCCTGGCCGACTCCCACGCAGAGCGTGGCCAGGCCGAGCCGGGCGTCCTCGCGTTCCAGCCGGCCGAGGAGGGTGAGCAGGATGCGTGCGCCGGAAGAGCCGAGGGGGTGTCCGAGGGCGATGGCGCCGCCGTCGGCATTGACCCTGTCCTCGTCCAGCCCCAGTCGACGGACGACGGCCAATGCCTGTGCGGCGAACGCCTCGTTCAGCTCCACGGCGTCCAGATCGCCCGCCACCCGGCCCGCGCGGGCGAGGGCCTGCTCGGTGGCGGGCACCGGACCGAGGCCCATCAGCTGGGGGCGCACGCCGGCGGAGGCCGCGGTGACGATCCGGGCCCGGGGAACGAGTCCGTACCGGCGTACGGCGTCACCGCTCGCGACGACCAGGGCCGAGGCGCCGTCGGAGAGGGGCGAGGCGGAGCCGGCGGTGACGATCCCGTCCTTCCGGAAGACCGTCCGTAGACGCCCCAGCTTCTCCAGGGTCGTGCCCGGACGGGGGCCCTCGTCGCGGGTCACCTCGCCGTCCGGCCCCGGCACCGGCACCAGCTCGCGGTCGAAGTGCCCGGCCTCCTGGGCGGCGACGGCCCGCTGGTGGCTGCGGAGCGCGAAGGCGTCGGACTCGGCCCGGGTGATGCCGTCGAGCGCGGCGACCTCCTCGGCGGTCTCGCCCATCGACAGGGTGATCCGGACGTTGCCCGGTCCGGCGTCCGCGGGCGCCGCGCGGTCGACCGCGGTGAAGCGCGGATTGGTGAACCGCCAGCCCAGGGTGGTGTCGTGGACCTCCCCCGGTGCGGCCCACGGGGTGCCCGGCTTGGCCATCACCCAGGGGGCGCGGGTCATCGACTCCACTCCGCCGGCCACCACCACGTGGGCCTCCCCGGAGCGGATCGCCTGGGCGGCCGAGACGACTGCGGTGAGGCCCGATGCGCAGAGCCGGTTGACGGTGTACCCGGGCACGGTGTGCGGGAGCCCGGCGAGCAGCACCGCCATCCGCGCCACGTCACGGTTGTCCTCGCCGGCCTGGTTGGCGGCCCCGAGGACCACTTCGTCCACGGCCCCGCCCGGAACGCCGGCGCGGCGGACGGCCTCGCCGACCACCAGGGCCGCCAGGTCGTCGGGGCGCACCCGGGCCAGTGCGCCGCCGTAGCGGCCCTGGGGGGTGCGGGCGCCGTCGATCAGGAAGACCTCGTCGGGCATGGGCGGACTCCTCAAGGGGCACGGGCCGCCGCGCGCGGAGAACGGTGCAGTGGCCGAGGGGCGGCGGACGGACCACGGGATGCATCGCACGCTAACCGAATGTTCGGTCGGCGACAAGACGGCGGTTGCCACCCGGGGGCGCTGGCGGGGTCCGGCCCGGCTAGCCCGTGAACTGGGCCCGGGTGGGGGCGGGGACGGGGAGCGGGTGGGCGTTCCGGCTGCGCAGGCCGTCGAAGGTCATGGACAGGTAGCGCTGCCAGAGGCCGGGCGCGTCCGTGCCGATGCTGAGCACCGCTTGGGAGGCGGCGCTGAGCAGGAGCACGACGTCGAGTCCCGTGACGTCCTCGCGGATCGTCCCGGCCCGCTGCGCCTCGGCGACGAGGGTTTCGGCCACGTCCGCGAGGCGTTCGCGCGAGGCGCGGACGGCCGACTCGCTACGGGAGAGGGCGGCGGCGGCCTGACAGAAGGAGCGGTCGCGCGCCTGGATCTCGGTGCCGATGGTCATGAACTCGAAGAGTGCGGCGGTCGGGTCCGCGGACCCGGTGAGTCGGAGCCCGGCTGCGACCAGTTCCTCCAGGCGGTCGCTGAAGACCTCGGCGAGCAGTTGTTCCTTGGTGTCGAAGTGTCGGAACACCGTCCCCTTGCCGATTCCCGCCCGGGTGGCGATGCGGGTGATCGACGCCTCCATGCCGTTCTCGGCGAACTCCGCCGCGGCGGCGTCCATCAGTAGGCGGCGGTTGCGCACGGCGTCAGCTCTCATCATGGTCCCCACTCTACCTAATCGGACTGCACGGTCATGTTGTGCTACGGTTCAAACATGACCACGCGGTCCGGTTGGTGGAAATCCGGTGCGTGCGGAAACACCCGGGCGGGCCGGCGGGGGCGGGGGCGGGCGCGCCGGGCCCGGGGGGCGCCCCGGGGGCGGGGGCGCGGCGGGTAAAAAAAAAAAAA
>NZ_JBHXEN010000059.1:42126-50451 GCF_042724695.1 Streptomyces sp. NPDC127068 | reverse complement strand
ATCTGATCGTGTGCCGCCCTCACCCGTACCGCCCCTCGACTACGTTCGCTCTGAGCGAACACCCTCCGGGCCGTCCTCGGCCTCCTTCCGGTCCACGGGCCGCCCCCAGCCGACCCGGACCTCCCCCGCCGGCTCCGTACGGCTGCCCCAGCGCGCCCGGGAGCCGATCGTGAAGACGTCGGGCGCCCGGTCCAACACCCCGCCCGAGGGATCGTCGTCGCCGCTGCGGCGCACCACGTCCCGTTCCGGCAGCAGGATGTCGCGCACGACCACGGCGCACAGGTACAGGGTCCCGATCAGGTGCGCGCTGATGGCGAGGTGGTACCCGTCCGGCGGCAATCCGCGGTGGGCGTCGCCACTGGTCGTGTAGGCGAGGTACATCCAGATGCCCAGGAAGTACGCGACCTCGCATCCCTGCCAGATCAGGAAGTCCCGCCAGCGCGGCCGGGCGAGCACGGCCAGGGGCACCAGCCACAGCACGTACTGGGGGGAGTACACCTTGTTGGTGAGGATGAACGCCGCGACGACGAGGAAGGCGAGTTGCGCGAGTCGGGGGCGTCGGGGGGCCATGAGGACGAGCGGGATCATCGCCAGGCAGATGATGATCATCAGGAACATGCCGTAGTTGTTGGCGCTCTCCGGGGTGATGTGCACGTTCATCCGCTGCGAGATCATCAGCCAGATGGATCCGAAGTCGATGCCCCGCTCACGGCTGAACGAGTAGAACTTCGCCCACCCCTCGGGTGCCATCGCCATCACGGGGACGTTCACCAGCAACCAGGCTCCGACCGCGCCGAAGAACGCCGTCCCGAACTCCCGCCACTTGCCCGCCCGCCAGCAGAGCAGGAACAACGGGCCGAGCACCAGGAACGGGTAGAACTTCGCGGCGGTCGCCAGCCCCAGCAGCACACCGAAGGCGAGCGGGCGTCCACGGGACCACATCAGGAGGGCCGCGGCCAACAGGGCCACGGCGAACAGGTCCCAGTTGATGGTGGCGGTGAGGGCGAACGCGGGCGCCAGGGCCACCAGCAGGCCGTCCCAGGGGCGTCGACGGTGGGTACGGGCCACACACACCGCGATGACCACCGCGCAGACCATCAGCATGCCGGCATTGGCGAACCAGTAGATCTGCTGCTGGTGCTGAAGGGTGCCGCTGCCCGGAGTGAGCCACGCGGCGACTTCCATGAAGACACCGGTGAGCACGGGGTACTCCAGGTACTCCATGTCCCCGGGCAGCCGGTCGAAGTAGGGGATCAGACCGTCCGCGAAACCCCGCCCGGAGTACAAGTGCGGGATGTCCGAGTAGCAGGCGTGGGTGTACTGGGAGCTGGCGCCGAAGAACCAGGCGCCGTCGTAGCACGGGAACTTCTGCACCATGCCGAGGGCGAACATCCCGATCATCACGAGCGCGATGACGCGCACCGGCGTCCACCAGTTGGCCCCGACCAACGCTCGCCGGCCCAGCGGGCCTCCGATCAGATCGCTCCCGACCGCGGCGATCTTGTCCTCCCGGGTCGGCGCGACCACATCCGTCCGCGACCGGGGCGCCGGGTCCGGCTGGTGGACTTCGGGCGGAGTCGTCTCTGCACTGGGCATGGCGAACATCCTGCCGTACGAAGCCGGGGGAGTCCGAAGCAGAGCGAGGGCCGTCGCACGAGAAGTGCGACGGCCCTCGTTTCACGTGAAACATCGGACACGCTCAGTGAGCGATCAAGCGGCTGGGCACCGGGCCCTCAGCGAGGAGTCACGCCCCCGGTCAGGGGCTCCCGGTGCCGCCGAAACCTCCGACCGCGCCCGCATTGCCTCCGGTGGGATTGCCGCCGGTGGGATTGCCGCCGTTGGCACCACCGTTCCCGCTGCCGTTCCCGTTTCCGCCCGGCTGGCCCGGCGAGGCGGAGCCGGGCGGGGTCGAGCCACCGTTCGCAGCTCCACCGTTCGCGGCGCCTCCATCGGCGGCACCTCCATCAGCGGCGCCACCGTTCGCGGCGCCTCCATTGGCAGCGCCTCCATTGGCGGCACCTCCGTCGGCGGCTCCACCGTTGGCAGCGCCACCGTTGTTGTTGCAGTCCCAGTCCCACTCACCGCACGTGTTGCTCGGCGTCGTCGGCGGGGTGGTCTTGTCCTCTTCCTCTTCCTCTTCTTCCTTCTCCGTCGTCGGAGGCGTGGTCGGCTCCTTCGTCTCCTTCTCGACCTCTTCGGTGGCCGAAGGGGTGGTGGAGGGGGAGGGGGACTTGTTGAAGACCTTGCCGACGATCTCGCCGGGCTCGGGGAAGGGCTCGTGCTTCGCGCCCTTCAGCGCCTCGGCCATGTAGTCCTTCCAGAGCAGTGCCGGGATGTCACCACCGTGGATGGACGGCACGCCACCGGTGCCGTTCATGGAGAGCAGCTTCCCCTCCTTGGGATCGGTCCGGAAGAGGGTGACCGAGGTGGAGAGTTCACGGGTGTAGCCGACGAACCAGGCGGACTTGTTCTTGTCCGTGGTGCCCGTCTTGCCCGCCACCGGGAAGCCGATGTCCTTGATCTTTTCAGCCGTACCCTTCTGGACCACGTTCTCCAGCACCTTGGTCACGGTGTCCGCGACGGGGGCGTCCAAGGCCCTGCGCTCCTTGGGCGGCTTGAAGCCGGGCACCGGCTCGCCCTTGCGTTCCACCTTGGTCACCGAGTACGGGTCGTACTGCCTGCCCGAGTTGGCGAAGACCGCGTACGAGTCGGCCATCCGGATCGCGCTCGGGGTCGAGGTCCCCAGGGAGAACGAGGCGTTGCCCAGGTTCGCCTTGTCGAAGCTATCCTCCAAGATCCCCAGCTTCTTGGTGGTCGTCCGGGTGTTGGCGAGGCCCACGTCGATGCCGAGCTGGACGAACGGGGTGTTGATGGATTTCTCCATCGCGAAGTCCAGGGTCACGTCGCCCCACATCGTGGGGCCCTCGTTCTTCTGGCGGAAGGGCCGGCCCTTGGCGTCCTCGATGGGGTTGCCGTCCTTGTCGTTGATCACGAGAAGGTCGTCGCCGTTGTACTTGGTCTCCGGAGAGAGGGCTTCTCCCCCGCTCGCGTAGGTGCCGTGTTCCATCGCGGCGGCCAGCACGAAAGGCTTCCAGGTGGAGCCGACGGGCACACCGCTGGTGTTGGCGTTGTTGGTGTAGTGGCCCTTGTCGTAACCCTCACCGCCGTACAGCGCCACGATCGCACCGTTCTTCGGGTCCACGGAGGCGGCCCCGAACTGGACCCAGTTGTCCTTCTTCCGCTTGTTCGGCTTGAGGAAGCCCTTCTTGGTGTCGTTCACCGCCTTCTCCAGCTGCCGGACCTTGTTCTTGTCGAACGTGGTGTGGATCCGGTAGCCGCCCTTCTCCAGCTCTTCGGGCTTCATTCCGGTCTTCTTCGCGACGTAGTCCTTGGCGACGTCGACCAGGTAGCCCGTCTGTCCACCGAGCGAGGAGGTCTGCTTCACCAGCTCCGGGAACTTGGTGTACTTCTTCCTTTCGTCCGCGGTCATGGAGCCCACCTCGACCTGACGGTCCAGGATCCACCGCCACCGCTTCTCGGCCCGCTCGCGGTTGGCCTCGGGCGTCGCGGCGGACCCCACCCCGCCGTCGGGGTTGTAGAGGTTGGGGCCCTTGAGCAGCCCGGCGAGGAAGGCGGACTGCGGGACGGTCAGATCGTCGGAGTCACGGCCGAAGTACGCCTGCGAAGCGGCCTGGATGCCGTACGCGTTGCGACCGTAGAAGGCGGTGTTGAGGTACCCGGCGAGGATGTCGTCCTTGCTGAGCTTGTTGTCGACCTTGACCGAGATGAAGAGTTCCTTGACCTTGCGGCTGATCGTCTGGTCCTGGGTGAGGAACGAGTTCTTCACGTACTGCTGGGTGATCGTCGAGCCGCCCTGGGTCTCACCACCCGTGGCCATGTTGAACACGGCGCGACCGATGCCCATCGGGTCGACACCCCGGTCCTTGCGGAAGGTCGCGTTCTCGGCCGCGATGACCGCTTCCTGCATCGAGGTGGCGATCTTGTGGATCTTGACGATCTGGCGGTTCTTCTCACCCCCCGTGGAGGCCATCTGAGAACCGTCCGACCAGAGGAAGACATTGCTCTCGGCCTCTGCGGCGTCATGCGCGTCCGGCACGCCCACCGCGGTGTACGCAATGGCGGCGGCCCCCATCAACAGGCCCATGAGGCCGACGAACGTACCGGTGACCAGTCGCCAGGAGGGCATCCAACGCCGCCAGCCGTACTTGCCCGACCGCGGATAGTCGATGAATCGCTTTTTGGGGGGCGGACCACCGCGGCCCCGGCCGCGGCCGGGACCACTGCCCCCACCGGGACCGCCCGTTCTGCGGCCACCGCCCCCGCCACCGCCAGGGCCCGCGCCGTCCGCCCCTCTACGGCGGGCGCCCCCGGACCGTTGAGCGGCGCGCCGGGCGTCCGCCCGACCTCCGTAGGGGCGTTCCTCCGCGGCTGGCTCCCCCGTGGGGAAGTCATGGGAAGCGGACGGAGACGCAGCTTCGCTGGGCGGGGCCGCACGACGCCCCGTTGATCCGGACGTGCCGCGCCGTGCCGCGGCGCGTCCGCCGCTCTGCGGCTGCGGCGGTTTCCGACGGTGCTCGCTCATCGAACGACTACTCCTAGGGCAGGCGCTCCCGCGCCTGGAAACGGCGGCTGTCTTCCAGTTCCCCCCGACATACGGATGCGGCACCGCTCGACACCCATCCGCAATGCGTCCGGGACAGCCGCGCCCTCGGGCGTCACTCGGCATCCCCTGAACTGCATGCCGCACAGACTACGCACCGTCAAAACCCGCCTAGCCCCGAAGTTCACCCCAAATCAGGCAACTTGCTTCCCACGAATCAGTGATGTGACGCCGTTCACCATGCTCCCTCTTGTCGCATGCGGATGGTCGTTCTATCGTCGTGATGTATCGACTCGATACATCAGCTCGACATAAAGACCGTGTCGGGGCCCGATCCCAGCGGATGGCCACGGCGAACGACGAGGAGGAGGCGGCAGTGAGCCGACGCTCCGGCATCCTTGAGTTCGCCGTCCTCGGCCTGCTGCGTGAGGCCCCCATGCACGGCTATGAGCTGCGGAAACGACTGAACACGTCGCTGGGGGTGTTCCGCGCCTTCAGTTACGGGTCGCTCTACCCCTGCCTCAAGACGCTCGTCGCCAACGGGTGGTTGATCGAGGAGTCCGGAGGGACCTCCGAGGACGCGCTTGCGGCACCACTGGCCGGGCGCCGCGCAAAAATCGTCTACCGACTGACCGCGGAAGGTAAGGAACACTTCGAGGACCTGCTCTCCCAGACGGGTCCCGATGCCTACGAGGACGAGCACTTCGCGGCTCGCTTCGCCTTCTTCGGACAGACTTCGAGGGATGTACGCATGCGCGTACTGGAAGGGCGTCGTAGCCGGCTGGAGGAGCGTCTGGAGAAGATGCGCGCCTCCCTGGCACGCACCCGGGAGCGCCTCGACGACTACACCCTCGAACTTCAGCGCCACGGAATGGAGTCCGTGGAGCGGGAAGTGCGCTGGCTGAACGAGCTGATCGAGAGCGAGCGGGCGGGACGGGAGCAGCGGCAACAGCCGCCCGCTCCGACCCCGGACGGGGATCCCGCCCGGCACCGACCGGCTCAGCAGGACACATCAGGGAAAACGGGCGGCCTGCCCCGGCACGGGGACACCTCCCGGCCGGATCCGTCCGATGACACCGCCACGTGAAGTCCACTCAGGGCTTCACCGAGTACACACAGGGAGCAACCGGAATGGGTTCGGTTCGCGTAGCCATCGTCGGCGTGGGCAACTGCGCCGCCTCGCTGGTGCAGGGCGTCGAGTACTACAAGGACGCCGACCCGGCGTCCAAGGTCCCGGGCCTCATGCACGTGCAGTTCGGGGAGTACCACGTCCGTGACGTGGAGTTCGTTGCCGCCTTCGACGTCGACGCCAAGAAGGTCGGCCTCGACCTCGCGGACGCCATCGGAGCCAGCGAGAACAACACCATCAAGATCTGCGACGTGCCGTCGTCCGGTGTGACGGTCCAGCGCGGCCACACCCTCGACGGACTCGGCAAGTACTACCGCGAGACCATCGAGGAGTCCCCCGAGGCCCCGGTGGACGTCGTCCAGATCCTCAAGGACAGGCAGGTCGACGTTCTCGTCTGCTACCTGCCCGTCGGTTCCGAGGACGCGGCGAAGTTCTACGCCCAGTGCGCCATCGACGCCAAGGTCGGCTTCGTCAACGCCCTCCCGGTCTTCATCGCCGGCACCAAGGAGTGGGCGGACAAGTTCACCGAGGCCGGTGTGCCGATCGTCGGCGACGACATCAAGTCGCAGGTCGGTGCGACCATCACGCACCGCGTCATGGCGAAGCTGTTCGAGGACCGGGGCGTCCTCCTGGACCGCACGATGCAGCTCAACGTCGGCGGCAACATGGACTTCAAGAACATGCTGGAGCGCGACCGGCTGGAGTCCAAGAAGATCTCCAAGACGCAGGCCGTCACCTCGCAGATCCCGGACCGGGACCTCGGCGAGAAGAACGTCCACATCGGCCCGTCCGACTACGTCGCATGGCTCGACGACCGCAAGTGGGCCTACGTCCGCCTTGAGGGCCGTGCCTTCGGTGACGTTCCGCTGAACCTTGAGTACAAGCTTGAGGTCTGGGACTCCCCGAACTCCGCTGGTGTCATCATCGACGCGCTGCGCGCTGCGAAGATCGCCAAGGACCGCGGCATCGGTGGCCCGATCCTCTCCGCCAGCAGCTACTTCATGAAGTCCCCGCCGGTCCAGTACTTCGACGACGAGGCCCGGGAGAACGTGGAGAAGTTCATCAAGGGTGACGTCGAGCGCTGAACCCGCACAACGCACTGATATAGGAGGTCCCCGGGTCGTGTGCCCGGGGACCTTCGCCTATGTGAGGGTGGGGCCATGGCTGTCGTACGGGATCTGCGCGTCCTCCTGCGCTTCCGGGGATTCCGACGTCTCCTCTCCGTGCGGCTCCTCTCCCAGGGCGCCGACGGGGTGTACCAGGTCGCCCTGGCCACCTATGTGGTCTTCTCACCCGAGAAGCAGACATCCGCCGCCGCCATCGCCTCGGCCATGGCGGTCCTGCTGCTGCCGTACTCCCTCGTCGGGCCGTTCGCCGGCGTACTGCTGGACCGCTGGCCACGGCGCCAGGTGTTCCTCTACGGCAGCCTGCTCCGTGCGGCGCTCGCCGCGGTGACCGCTGTGCTGATCCTCGGCAATGTGCCGGACTGGCTCTTCTACGCCTCCGCCCTGTGTGTCACCGCCATCAACCGATTCGTCCTCGCCGGGCTGTCGGCGGCCCTGCCCCGTGTGGTGGACGATGAGCGGCTGGTGATCGCGAACTCGTTGTCGCCGACCGCGGGCACCCTCGCCGCCACCGTGGGGGGCGGCCTCGCCTTCGGAGTGCGTCTGGTGTTCGACGACTCCGACGCCGTCGTCGTCGTTCTCGGTGCCGTCCTCTATCTGGGCGCCGCACTCGCTGCCCTACGGATCGGGCGACAGGCACTCGGCCCGGACTCCACCGACCGGCGTCTACGGCTGGGGGCCCAGGTCCTCGGAACCGCACGCGAATTGGTCGCCGGGGTACGTCATCTGGGGGAGCCGCCGCGCCGCGGCGCGGCCCGGGCGCTGGGCGCCATGACGCTGATGCGATTCTGCTACGGCGCCCTGACCGTCATGGTGCTGATGCTGTGCCGGTACGCCTGGTCCTCCGGCGACGACTCCTCGGAGCGCGGGCTCGCCCTCCTCGGACTCGCGGTGGGCGTGTCCGGGGCCGGCTTCCTCGTCGCCGCTCTGATCACTCCCTGGGCCGTGGGGCGCCGGGGACCCTATGGATGGATCACGACATGTGCGGGGTCGGTGGCTCTCCTGGCACCGGCCCTGACCCTGCCGTTCGCTCCGGCGCCGATCCTTGTCGCTGCTTTCCTCATCGGGGTGACCACCCAGGGGGCCAAGATCGCCACGGACACCGTGGTGCAGTCGTCCGTCGATGACGGATTCCGCGGCCGGATCTTCTCCGTGTACGACGTGCTGTTCAATGTCGCCTTCGTCGGAGCTGCCGGAGTGGCCGCACTGATGCTCCCTCCGGACGGCCGCTCCGTGCCCCTGGTGATCACCGTGGCAGTCATCTATGCGGCGGTCGCGCTCCTGATGGCGCGGTACCGCCGTCAACCCCACCCCGTACCCACCGCGGGGCCATGAGTGCGGGGGGGGGGGGTTGGGGGGGAAAAACCCCCCCCCCCCCGACAACCCCCCCCCCGGGTTGTGGTGGTTGATTAAAGGTGACAAGTGATCCCAGGGGGGGGGGGGGGGGCCCG
>NZ_JBHXEN010000059.1:0-42116 GCF_042724695.1 Streptomyces sp. NPDC127068 | reverse complement strand
TCGCGCCCCTGCTGGCGCGCTCCCGCCGACACCCCCCCCCCGTCCCCCCCGCGGGCCCACGAGTGGGGGGCCGTGTTTTCCCGTCAAACCCCGACCCCGCACTCGTACACGCCCCGGTCATGTTTCACGTGAAACATGACCGTCCAAAGGTCAGCCCTGAGGCTGGGCGGCCCACCACTCCTTCAGTGCGGCCACCGCGGCGTCCCGCTCCAGGGGGCCGTTCTCCAGCCTCAGCTCCAGCAGATGGGCGTACGCACGGCCGATCGCCGGGCCGGGCCCCACGCCGAGGATCTGCATGATCTCGTTCCCGTCGAGATCCGGGCGGATGGCGTCCAGCTCCTCCTGCTCCTGGAGCCGCTCGATGCGCTCTTCCAGCCCGTCGTACGCCCGGGAGAGAGCAGATGCCTTGCGCTTGTTCCGGGTCGTGCAGTCCGAACGGGTCAGCTTGTGCAGTCGCTCCAGCAAGGGGCCGGCATCTCGCACATACCGGCGGACGGCGGAGTCGGTCCACTCGCCGGTGCCGTAACCATGGAAGCGGAGATGCAACTCGACCAGCTGCGAGACGTCCTTGACCAGGTCATTGGAGTACTTGAGAGCCGTCATCCGCTTCTTGGTCATCTTCGCTCCGACCACCTCGTGGTGGTGGAAGGAGACCCGGCCGTCGTCCTCGAACCGACGGGTCCTGGGCTTGCCGATGTCATGCAGCAGCGCCGCCAACCGCAGAACGAGGTCGGGCCCCTCCTGCTCCAGCGCCATCGCCTGCTCCAGCACGATCAGCGTGTGCTCGTAGACGTCCTTGTGCCGGTGATGTTCGTCCCGCTCCAACCGGAGCGCCGGCAGTTCGGGAAGGACCCGCTCGGCGATCCCGGTCTCGACCAGCAGGGTGAGGCCCTTGCGCGGGTGCGCGGAAAGGATCAGCTTGTTCAGCTCGTCCCGGACCCGCTCCGCCGAGACGATCCCGATCCGGTCGGCCATCTCCGTCATCGCCACGACCACGTCCGGGGCGACCTCGAAGTCCAGCTGTGCCGCGAACCGAGCCGCGCGCATCATCCGCAGCGGATCGTCGGAGAAGGACTCCTCGGGAGTGCTGGGCGTGCGCAACACACGGCCCGCGAGGTCTCCCAATCCGCCGTACGGGTCGACGAACTCCTTCTCGGGCAGGGCGACCGCCATCGCGTTGACCGTGAAGTCACGGCGGACGAGATCGTCCTCGATGGAGTCGCCGTACGACACCTCGGGCTTGCGGGAGGTGCGGTCGTACGCCTCCGAGCGATAGGTCGTGATCTCGATCTGGAACCCCTGGACAGCCGTCTCACCCGGTGCCGCCGCATTCTCCACCTCGGCGTCCTTCTGGCAGCCGACCGTTCCGAAGGCGATGCCCACCTCCCAGACCGAGTCCGCCCAGGGCCGCACGATCTTCAGCACGTCCGCGGGACGGGCGTCGGTGGTGAAGTCCAGGTCATTGCCGAGGCGACCGAGCAGCGCGTCGCGGACCGAGCCGCCGACCAGGGCGAGGGAGAACCCTGCCGTCTGGAATCTGCGGGCCAGCTCGTCCGCGACGGGGGAGACCCGCAGCAGCTCACTGACCGCGCGGTGCTGCGCCTGGCTCAGGGCGCTGAGGTTGTCTTCGTTGGCGTTCGGCACAACAGGAAAGGGTACGTGCCCCGAGGGTCGACGAGCGCCCCCATAAACGCGGAGGCGGCCCCGCCAGGTATCCCTCCGAACATTGCCCACAGGCTGACTCATCACCTGATGACCAGGTAAAGCAGCACTCATCAGGTGATGCACGGACAAGGGGTACGTCACGGCCGCTGGGCCCCACCGCACCCGTCCCGGAGCGGGGCCCTCATGATCGTTGGGCAAACGATCTGTCGTGGACCGCGGCACTTGTACGCAGCGCGCATCGTTACCATGCGTGGACGCACTTCTGGACGACCACTGACGACGACGAGGGACGGGCGAGCGCGTGGCCGAGGCGGCAGACTTCACGGGGACCACTCCCTCACCTGCCCGCCGGTGGCTCCGGCGCACCGGAGCCCTGGCCGTTTCCCTACCGCTGCTCGCCTCCGCGGTCCTGGCCTCCGCCCCCACGGCGCAGGCCGAGGCCGCCGGATCAGGACCGCGGAGCTCCGCTCCCCAGGGGGTTCCGCAAGCCTCCGCGGCCAAGGGCGTGGTCGACGTCTCCTTGGACACCCTCACCCCGACGGCACCGGACGAGAACGACACGCTGACCGTCCGCGGCACCGTCACCAACACCGGCAAGCGAACGATCACCGACGGGCAGGTCGACCTCTTGGTCGGCCGGGCGCTGCACACCCGTAGCTCCCTCGACGCCGCCGATCGACGCACCAAGCACGTCCCCGGGGTGGACGGCGTCCCGGTGGGCGGCAAGTACGTCCAGGAGGTCGAGCAGCTCGCCCCCGGACGCACCCAGGACTTCAGCATCTCGGTGCCGGTGAAGGAACTGGACCTCGGCTCCGACGGGGTCTACCAGCTGGGCGTCACGCTGACCGGGCAGACCCCGACCCAGCGCTACGACCAGGTGCTCGGCATCGAGCGCGCCTTCCTGCCGTGGCAGCCCAAGGGTTCCGACGCCAAGACGAAGACGACGTTCCTGTGGCCGCTGATCTCGTCGACGCACCTCACCGCCGAGACCGGGTCCAACGAACAGCAGACCCGCGTGTTCGAGGACGACAGCCTCGCCAAGGAGATCGGCCCGGGCGGCAGGCTCCAGCAGATGCTGGCCCTCGGCACCTCCCTGGACGTGACCTGGGTCATCGATCCGGATCTCCTGGCTTCCGTCCACGCGATGGCCGACGGCTACCGGATCAAGGACGGCAGCAAGACCGTCGCGGGGAAGAACCGCGCCGTCGCCGGTCAGTGGCTCACCGACCTCCAGAAGGCCGTCCAGGGCAAGACCGTGGTGGCGCTGCCCTTCGCCGACCCCGACCTCGCCTCCCTCGCGCACCGGGGCAAGAACGTCTCCGGCTCGCTGAGCCACCTCAAGGACGCCACCGACGTGGCCGCGCTGACCGTCGAGTCGACCCTGCACGTGAAGCCCGTCACCGATTTCGCCTGGCCGGCCGAGGGCGCCATCGATCCGTCGATCGTCGATGTGGCGACCTCCGCCGGTGCCGACACGGTGATCACCCGCAACGACAGCCTCCGGGAGACCGGTGGCCTCCCGTACACCCCGAGCGCCCCCCGGCCCATCGGCGGCGGCACCACGGCCGTGGTCGCCGATGCGCGGCTGTCCAAGGTCTTCCAGGGGGATCTGACCCGCGCGGAGAGCTCCACCCTCGCGGTGCAGGAGTTCCTGGCCCAGAGCCTGATGATCACGCTCCAGGACCCGGGCGAGCCCCGGAGCATCGTGGTGGCGCCGCAGCGGATGCCGAGCAACAGCCAGGCCCAGTCCATGGCGAAGGCGATCCAGACGGTCCAGGAAGGCCGCTGGACCGACACCCAGGACCTGACGGCCGCCGCGAAGGCGAAGCCGGACCCGGGAGCGACCACGCGCGTACCGTCCGGGCGGTCCTACCCGGGGCACCTGCGCAAGCAGGAACTCGACGTCGCCGCGTTCGAACTGGTCCAGAGCACGCAGCGCAAGCTCGACGACTTCAGCACGATCCTCACCGATCCCGACCGCGTCGTCACCCCGTTCGGCCGCGCCATCGACCGCGGCATGTCGACGTCCTGGCGGGGCCGGGCCACCGAAGGGGACGCCTTCCGCAGGGGGGTGGAACGGCACCTGGCCGATCTGATGCGCAGCGTGCAGCTGATCGACAAGTCCGATGCCCAGCTCTCCGGCCGCAGCGCCACCATCCCGGTCACGGTGAAGAACAACCTGGTCCAGGGCGTCGACAACCTGAGACTACGACTGACCTCGACCAAGCCGAAGCGCCTCAAGATCGGCGACGAGGCGTACGGCGAGCAGACCGTCAAGCTCGCCGGCGAACGCAGCCAGACGCTGAAGTTCGACACCAACGCCAACGCCAACGGCATCGTCGACGTGGAGGCGCAGCTCATCACCGAGGACGGGTCCCCGTACGGCGACAAGGTGCGCTTCCGGGTACAGGTCAACGAGGTGACGCCGACGGTCATGCTGGTCATCGCGGGAGGGCTGCTCCTGCTGGTGCTCGCCGGATTCCGGATGTACCAGCAGCGCAAGCGGGTGACCGCCCGGCAGGCCGCGGAGGAAGCAGCCGCTGACGCCGCCGGCGCGGATGCCGCAGCGACGGACGCCGGCGAGGACGCGGGGCCCTCCGAGGGCGAGTCCGCCGACGTCACACGGGCTCCCGAACCCGAGCAGCCGAGTGACCTGACACCGGACACCGCTGCGGAAAGCACCGACCCGTCCGGCACGGGTGAGAGAGTGGACCGTTGAGCGATGTCGTGGCCGGTGGGCCCGGGGACGATGAGGTGGGGTAGACCATGAACGCGCCGTACGACGGTGACCGCGGGCAGGGCGCGGACGGCGATCCCTCCGCTCAGGGGTTCCCTCCGCCCCCCTACGACCCGCACCAGACGCCGCAGCAGCCGGCCGCCGACATGTACGTTCAGGACGCCTACGCCCAGGACCCGTACCGGACGCAGGACCTCTCCGCGCAGGACCCGGTGACGGAGGCCCTGTACGACCGGTCCGCACACCCCCCACCGCCCCCGGGCACCTACCCGGACCCCCACCAGCTCTACGCCCCGCCCGCCGCTCAGTACGCCCCAGACCCCCATCTGTGGGCGCAGCCTCCGGCGCCCGAGCCCGAGGGGCCCACCCAGCACCTCCCGTACGGCGACGACGCCCGGACGACGCAGTTCGTGGGGGTCGACGACCTGGTCACCCGGGCGAGCGAGCAGCGGCCGGAGCCGGACGCCTTCGCCCACCTCTTCCGTGACCAGCAGCAGGCCGGCGGCGGTGCGCGACCCGCCTACGAAACCGCCCCTCCCGCCCCGCCCGTCGCGGGCGCCCCGGGTGCTGCCTATGCGGCTCCCGTGCCGCCGGCCCCGCCCATCGCCCCGGTACCGGCTCCGGCCCCCGAGCCCGCCGCCCCCGCCCCTGCTCCGGCACCCGCGCGCAAGGGACGCGGCTCCAGCGTGCTGAAGTCCAGCGCGCTGATGGCGTCCGGCACGATCGTGTCGCGGCTCACCGGGTTCGTCCGCACCGTGGTGATCACTGCGGCGCTCGGTGCGGCCTTCCTCGGGGACGCGTTCACCGTCGCCTACACGCTGCCCACGATGATCTACATCCTCAGCATCGGGGGCGGTCTCAACTCGGTGTTCGTGCCGCAGCTCGTCCGCGCCATGAAGGACGACGAGGACGGCGGCGAGGCGTACGCCAACCGACTGCTGACCCTCGTGATGGTCGTTCTCGGTGTCATCGTCGCGCTGTCCGTCTTCGCCGCTCCGCTGCTCATCCAGTTGATGTCGGACCCGATCGCCGACGACGAGGCCGCGAACAGCGTCGCCGTCGCCTTCGCCCGCTACTGCCTGCCGACGATCTTCTTCATGGGCGTGCACGTGGTGATGGGGCAGATCCTCAACGCCCGGGGCAGGTTCGGCGCGATGATGTGGACCCCGGTCCTGAACAACCTCGTCATGATCGCCACGTTCGGACTGTTCATCTGGGTGTACGGCAGCTCCGCCGAATCCGGTATGCAGGTCGACACGATCCCGGACGACGGAATCCGACTGCTCGGCATCGGCACCCTGCTGGGTCTGGTGGTCCAGTCCCTGGCGATGATCCCCTACCTGCGGGAAACCGGCTTCCGCTTCCGGCTCCGCTTCGACTGGAAGGGCCAGGGGCTGGGCAAGGCGGTGAAGCTCGCCAAGTGGACCGTGCTCTTCGTGCTCGCCAACCAGGCCGGCGTCCTGGTGGTCACCCAGTTGGCGACCGCGGCGGGCAAGGAAGCGGACCGGGGGGGCGCGGGCCTCCTCGCCTACTCGAACGCCCAGCTCATCTGGGGCATGCCCCAGGCGATCATCACCGTGTCGGTGATGGCGGCACTGCTCCCCCGCATCTCGCGTGCGGCCCACGACAACGACCCGGGCGCGGTCCGTGACGACATCTCCAGCGGGCTGCGCACCTCGGCGGTCGCGATCGTGCCCGTGTCCTTCATGTTCGTCGCCCTCGGCATCCCCATGTGCACCCTGCTCTTCGCGTCCACGGGGACCGGACCGGCGCAGTCGATGGGCTACATCCTGATGGCGTTCGGCCTCGGGCTGATGCCCTTCTCCGTCCAGTACGTCGTGCTGCGCGGCTTCTACGCCTACGAGGACACCCGGACGCCCTTCTACAACACCGTCATCGTCGCCGCGGTGAACGCCACCGCGTCCGCGGCCTGCTACTTCCTCCTGCCCGCGCGGTGGGCCGTCGTCGGCATGGCCGCCTCGTACGGACTCGCCTACGCGGTCGGGGTCGGGGTGGCCTGGCGGCGGCTGCGGACACGGCTCGGGGGCGATCTGGACGGTTCCCAGGTGGTGCGGACCTACGCGCGGCTGTCCATGGCCTCGGTTCCCGCCGCCCTCGTGGGTGGGGCGGTGGGCTACGGAGTCACCCGGGTGTTCGGCCAGGGCGCGCTCGGCTCGGCCGCGGCCCTCGTCATCGGCGGAATCGCCCTGCTGGGCGTCTTCTACGTCGCGGCCCGCAGAATGCGCATCGAGGAGTTGAACTCGATGGTCGGCATGGTGCGGGGACGTCTGGGACGCTGAGAACCGGGCAGTCGCACAACCATCGGCGGCCATCGCGTGTCGTGCATAGCACCGGACTGTGGGCACAATTGGCACGGGCGTCGAGAGCGCAACGACTGGGGAGGCAGGAACGACGGTGGCGGAACGGAGCACGGCTGCCGTCGACGTGGCAGACAACAGCGGTGACGAGCCGCTGACCGCCGAGGCGGGGCAGGCCACGGCCGACGGGGTGGCCAGTACCGGCGAGACCGGGGAGCAGAACACCACGGACACGGACGCGGACAACAGCGGCACGACGGGCGGGTCCGAACGGACCGCACCGCCCGAACTGCATAGTGGGCACAAACTCGCCAGACGCTACCGGCTCGAAGAGTGTGTGACCCGTCTGGACGGCTTCAGCAGTTGGCGCGCGGTGGACGAGATGCTCCGCAGGGCCGTCGGCGTGCACGTCCTTCCCGCCGACCATCCGCGTGCCCGCTCGGTCCTCGCCGCGGCCCGCTCGTCCGCCCTCCTGGGCGACCCCCGGTTCGTTCACGTGCTGGACGCCGTGGAGGAGAACGACCTCGTCTACGTCGTCCACGAGTGGCTGCCCGACGCCACCGAGCTGACGGCGCTCCTCGCCGGCGGAACGCTTGAGGTCCACGACGCCTACCAGATGGTGGCCCAGGTCTCCCAGGCCATGGCCGCCGCCCACCGAGAGGGTCTGGCGCATCTGCGACTCGCGCCGAGCGCGGTGCTGCGCACCTCCACCGGTCAATGGCGCATCCGTGGCCTCGCGGTCAACGCCGCCCTGCGCGGCATCACCTCGGACAGCCCGGAGCGCACCGACACCGAAGCGATCGGTGCCCTGCTGTACGCCGCGCTGACCCAGCGCTGGCCCTACGAGAACGATGCCCACGGCCTCCACGGGCTGCCCAAGGGGGTCGGGCTCATCGCGCCCGACCAGGTGCGTGCGGGAGTCCACCGGGGCCTCTCGGAGCTGGCGATGCGGGCACTCGTCAACGAGGGCGCCACCGCCTCGCGCCAGGAACTGCCGTGCACCACGCCGGACGACCTCGTCCGGGCCATCAACGAGATGCCCCGCATCCGTCCGCCGGAGCCAGTCTTCCGGACCCCGCCGGACTACCAGCGCACGACCTACCAGCAGGGCTCGTACGGGCGCCCCGGCGGAGGTGCCCCCCTGCGGGCGACCGCACCTCACCCGGCTCCTCCACCACCGTTGCAGAGCCGCGCCGGCAGGGCGCTGAAGTGGACGGTTTCCGCCCTGTTGATCGCCGCCCTCGGGCTCGGCAGCTGGCAGCTGGCCGACGCCCTCATAGAGAAGGACAAGGGCGCCGATCCGGACCAGTCCGAGACGGTGGAGACCAACAAGAAGAACACCGAGAAGAAGCCGCTCCGGCCACTCGCCATCGAGGGATCCGCGGAGTACTACCCGGACGGCAAGGCACAGCACCCGAACGACGCCCGCCTCACCCACGACCGTGCCGCTTCGACGTACTGGCGGACGTACTCCTTCCTGGACGGACCGCAGCTGGCTCCGTACAAGTCGGGTGTCGGGCTCGTCTACGACCTCGGTAGCGAGAAGTCCCTCGCCGCCGCGACGATCAAGCTGAACTACGGCGGGGACCGGACCACCGGCGCCCTGTACGCCGCCGACTCACTGTCCTCGTCGGCCTCGCTCGACTCCATGAAGAAGCTCGCCACGGCGTCCACCCAGGACCAAGAACTCAAGATCAACGTCGCCAAGCCGTCGAAGACCCGCTACGTCGTGCTCTGGCTCACCGAGTTGCCCTACGCCCAGGGTGACGAGTACAGCCGCGCGGGCTACAAGCAAGCCATCACGGATGTGAAGTTCACCGGCTGACAGCACCGACGGTTCCGGGGAGGGTGGTGCGACCGTGGCCGATGCCGCGTACGACGGGGTGGGTGATCAGGACCTCCTGTCACGCCACGTCGACGGGGACACCGAAGCCTTCGGTGAGCTGGTGCGGCGCCACCGCGACCGGCTGTGGGCCGTGGCCCTGCGCACCCTGGGGGACCGCGAAGAGGCGGCCGACGCCGTCCAGGACGCTCTGGTCTCCGCCTATCGGGCCGCACACACCTTCCGCGGCCAGTCCGCCGTCACCACCTGGTTGCACCGCATCACCGTGAACGCCTGTCTGGATCGAGCCCGCAAGACGGCGTCCCGCAGAACGGCTCCGGTGGACGACGCCGAGCGACTCGAACAGTTGCTGGAACCCCATGAGTCGGCGTACGCACCCGCGGAACGCAGCGATCTCCACCGTCAGCTCGTCAAGGCCCTGAGCACGCTCCCGCCGGATCAACGGGCTGCTCTGGTGCTGATCGACATGCAGGGCTACTCCGTGGCCGAAGCCGCGAGCATCCTCGACGTGCCCCCTGGCACGGTGAAGAGCCGGTGTGCCCGCGGTCGGGCCAAGCTCCTCCCCCTCCTCTCCCATCTGCGCACCACGTCCCGGAGGGAGAACGAGAAGCCTGGCGGGAAAAGGAACCAGTCACCAGGGGCATCCGTCCCACCCGCAGGAGCAGCACCCGACACGGGCGCGACCGATTCCACTGCGGTGAAGGGCGGAGGTGGACGAGCGTGACAACGAGCATCGATACGGCTGGGCATCCGGCCGTCGAGGAGATCTCGGACCTCACAGAGGGCCTGCTCCCACCCGACCAGGCGGCGAGCCTACGGCTGCACCTGGACGCCTGCCCCGAGTGCACTGAGCTCCACGCCTCGCTGGAAGAGATCCGCTCGCTACTGGAAGCCGCCGACACCCCCGGGCCCATGCCCGACGACGTGGCCGCCCGGGTGGACGCAGCCCTCGTCGCCGAGGCGGCCCCGGCGACACGGGCAGAATCACCCGACCCCATAGCCGCGGTCTCCGAACCACCCCAGCATGTTTCACGTGAAACAGCGCCGCCCGCCAAAGTGCCCGACAGGACGCAGCTCCAGCGACCTGCTGGACACGGTCGCGGCGGCACCGGCCCGGGACGCACCGACCGCGGACGGTCCAGGCGGATCAGGACGGCCGCTTTCGGTACCGTTCTCGCCGTCGCAGCACTGGGGCTGGGTTCCCTGCTGGTCCAGTCGATGGACGGCGGCAACAACGACCAAGGGTCCCCGACGAACCGAACGGCACCCACCCCCGAAGTGCACGGCTCCTTCTCCAAGAGCAATCTCCAAGGCCGTGTCCATGAGCTGCTGAAGAAGGAATCGCCCGCAGCGAACTCTGCGGGGACGGATGCACCCTCGCTGGGCGCCGCCTCGGGCGAGGAGCCCCCCTCACCCCACACGCCCTTCCGCGACGGAGACACCGGCACCTTGACGACCGTCGACGTACCGGAGTGCGTACAGCAAGGCATTGGCCGTACCGAGCAGGCCCTCGCCAGCGAAGAGGGGACGTACGGGAACAAGGCTGCGCTCCTGGTGGTGATGCCGCACGTCTCCGACACCAACCAGGTGTCCGCCTATGTGGTCGACACGACCTGTGTGACCCAGCGGTCAGCGGCCCCGGGCAAGGTGCTTCTCGCCCACTCGTACCCCCGTCGCTGACCGCGGGCCACGGTTCCTCAGCGCCGTCTCCCTCCTCGGCCCCTGGCCCCGTCGTGGCTCGCCTGTCGATCAGGACCAAGCCCACGGAAGACCCTCCTGTGAGCCCGGCAGCACGGGGAATGCCCGCCCCGTAGTATCCGTTGGGTGGTGTGGGAGCCCTTCGCGTCCCGGCTTCCACCCGGAAGTACGAAGTTGTCTCCAGAGACGAGGAATGAAGCCGTGACCGACGTCCGAAACGTGATCATCATCGGCTCCGGGCCCGCCGGATATACGGCAGCGCTCTACACCGCGCGTGCGTCCCTGAAGCCGCTGGTCTTCGAGGGCGCCGTCACCGCTGGTGGTGCGCTGATGAACACCACCGAGGTCGAGAACTTCCCCGGGTTCCAGGACGGGATCATGGGCCCGGCGCTCATGGACAACATGCGCGCCCAGGCCGAGCGCTTCGGCGCCGAGCTGGTACCCGACGACGTGGTCAGCGTTGACCTCAGCGGTGAGATCAAGACCGTGACGGACACCGCCGGTACCGTGCACCAGGCCAAGGCGATCATCGTCACGACGGGCTCGCAGCACCGCAAGCTCGGGCTGCCGAACGAGGACGCCCTCTCCGGACGTGGAGTCTCCTGGTGCGCCACCTGCGACGGGTTCTTCTTCAAGGACCAGGACATCGCCGTGATCGGCGGCGGTGACACGGCCATGGAGGAGGCCACCTTCCTCTCCCGCTTCGCCAAGTCGGTGACGATCGTGCACCGCCGGGACTCGTTGCGCGCCTCGAAGGCGATGCAGGAGCGCGCCTTCGCCGACCCGAAGATCAAGTTCATCTGGGACAACGAGGTCGCCGCGATCCATGGCGACCCGAAGCTCAGCGGTCTCACCCTGCGCAACATCAAGACCGGCGAAGAGTCCGAGCTCCCGGTGACGGGACTGTTCATCGCCATCGGTCATGACCCCCGCACCGAACTGTTCAAGGGCCAGCTCGACCTGGACGACGAGGGCTACCTCAAGGTCCAGGCCCCTTCGACCCGCACCAACCAGACGGGGGTGTTCGGCGCCGGCGATGTCGTCGACCACACCTACCGCCAGGCGATCACCGCCGCCGGTACCGGCTGCTCCGCCGCCCTGGACGCCGAGCGCTACCTTGCCGCTCTGGCCGACGCGGAGGCGGCTACGGCCGCCGCTGTCTGACCTTCTCCCCCTTCCCTTCATCGCTTCACCGAACTAAGGAGCCCGCCGTGGCCGGCACCCTCAAGAATGTGACGGACTCTTCCTTCGACGAGGACGTCCTCAAGAGCGACAAGCCCGTTCTGGTCGACTTCTGGGCCGCATGGTGCGGGCCGTGCCGCCAGATCGCGCCGTCCCTTGAGGCCATCGCCCAGGAGTACGGCGACAAGATCGAGGTGGTCAAGCTCAACATCGATGAGAACCCGGCCACGGCCGCCAAGTACGGGGTCATGTCCATCCCGACGCTGAACGTCTACCAGCGTGGCGAGGTCGCCAAGACGATCGTTGGCGCCAAGCCGAAGGCCGCCATCGTGCGCGACCTGGAGGACTTCATCGCCGACTGACGGCCGATGAATGTTTCACGTGAAACATCGTTAGAGCGGGCGTAGCGCTGGTTCCTTCTGGACGGCCCCCCACAAACGATCCAGGGCCATCTCCACGTCTTCCTTCCAGGAGAGCGTGGTGCGCAACTCCAGCCGGAGCCGCGGGAATGAGGGATGCGGTCGCACGGTCTTGAAGCCCACCGCCAGTAGATGATCTGCGGGGAGCACACAAGCAGGCTCTGCCCACCGGGCCTGACCGAATGCCTCGATGGCTCGGACGTTCCGCCGCAGGAGATCCTTGGCAACGGTCTGCACCATCACTCGCCCCAGCCCCTGCCCCCGGTAGGCCGGCGTGATCCACCCCGTCATCAGTTGCACGGCGTCCGCCGCGACGGGGCTCGTCGGGAAGGCGGTGGAACGAGGGACATAGGCCGGGGGAGCGTAGAGAACGAACCCCACCGGGACGTCGTCCACATAGACGACCCGACCGCAGGAACCCCACTCCAGCAGAACAGCGGAGATCCAGGCTTCCTTCTCCACTTCCGGCTTCCCCGCCCTGCTTGCTGCATGCCCACTGACCGGGTCCAGCTCCCAGAACACGCACGTCCGGCAGCGGTGCGGAAGGTCCTTCAGATGGTCCAGCGTGAGCGGTACGAGCCGACGCCCCATACCGGCAGCACCTCACTTCCTTGCCCGCACCACCTTCGTTCCCCAGAGTCATACCGGGCACGGAGGCAATGCTCCCCGATCGTATCCACGAAGCGATGACGCGGACCTCGCCACACAGCAAAGGGCGGGTCGATTTCCGGTGTTCACCGGAGACGACCCGCCCTGGTCACTCTGCCCCGCCGCGGAGGAAGAGGCGTGGCTGTGGACTCATTCCTCGGTGCTGTCGGGAGCCTGCGCGGTCAGGCCCTTCTGCAGCACCTGTCCCTCCCCCGGAGCCAGCGAACCAAGGATGCGCTCCAGGTCTTCCATGGAGGCGAACTCCACGACGATCTTGCCCTTCTTCTGTCCCAGGTCCACCTTCACCCGGGTCTCGAACCGGTCCGACAACCGGGTGGCGAGATCCGTCAGCGCGGGCGAAACCCGCCCCCCGGCCCGCGGCCCCCTGGACCGCGGCGCGGTCTGCGGGCCGGACGCCATCAGGGTGACGATGTCCTCGACCGCCCGGACGGAAAGCCCCTCGGCCACGATCCGGTGGGCGAGCCGGTCCTGCTCCTCGGAGTCGTCCACCGACAGCAGAGCACGTGCATGTCCTGCCGACAGCACCCCCGCGGCCACCCGACGCTGCACCGGCGGGGAGAGCTTCAACAGCCTCAGGGTGTTGGAGACCTGAGGGCGGGACCGGCCGATCCGGTCGGCCAACTGGTCATGAGTGCAGTTGAAGTCCCGCAGTAGCTGGTCGTAGGCCGCGGCCTCTTCGAGCGGGTTGAGCTGCGCCCGATGGAGGTTCTCCAGCAGAGCATCGAGCAGCAGCTTCTCGTCTTCGGTGGCCCTGACGATCGCCGGGATGCGCTCCAGGCCGGCCTTGCCACAGGCCCTCCAGCGACGCTCGCCCATGATCAGCTCAAAGCGTCCCGGACTCACCTGCCGTACGACCACGGGCTGGAGCAGGCCGACCTCCTTGACGGAGGTCACCAACTCCGCCAGGGCGTCCTCGTCGAAGTTCTCACGCGGCTGACGGGGGTTGGGCGCGATGGAGTCCAGGGGGAGTTCGGCGAAGTAGGCCCCCGTGGTGTTTTCCGGGGCTCCTCCGATGAGGGACTCGGGGGACACCGTACTCGCGGGGAGTGAGGTCACCTTCGCCGCGGCCACTCCGCGTTCCGTCGTCAGCACCGGCCCCGCAGCGGCCGGCACCGTGGAGCCCGGGCCGGTGGCCTGGCTCGTCTTCTCGGGTGTCGGGGCGGCCGGGATGAGGGCGCCAAGTCCACGGCCCAGCCCCCTACGTCGTTCACTCACTGAGTCCCCTCCGCCATGCTCTGGTGCTTGTGGTGATGACCCGCACGGGCGTGCTGCCCTTCGTACACCATCTCGGTCCCTCGTAGGGCGATCTCTCGCGCCGCTTCGAGGTAGGAGAGGGCACCGCTTGACCCCGGGTCGTAGGTCAGAACTGTCTGCCCGTAACTCGGTGCTTCAGAGATGCGCACCGAGCGGGGAATGCTGGTCCGCAACACCTCTTCACCGAAGTGCGTGCGGACCTCCTCGGCGACCTGTGAGGCCAACCGTGTCCGACCGTCGTACATGGTCAGCAGGATCGTCGACACATGGAGCGTCGGGTTGAGGTGACCGCGGACCAGATCGACGTTGCGCAGCAGTTGCCCCAGTCCCTCCAGCGCGTAGTACTCGCACTGGATCGGGATCAGTACCTCGGCACCGGCTACGAGCGCGTTGACGGTGAGAAGTCCCAGCGACGGAGGGCAGTCGATCAGCACATAGTCGAGGGGCTGTTCATACGCCTGGATGGCACGCTGGAGGCGACTCTCCCGGGCCACCAGGGAGACCAACTCAATCTCTGCACCGGCGAGGTCAATGGTGGCGGGAGCACAGAAGAGACCTTCGACGTCCGGTACCGGTTGAACCACCTCGGAGAGCGGCTTGCTCTCGATCAACACGTCATAGATGGACGGCACTTCGGCGTGATGGTCGATCCCCAGCGCGGTGGAGGCGTTGCCCTGGGGGTCAAGGTCGATCACCAGGACCCGGTTGCCGTGCATCGCGAGTGAAGCGGCAAGGTTCACCGTGCTGGTGGTCTTGCCCACCCCGCCCTTCTGGTTGGCGACCACCATGATGCGGGTCTGCTCCGGTCGGGGCAGACCGCCCTCGGTCCGGCCCAGCGCTTCCATCGCCAGTTGGGCAGCACGACCGATAGGGGTGTCATCCATCGGCGGCGGTGTTTCACGTGAAACATCCTCCCCTGCCGACTCGGTACGGGGACCGGGGACCGGATCGGTCATCGGTCCCGCGATGTGGGCGTCGGACCGCACGGATTCACTCTCCTCGACTTCAGGCTCGCAATGAACAGAGCCTCCCATGGCGGTGGGGTCGCGAACCAGCGAGGCCCGTGCTTCTGTGGAGAATTCCGCTTCTGTGGAAAACTCCGTTCCTCCTGAGGGTGACTTGAGTGAGCCAAGAGGCTTGCGGTCACGAGGTTCGGCCCCGGCCCGGCCGCGACCGATGATGCCGTGCAGCAGTGAGCGACGTTTCACGTGAAACACGATGCCGAGCCATCCCGACCGCACCGGTGCGACACTCCGCAGCACGCGGCGGGGCAGCTTAGGTGGAGTACGGCACCGACGGTGGGTGGCAGGGTTCGGGCCCGTTCGGGTTCGCCGTCACGGTGAACCGGCGCCCTGGTCTGCCCGGGGTCGTGCAGTGGCCAACGGCACAGAAAGGCCCCGGCGGGTGAGAACCACCTCACCACTGCCGGGGCCGATCTTCGAGAAGTCGATCAACGGCGACGACGCGCCCGACTCACCCGGGCCGCCTTGGCCCTCTTGGCCGCGAAGCGCACGCCCCCGGGGCTCTCACCGACCTCCACCCGCACCACGGTGGACAACGGATCGACGATGCCCTCACCCACGTGCAGGACCGAGGTGTCCACGGCGCCGAGCTTGCTCAAGGCGGCCCCCGCGCTCTTGACCTCCTCCTCCGCGGTGTCGCCCTTGAGGAGCAACATCTCTCCGTAGGGACGGAGCAGGGGAACGCCCCAGGCGGCGAGTCGGTCCAGTGGAGCCACCGCACGCGCGGTCACCACATGCACCGGGGTCAGCTTGCCGAGTACCTCCTCGGCTCGGCCCCGCACCACGGTCACATGGTCGAGGCCCAGCAGCTCCACGACCTCGTTGAGGAAGTTGGTGCGGCGGAGGAGCGGCTCCAACAGGGTGATCTTCAGATCCGGGCGGACCAGGGCCAGCGGGATCCCGGGCAGCCCGGCACCGGAACCCACGTCGCAGACCGTCACGCCGGTCGGCACGACCTCCGAGAGGACCGCGCAGTTCAAGAGATGCCGTTCCCAGAGGCGTGGCACCTCACGGGGACCGATGAGCCCACGCCGAACCCCTGCTTCGGCCAGCAGCTCGGCGTACCGAACGGCGTCGTCGAAACGATCACCGAATGCCTCCCGGGCCTGCTCGGGCGCCGGGGGGAGTTCCGCTGCCTCCGTCACGGGGACCGTCCTTCCGTACCGCGTAACCGCACTGGGTGATGACTATCAGGCTGACAAAGACCGGCCCCGTCTGCGAACAGACGGGGCCGGGAACTCACGTGCAGATCAGACGGGGAGGACGACGACGAAGCGCTGCGGCTCCTCGCCCTCGGACTCGCTCCGCAGTCCGGCGGCCTTGACCGCGTCGTGGACGACCTTGCGCTCGAAGGGCGTCATCGGATCGAGCTTGATCGCCTCGCCGGTGTTCTTCACATCGGCAGCGGCCTTGGCGCCGATCTCCGACAGCTCCTCGCGCTTCTTCGCACGGTAGCCGGCGATGTCGAGCATCAGGCGGCTGCGGTCACCGGTCTCGCGGTGCACCGCGAGCCGGGTCAGCTCCTGAAGGGCTTCCAGGACCTCGCCCTCACGGCCGACGAGCTTCTGGAGGTCACGCGCACTGTCGCTGATGATCGACACCGCGGCGCGGTCGGCCTCGACGTCCATGTCGATGTCGCCGTCGAGATCGGCGATGTCGAGCAGACCCTCAAGGTAGTCCGCCGCGATCTCGCCCTCCTGCTCAAGGCGGGTCATGGTGTCGCCCTCAGCGGCGGCGGAGGTGGTGCCTTCCGTCACGGGATGGACTCCTTCTTACTTCTTGGAGGGGTGTTGAGGACGCTGCGGGCCCTTGCGCGGCCCGGACTTGGCCTTGCTGCGGGTACCGGAGCCGGGTTGGCCACCGGCGGGCTTGGGCTCTCGCTTGGCGGCCCGGGGTTCGTCCTCGGACTTCGTCAGCGAGGTCTTCGGGGTGTCGGGCGTCGCGGGCTGCCGGGTCTGGCGCTGGGACTTCGACTGACGCTTGGGCTGCTGGCGCCGGGCGGCAGCAGCAGAGGTCTCGCCGTCCTCGGATTCGGTGGTCACCACATCGCTGACTGCCACCGCACCGTCGGTCTGAGCGGCCAGTCCGGCCTTGGAGAGCCCGTTGATGAAGCGCCGCTCGTTCTCGTTGCGGTCCCGTCCCTTGGCGACGATCATCTTCACCGCAGCACGGTCGCGACGGCTACCGATCTTCTTCTTGTTCGTGGCCTGCTTGAGGAGCCGCTCCAGGTAGTCGCCCTGTGCCTTGCTGCCCGGAGTGGGGTTCTGGCGGATGACGTACATCTGCTGGCCCATGGTCCACACGTTGGTGGTCAGCCAGTAGACGAGGACACCGACCGGGAAGTTGATGCCGAAGACGGCGAAGATCACGGGGAAGACGTACATCAGCATCTTCTGCTGCTGCATGAACGGCGTCTTCACCGTGGTGTCGATGTTCTTGGTCATCAGCTGGCGCTGCGTGTAGAACTGCGACAGCGACATCAGAACGATCATGATCGCCGTGACGACCCGGACGTCGACCAGCGTGGAGCCGAGTGCCTGGATCTTCTCCTCGCTGTCCATGAACTTCGCGGCGAGGGGGGCACCGAAGATGTGCGCCTTCTGGGCGCTCTCCAGCAGCGGCTGGTCGATGACGCCGACCGTCTTGTTCGAGGCGATGCTGCTGAGCACGTGGTACAGGGCGAAGAAGAACGGCGACTGCGCCAGGATGGGAAGGCACGAGGAGAGCGGGTTGGTGCCCGTCTCCTTGTACAGCTTCATCATCTCTTCGGACTGACGCTGCTTGTCGTTCTTGTAGCGCTCCTGGATCTTCTTCATCTCGGGCTGGAGCGTCTGCATGGCCCGAGTCGCCTTGATCTGCTTCACGAAGAGCGGGATCAGACAGATCCGGATCAGGATCACCAGGGACATGATCGACAGGCCCCACGCCCAGCCCGTGTCCGGACCGAAGACGGCACCGAACAGCTTGTGGAACTGGACGATCACCCAGGAGACAGGCGTGGTGATAAAGCTGAACAAACCGGCGATCGAACTTACGATGTCATCCACTAATCAGGCTCCTTGAGCATGGGACGGGGTCTCGGCGGCCGGGCTCACCGGGGCAGTACCGTCCCCGGAGGACGCGCCGAGGGCGGCTTTCCCGCCCTTGCGTCCGCGCCAGGCGTCCCGCAGCATTTCGTGCCACCGCGGACGCTTGCGCGGCGGAACATGGTCGACTCCGCCGAGCGACCACGGATTGCACCGCAGAATCCGCCAGGCGGTCAGTGCCGTGCCCTTGATCGCTCCGTGCCGGTCGATGGCCTGGTAGCCGTAGTGGGAACACGACGGGTAGTACTTGCAGACCGGCCCGAGCAACGGGCTGATGGTCCACTGGTACAGCTTGATCAGAACCAGCAGCGGATACTTCATCGCGTGCCCCCTCCCAGGAGCCGCTGGAGGGCGGCGTCGAGGTCTCGGGCCAGGTGCGCGTGATCGGCGTCGCCCGCACCGGGCAGCGCGCGCACGACCACCAGGCTACCGGGGGGCAGGCCATCGATCCGTTCGCGCATCAGATGGCGAAGCCTTCGCTTCACGGAGTTGCGGACGACTGCCCCGCCGACGGCTTTGCTCACGACGAAACCCGCACGCGGCGGGGGAACGCTCTCCCCAGGCGCGTGCGGGTCGGTGACACCGCTGCGTAGGTGGACGACGAGGAGCGGGCGGCCGGCCCGGCGGCCTCGTCGTACCGCGGTCGCGAAGTCCTCGCGCCGCCTCAGCCGATGCTCGGAAGGCAGCACGACGTCATGACCTGACTGCGATCAGGCGGACAGGCGGGCGCGACCCTTGCCACGGCGGGACGCGAGAATCGCGCGGCCGGCACGGGTGCGCATCCGCAGCCGGAAGCCGTGGGTCTTGGCGCGACGACGGTTGTTCGGCTGGAAAGTGCGCTTGCTCACTCGGGGGCTCCAGAAATGACTCGGTGGTTGTCGGTGGCTGTTGCCGCCTGGCTGTCACCGTGCGCCCACGAGAAGCTCGTATTACGCCCGAGTGCACCGCTTTCACGATCACTAGGAGGTGATCTGTGCCCATCGGAGGCAGGCGGCAGCAGCCATCGACAACTCGACCTGGTTACGGTACGCGCGGCCCCGCCGTCCGGTCAAACCAGCGCTTCCGAAGCGGGTCCGGCGCGACACCGGGGGGCAGTGCGAGACACTATGCACAGGCTGTGGACAACAACTTGAACAGCACCGGTCGCCCTGACTACCGTGGCTTGACTCCGATTCGTCCTCCGGCCCCGTCGCCCCGCCCGATCGTCACCCCACCCGGCGCCCCGGGTCCTTGATCTTCCTTCCGTACCCCGTTCCGAGAAGTGCACCTTCGCGGGACCCGTGAGAGAGCGTGCTCTGTGGCTGACGTACCTGCCGATCTTGCCGCAGTGTGGCCACGAGTACTGGAGCAGCTTCTCGGGGAGGGGCGCGGGCAAGGGGTCGAGGCGAAGGACGAACACTGGATCAAGCGGTGCCAGCCGCTGGCGCTGGTGCTGGACACCGCGCTGCTGGCCGTGCCCAACGAGTTCGCCAAGGGCGTCCTGGAGGGCAGGCTCGCCCCGGTCGTCAGCGAGACCCTGAGCCGCGAGTGCGGTCGCCCCATCCGGATCGCCATCACGGTCGACGAGACCGCCGGGGCGGAGCCGGGCACCTCAGCCCCCCCGGTGGCGCCGGTGCCCCCGCAGCGGTACGAGGAGCCGGACCTCCCGCCGTCCGCCGGGCAGCCCAGGGACGCGTACGACGGCTACCGACGGCCCTCCGACGAGCTTGCGGGCGGCCGCCCGGACCAGCAGCCGGGACCGCACGGGGAACAGCCGCCGGCGGGCCGCGCGGACCAGCTGCCGACCGTTCGCCCCGCCTACCCGGACTACCAGCGCCCCGAGCCGGGCTCCTGGCCGCGCCCGCACGACGACTACGGCTGGCAGCAGCAGCGGCTGGGCTTCCCGGAGCGCGACCCGTACGCGAACCCCGGTCAGCAGCGGCACGACTACCGCACCCAGCCGCCGGAGCGGCGCGGGTACGAGACGGACCGTTCTCCCTACGACTCCGAGCGCGGCCCCTACGACCCGGAGCGCGCGCCGTACGACACCGAGCGCTCCGGTTACGACGGGGAGCGCCCGCCCTACGAGCAGCGGCGCGTGGCGTACGACGGCAGCGACGGACGTCCTCCGGGGCGTCCCGACCGCGGCGAGCCGTCCGACGGGCAGCAGGACACGGGTCCGCGCGGCCCGCACGGCGGCGCGGGTCACCTCGACGGCGGCCACGGCGGTCCGGGGCACGGGCCGCGGGGCCCGCACGGCACGCGACCCGGCGGCCCCTCGGCGTCCTCCGTGCCCGGCCGGGGCGCGCCCGGCGGCGGGCAGTCCGCCCAGCCCTCCGGGCCCGGCGAACCCACCGCGCGGCTGAACCCCAAGTACCTGTTCGACACGTTCGTCATCGGGGCGTCCAACCGGTTCGCGCACGCCGCGGCGGTCGCGGTCGCGGAAGCCCCGGCGAAGGCGTACAACCCGCTCTTCATCTACGGGGAGTCGGGCCTCGGCAAGACCCACCTGTTGCACGCGATCGGCCACTACGCGCGCAGCCTGTACCCGGGCACGCGGGTGCGGTACGTCAGCTCCGAGGAGTTCACCAACGAGTTCATCAACTCCATCCGCGACGGCAAGGGCGACAGTTTCCGCAAGCGCTACCGCGAGATGGACATCCTGCTCGTCGACGACATCCAATTCCTCGCGGACAAGGAGTCGACGCAGGAGGAGTTCTTCCACACCTTCAACACGCTCCACAACGCGAACAAGCAGATCGTCCTGTCCTCCGACCGGCCGCCGAAGCAGTTGGTGACCCTGGAGGACCGGCTGCGCAACCGGTTCGAGTGGGGGCTCATCACGGATGTGCAGCCGCCCGAGTTGGAGACGCGCATCGCGATTCTCCGCAAGAAGGCCGTGCAGGAGCAGCTCAACGCACCGCCGGAGGTGCTGGAGTTCATCGCTTCGCGCATCTCCCGCAACATCCGGGAGCTGGAGGGCGCCCTCATCCGGGTGACCGCCTTCGCCTCGCTGAACCGGCAGCCCGTGGACCTGGGGCTGACGGAGATCGTGCTGAAGGACCTGATCCCGGGGGGCGAGGACTCGGCGCCCGAGATCACCGCCACGGCGATCATGGCGGCGACCGCCGACTACTTCGGGTTGACCGTGGACGACCTGTGCGGCTCGTCCCGCAGTCGGGTCCTGGTGACGGCCCGGCAGATCGCCATGTACCTGTGCCGGGAGCTGACGGACCTGTCGCTGCCGAAGATCGGTGCGCAGTTCGGTGGCCGTGACCACACGACGGTGATGCACGCGGACCGGAAGATCAGGGCGCTGATGGCCGAGCGGCGGTCCATCTACAACCAGGTCACGGAGCTGACCAACCGCATCAAGAACGGCTGACGCGCCGCGCGGGCCGCCCTTTCGCGGCCGGCTCCTTCCGTTCCGCGGCCCGGTCGCCCTCCCGCGCACCGGCTCCGCCGCCTCCGGCCCGGAGCCCTTCCGCGGTCAGCCCGCGGCCCGGCCCGTCTTCCGGCCCGGGCCGCTCCCCGCGCCGCCCCCGACACCTGGCCGACGCCACCCCTGGCACCCCGAGCGGGCGCCCCCGACATCCCGACCGCGGCACCTCCCGCCCGCGCCCCGAACCCGACGAGCACTTCGCCGTCTTCGATCCGGCCAGCCGGCATGAGTAATACGCGGTTCGCCGCCCCAATCGCCCCGGCCGCGGCGCCTCCCGCCCGCGCCCGCCCGCGCGACGCCCTCCGGCCCGTCCCTCGGGCCCGAGACGGCCGACCACCCGGCGAGCCGCGGTTCGCCGCTCCCAAAAGCCCCGGACACCCCGGACACCCCGAATACCCCGAATACCCCGGACGCCCCGGATGTGGCGCCTCCCGCCCCGCGCTACGTCCTCTGGCCCGTCCCTCGGAACCCGAGGCAGCCGCCTGGGCGACCGGCGCGGCCCCCGCTGCCCCACCCGCGGGGGCCACCCGCAGGGGCCGCCCCGCCGGTCGCCCCGAGCTCCCACCGCCGCCTTCGGCCCCCCGAAGGCGGCCCCGCGGGCCCCGTTCCGGCTCCACCGCGCCGCCTTCGTGCGCTCGTTCCCGGTCCCGTGCCGCCGCCGTTGTTCGAATCCGCAGGGGGTTACGGGTGTTCTCCACAGATCCGGGGACTTTTTCGTTTCCACACCCTGGGGACTGCGAAGTTATCCAGACCGTGTCCACAGGCCGTGCTCCCGGATGATCATCCGGCCAGCTCAGAGGGGTGTGGATTCGTGGACAACGACTCTCCACAGCCTGTGGACAAGCGATCCGTCCACAGGCGCCCTCCGCAGTTGTCCACCGGCCGCCCACAGGTCTGCGCCCGCTGTCCCCAGCATGACGGGGCTTCTCCACAGTTCTGTCCACTGTTCGGCAACACAACGCGCCTCATCACCGGGTGGAGTGAAAGGCGTCACATCAAGGTGCCGGATTGGGCTGTGGGGAACTCGGGTAAAGCTGGGGACAGCCTTGGGGAGAACCTGCCCCCTCCTGTGCATCAGGTGTGCACAACTTTCGCCTGTCCACAGCAAGCCCGGGTTTTCCACCGTCTCCGCCCACAGGCCCGGTGGACAAAAAACCGCTGCTGAGCTGCGAAAACAAGGTTATCCACGGTATCCACAGGCCCTACTACTACTACCGACTAGAGTTACCGGGGAATCCGCTTCGAAGCTGGGGGTGTGGACAACTCGGCCCCGACGCCGTCCGAGCCGGTTCGCGCGACTTGACCCCGAGAGGCACCTACTGTCAGTGCGGTGCGTCAGACTGGTCCCGGTGGCCTCCCCGTCCCGGGGCACGGCGACACCACGGCGGACCGACGGAAACCGCCGCACGGACAGCAGACGCAGCAGGGCGACCCCAGACGGGGCGAGAGCGGCCAGCAACAGCAGGAGGCGGGCTTAGGTGAAGATCCGGGTGGAACGCGACGTACTCGCGGAGGCAGTGGCGTGGGCGGCACGCAGCCTCCCGGCCCGTCCCCCCGCGCCGGTCCTCGCCGGCCTCCTGTTGCGGGCCGAGGACGGTGCCCTGAGCCTGTCCAGCTTCGACTACGAGGTCTCGGCGCGGGTCTCGGTCGAGGCCGAGGTCGAGGAGGACGGCACGGTCCTCGTCTCCGGCCGGCTGCTCGCCGACATCTGCCGCGCCCTGCCGAACCGCCCGGTGGAGATCTCCACGGACGGCGTGCGGGCGACGGTCCTGTGCGGCTCCTCCCGCTTCACCCTCCACACCCTGCCGGTGGAGGAGTACCCGACCCTGCCGCAGATGCCGTCCGCGACGGGCACGGTCCCCGGCGAGGTCTTCGCCGCCGCCGCTGCCCAGGTCGCCATTGCCGCGGGCCGCGACGACACGCTCCCGGTGCTCACCGGCGTGCGCATCGAGATCGAGGGCGACACGGTCACCCTGGCCTCCACCGACCGCTACCGCTTCGCGGTCCGCGAGTTCCTGTGGAAGCCCGAGGTCCCGGACTCCTCCGCGGTGGCCCTGGTGCCCGCGAAGACCCTGTTGGACACCGCGAAGGCGCTCACCAGCGGCGACAGCGTCACCATCGCCCTGTCGGGCTCCGGCTCCGGCGAGGGCCTGATCGGCTTCGAGGGCGCGGGCCGCCGCACCACCACCCGGCTGCTCGAAGGCGACCTGCCGAAGTACCGCACGCTGTTCCCCACCGAGTTCAACTCGGTCGCCGTCATCGAGACCGCCCCCTTCGTGGAGGCCGTCAAGCGCGTGGCCCTGGTCGCCGAGCGGAACACCCCGGTGCGGCTCAGCTTCGAGCAGGGCGTGCTGATCCTGGAGGCCGGCTCCAGCGACGACGCACAGGCTGTGGAAAGGGTCGACGCGGTGCTGGAGGGCGACGACATCTCGATCGCCTTCAACCCGACGTTCCTGCTCGACGGCCTCAGCGCGATCGACTCGCCGGTCGCCCAGCTCTCCTTCACCACGTCGACCAAGCCCGCGCTGCTCAGCGGCCGGCCCGCCGTGGACGCCGAGGCCGACGAGGCGTACAAGTACCTGATCATGCCGGTCCGCCTCTCGGGCTGACCGGGCTCGCACCGGACCTCGTCACGGATCTCGTCACGGCCCCGGGCCGACGCCGTGTGTGTCGGTCCGGTCCGGACGGCCCCGACCGGGCACCGGCGTCCGCAGCCGCCCGGTCGGCGGTCACCCACCGGGTGTCCGTTGCTCGCCCCTCGCGGGGAGACCCGCAGGTGGGAGTACGTATGAGCGGCCCGACCCACAGCTGTGCGCGGGGCCGCGGGCGTAGGCTCGGACACAGATACACCAAGTGTCCGCACGCCACTTCGCGACTTTAAGGAACCACTGATGGAGCTCGGTCTCGTCGGCCTCGGCAAAATGGGCGGGAACATGCGCGAGCGCATCCGCCGCGCCGGCCACACCGTCATCGGATACGACCGCAACCCGGACCTCGCCGATGTCGACAGCCTCGAAGAGCTGGTGGGCAAGCTCAAGGGCCCGCGCGTGGTGTGGGTGATGGTCCCGGCGGGCGCCGCCACCCAGTCCACCATCGACGAGCTGGCCGCGCTGCTGGAGCCCGGCGACGTCGTGGTCGACGGCGGCAACTCCCGGTGGACGGACGACGAGAAGCACGCGGTGGAGCTGGGCCTCAAGGGCATCGGCTTCGTGGACTGCGGCGTCTCCGGCGGCGTCTGGGGCCTGGAGAACGGCTACGCGCTGATGTACGGCGGCGACAAGGAGAACGTCGCCAAGGTGCAGCCGGTCTTCGACGCGCTCAAGCCCGAGGGCGAGTTCGGCTCGGTCCACGCGGGCAAGGTCGGCGCCGGCCACTTCGCCAAGATGGTCCACAACGGCATCGAGTACGCCATGATGCAGGCGTACGCCGAGGGCTGGGAGCTGCTGGAGGCCGTGCAGTCGGTGACCGACGTGCGCGAGGTCTTCCGCTCCTGGCAGGAGGGCACCGTGATCCGCTCGTGGCTGCTCGACCTCGCCGTCAACGCCCTCGACGACGACGAGCACCTGGAAGGCCTCCGGGGCTACGCCCAGGACTCCGGCGAGGGCCGCTGGACGGTGGAGGCCGCCATCGACAACTCGGTGCCGCTGCCCGCGATCACCGCCTCGCTGTTCGCCCGCTTCGCCTCCCGGCAGGAGGACTCGCCGCAGATGAAGATGATCGCGGCGCTGCGCAACCAGTTCGGTGGCCACGCCGTCGAGAAGGCCTGACGAGGGCCCGGAACCGTCCCGGCCGCCCGAGCCGGGACGGTTGACGGCCCTGAGAACCGCCCCGCGCACCCGCGGGGGCACCACACCGAGGGAGGTCGGCCACGACCATGCACGTCACGCATCTGTCGCTGGCCGACTTCCGCTCGTACGCCGGGGTCGACGTGCCGCTCGACCCCGGCGTCACCGCGTTCGTGGGCCCCAACGGGCAGGGCAAGACCAATCTGGTCGAGGCCGTCGGCTATCTGGCGACGCTCGGCAGCCACCGCGTCTCCTCCGACGCGCCGCTGGTGCGCATGGGGGCCGAACGCGCAGTGGTGCGGGCCGCCGTCCGGCAGGGCGAGCGCCAGCAGCTCGTCGAACTGGAGATCAACCCGGGCCGCGCCAACCGCGCCCGGATCAACAGGTCCTCGCAGGTCAGGCCGCGGGACGTGCTGGGGATAGTCCGGACGGTGCTGTTCGCGCCGGAGGACCTCGCGCTGGTCAAGGGCGACCCCGGGGAGCGGCGGCGCTTCCTGGACGAGCTGATCACCGCCCGTTCGCCGCGTCTGGCCGGCGTCCGCTCCGACTACGACCGCGTCCTCAAGCAGCGCAACACCCTGCTGAAGTCCGCGGCGCTGGCCCGACGGCACGGCGGGCGCGGCACCGACCTGTCGACCTTGGACGTCTGGGACCAGCACCTCGCGCGCACCGGCGCCGAACTGCTCGCCCACCGGCTCGACCTGATCGCCTCCCTCCAGCCCCTCGCCGACAAGGCGTACGAACAGCTCGCCCCCGGCGGCGGCCCGCTCGCCCTGGAGTACAAGCCGTCCGCACCGGGCGACGGCCACACCCGCGAGGAACTGTACGAACAGTTGCTCGACGCGCTCGCCGAGGCCCGCAAGCAGGAGATCGAGCGGGGGATCACCCTCGCCGGACCGCACCGGGACGACCTGGTGCTGAAGCTGGGCCAGCTCCCCGCGAAGGGGTACGCCAGCCACGGGGAGTCCTGGTCGTACGCCCTGGCCCTGCGCCTCGCCTCGTACGACCTGCTGCGCGCGGAGGGCAACGAGCCGGTGCTCGTGCTGGACGACGTCTTCGCGGAACTCGACACCCGGCGCCGGGAACGACTCGCGGAGCTGGTCGCGCCGGGGGAGCAGGTCCTCGTGACGGCGGCGGTCGACGACGACGTGCCGGACGTCCTCACGGGCGTGCGGTACTCGGTGGCCGAGGGCGTGGTGGAGCGGCTGTGAACGGAATGGTCGGTCGTGGCCCGAGCGCCAGGAACAGTGGTACGGGTCCGGGGGACGCCGCGATCCCCGGACTGCCCGGGGTGCCCGGCGCGGGTTCCGTGGGGCCCCTGGGGGCCGCGGGAGCGCCGGTACCGCCGGCTCCGGCCGCGCCGAGCGGGGTCGACCTCGCCCGGGTGGCGCTGCGGGCGGCGAAGGAACAGGCCCGGGAGCGGGGCGACGCGGCGGCCCAGCGCAAGCAGGCCCGGCGCGGCGGTCTGCGCTCCGGCGCGCGGGCGGACGGGCGCGACCCCATGGCGCTGGGCGCGGCCATCAACCGGCTGATCACCGAACGCGGCTGGGAGACGCCGGCGGCGGTCGGCGGGGTCATGGGGCGCTGGCCGCAGATCGTCGGTGACGACCTGGCCAAGCACTGCGTGCCCCAGCGGTACGACGAGGACGAGCGGGTGCTGACCGTGCAGTGCGACTCGACCGCCTGGGCGACCCAGCTGCGGCTGCTGGCCCCGCAACTGGTGGCCCGGCTCAACGAGGACCTGGGACACGGCACCGTGAGACTGATCAAGGTCCTGGGTCCCGGTGGACCGGCCCGCCGGTTCGGTCCGCTGCGCGCGCCGGGCAGTACGGGCCCCGGCGACACCTACGGCTGACGCTCCGCACCCGCACCGTCAGGGTCGGCCCCGCCCGGATCCGGCCCCGTCGACCCGCCCGACGGCGGGCCCGGTGGTCGCGGCAGGGCGCGCGTCCTGCCCGGCGCGCCCGGGTCCCGGGCGGTTCCCGGCCCGGGCGGGCGCGGTCACGGTGCGGTGATCGTTCCGCCGTCGGTGCACCGACGGGCGGCGCTGCTGCTCCCGTCTCCCGGGCCGGTGATCGTTGCCGCTGGTGAGGGCCGTGCGGAGGGCGGCTCGACGGCTCCTCGGCGGTGCCCGCCCCCGCCCGTGCGGGCCCGTGCGGAACCCGTTGCTCCGCCGGCTCGACGGACGGTCGCTCGTGGTTGACGCCCCGAAGCGCTGAGTGCCGCTCAGGACCACTTGAGCCCCTGGGGCGCATATGGGGAGTCAGAAGAGACCGGTTCAGGGCGGCACATGCGGACTCAGGTACCGGCAAAGCCCCATCACTGTCAGCGCTACCGGTAGACTGGAGGACAATCCCGCCCCACTCGTGGGACACACACCGAGCAACGCTGATACAGGCTTACCAACGCAACACGCCGCAGCCGCTCCGGCCACTGCCGGGTGCCCGGCTCGTGCTGTGCCAGAAAGGGCGCTTCGTGGCCGATTCCGGCAACCCCAACGAGAACATCCCGTCCACCGGCATCGGCGACCCCGCCGATGCCGTTCAGGCCGATCAGTCCGTACCGGAAGCACCCGCGGTCCCCGAGCCGGCGACTCCCGAGTACGACGCGAGCGCGATCACCGTGCTCGAAGGCCTGGACGCCGTGCGCAAGCGCCCCGGCATGTACATCGGCTCCACCGGCGAGCGTGGTCTTCACCACCTCGTGCAGGAGGTCGTGGACAACTCCGTGGACGAGGCCCTGGCCGGTCACGCGGACACCATCGACGTCACGATCCTGCCCGACGGCGGGGTCCGGGTCATCGACAACGGTCGAGGCATCCCCGTCGACATCGTTCCGTCCGAGAACAAGCCGGCCGTCGAGGTCGTGCTGACCGTGCTGCACGCGGGCGGCAAGTTCGGCGGCGGCGGTTACGCGGTCTCCGGCGGTCTGCACGGTGTGGGTGTCTCCGTGGTGAACGCCCTGTCGACCAGGGTCGCCGTCGAGGTCAAGCGCGACGGACACCACTGGACGCAGGAGTACAAGCTGGGCGTCCCGACGGCACCGCTCGCGCGGGGCGCGGCCACCGAGGAGACGGGGACCTCCGTCACCTTCTGGGCCGACGGGGACATCTTCGAGACCACGGAGTACTCCTTCGAGACGCTGGCGCGGCGTTTCCAGGAGATGGCGTTCCTCAACAAGGGCTTGACGATCAAGCTCACCGACGAGCGCGACTCGGCGAAGGCGACCAGCGGCGCCGACACGGACCAGCCCAGTGACGACACCGAGGCGCAGGCGCGCACGGTGACGTACCACTACGAGGGCGGCATCGTCGACTTCGTGAAGTACCTCAACTCCCGCAAGGGCGAGGTGGTGCACGAGACCGTCATCGACATCGAGGCCGAGGACAAGGACAGGCTGCTGTCCCTTGAGGTCGCGATGCAGTGGAACAACGGTTACACCGAGGGCGTGTACTCCTTCGCCAACACCATCCACACCCATGAGGGCGGCACCCACGAGGAGGGCTTCCGCTCCGCGCTGACCGCGCTCATCAACCGGTACGCGCGCGACAAGAAGCTGCTGCGCGAGAAGGACGACAACCTCACGGGCGACGACATCCGCGAGGGTCTGACGGCGATCATCTCGGTGAAGCTCGGCGAGCCGCAGTTCGAGGGCCAGACCAAGACCAAGCTGGGCAACACCGAGGCCAAGACCTTCGTGCAGAAGGTCGTCAACCAGCACCTCGCCGACTGGCTGGACCGCAACCCCAACGAGGCCGCGGACATCATCCGCAAGTCGATCCAGGCGGCGACCGCCCGGGTGGCGGCCCGCAAGGCGCGCGACCTCACCCGTCGCAAGGGGCTGCTGGAGACGGCGTCGCTGCCCGGCAAGCTGTCCGACTGCCAGTCGAACGACCCCACCAGGTGCGAGATCTTCATCGTCGAGGGCGACTCCGCCGGCGGCTCGGCCAAGTCCGGCCGCGACCCGATGTACCAGGCCATCCTGCCGATCCGCGGCAAGATCCTGAACGTCGAGAAGGCCCGCATCGACAAGATCCTGCACAACCAGGAGATCCAGGCGCTCATCTCGGCCTTCGGCACCGGGGTCCACGAGGACTTCGCCATCGAGAAGCTGCGCTATCACAAGATCATCCTGATGGCGGACGCCGACGTCGACGGCCAGCACATCAACACCCTGCTGCTGACGTTCCTGTTCCGTTTCATGCGTCCGCTGGTCGAGGCCGGGCACGTCTTCCTGTCCCGCCCGCCCCTCTACAAGATCAAGTGGGGTCGGGACGACTTCGAGTACGCCTACTCGGACCGGGAGCGGGACGCCCTGATCGCGCTGGGCCGCCAGAACGGCAAGCGCATCCGGGAGGACTCGATCCAGCGCTTCAAGGGCCTCGGCGAGATGAACGCCGAGGAACTGCGCGTCACCACCATGGACGTCGAGCACCGCGTCCTCGGCCAGGTCACCCTGGACGACGCCGCCCAGGCCGACGACCTCTTCTCCGTCCTCATGGGCGAGGACGTCGAGGCCCGCCGCCAGTTCATCCAGCGCAACGCCAAGGACGTCCGCTTCCTCGACATCTGAGTCGGTCTCCGTCTGACCGCACAGAAAGGACCCGCACCAGCAATGACCGACCAGAACCCCGAAGGCACGCCCGAAGCCGAGGGCATCGTCATGCGCATCGAGCCCGTCGGGCTCGAAACGGAGATGCAGCGCTCGTACCTCGACTACGCGATGTCCGTCATCGTGTCGCGTGCGCTGCCCGACGTCCGCGACGGCCTCAAGCCCGTGCACCGCCGGGTGCTGTACGCGATGTACGACGGCGGGTACCGCCCCGAGAAGGGCTTCTACAAGTGCGCCCGCGTCGTCGGCGACGTCATGGGCAACTACCACCCGCACGGCGACTCCTCGATCTACGACGCGCTGGTCCGCCTCGCGCAGACGTGGTCGATGCGGATGCCGCTGGTGGACTCCAACGGGAACTTCGGCTCCCCGGGCAACGACCCGGCCGCCGCCATGCGCTACACCGAGTGCAAGATGGCGCCGCTGTCCATGGAGATGGTCCGGGACATCGACGAGGACACCGTCGACTTCACGGACAACTACGACGGCCGCTCCCAGGAACCGACCGTCCTGCCGGCCCGGTTCCCCAACCTGCTGATCAACGGCTCCGCGGGCATCGCGGTCGGCATGGCCACCAACATCCCGCCGCACAACCTGCGCGAGGTCGCGTCGGGCGCCCAGTGGTACCTGGAGCACCCCGAGGCCAGCCACGAGGAGCTGCTGGACGCGCTGATCGAGCGCATCAAGGGCCCCGACTTCCCGACCGGCGCCCTGGTGGTCGGCCGCAAGGGCATCGAGGAGGCGTACCGCACCGGTCGCGGCTCCATCACGATGCGCGCCGTGGTCGAGGTCGAGGAGATCCAGAACCGCCAGTGCCTGGTGGTCACCGAGCTGCCCTACCAGGTCAACCCGGACAACCTCGCCCAGAAGATCGCCGACCTGGTGAAGGACGGCAAGATCGGCGGCATCGCGGACGTCCGCGACGAGACCAGCTCCCGCACCGGGCAGCGCCTGGTGATCGTGCTCAAGCGGGACGCCGTCGCCAAGGTCGTCCTCAACAACCTCTACAAGCACACCGACCTCCAGACCAACTTCGGCGCCAACATGCTGGCCCTGGTCGACGGGGTGCCGCGCACGCTCTCGCTGGACGCGTTCATCCGCCACTGGGTGAACCACCAGATCGAGGTCATCGTCCGCCGGACCAAGTTCCGGCTGCGCAAGGCCGAGGAGCGCGCGCACATCCTGCGCGGTCTGCTGAAGGCCCTGGACGCCATCGACGAGGTCATCGCCCTCATCCGGCGCAGCGACACCGTCGACGTGGCGCGTTCGGGCCTGATGGGCCTCCTGGAGATCGACGAGATCCAGGCGAACGCCATCCTGGAGATGCAGCTGCGGCGCCTCGCCGCCCTGGAGCGCCAGAAGATCGTCCAGGAGCACGACGAGCTCCAGGCGAAGATCGCCGAGTACAACGCGATCCTCGCCTCGCCGGTTCGTCAGCGCGGCATCATCAGCGAGGAACTGGCCGCGATCGTCGAGAAGTTCGGCGACGACCGCCGCACCCAGCTGGTGCCCTTCGACGGTGACATGTCCATCGAGGACCTGATCGCCGAAGAGGACATCGTCGTCACCATCACGCGCGGCGGTTACGTCAAGCGCACCAAGACCGACGACTACCGCTCCCAGAAGCGCGGCGGCAAGGGCGTGCGCGGCACGAAGCTCAAGGAAGACGACATCGTCGACCACTTCTTCGTGTCGACCACCCACCACTGGCTGCTGTTCTTCACCAACAAGGGCCGCGTCTACCGCGCCAAGGCGTACGAGCTGCCCGACGTGGGCCGGGACGCGCGCGGTCAGCACGTGGCCAACCTGCTGGCCTTCCAGCCGGACGAGGCGATCGCGGAGATCCTCGCGATCCGCGACTACGAGGCCGCGCCCTACCTGGTCCTCGCGACCAAGGCCGGCCTGGTCAAGAAGACGCCGCTCAAGGACTACGACTCGCCCCGCTCCGGCGGTGTGATCGCGATCAACCTGCGCGAGACGGAGGGCAGCGGCGACGACGAGCTGATCGGCGCCGAACTGGTCTCGGCCGAGGACGACCTGCTGCTCATCAGCCGGAAGGCGCAGTCGATCAGGTTCACCGCGACGGACGAGGCGCTGCGCCCGATGGGCCGTGCCACCTCGGGTGTGAAGGGCATGAGTTTCCGCGAAGGCGACCAGCTGCTCTCGATGAATGTCGTCCGGCCCGGTACGTTCGTCTTCACCGCAACCGACGGCGGGTACGCGAAGCGCACCCCCGTCGACGAGTACCGCGTCCAGGGCCGCGGCGGCCTGGGCATCAAGGCCGCCAAGATCGTGGAGGACCGCGGTTCGCTGGTCGGTGCGCTGGTGGTCGAGGAGACGGACGAGATCCTCGCCATCACGCTCGGCGGCGGTGTGATTCGCACGCGAGTCAACGAGGTCAGGGAGACGGGCCGTGACACCATGGGCGTTCAACTGATCAACCTGGGCAAGCGCGACGCCGTCGTGGGCATCGCGCGCAACGCCGAGGCCGGTCGTGAGGCCGAGGAGGTCGACGGCGCGGACGCCGAGGACGGCGTGGGCGTCGAGACGACCGCCGAGGCTCCGGGGACCACCGGCGCGGACCAGGGCACGGACGAGGGCACGGTGCCCGCGGCCGAGTAGCGCGAGGAGTGTGACACGTGAGCGGAGCCACGGGCGCCGGGGCCGCGGGCCAGGTGGGACCGACCGGGGCCGCGGGCGCCGGATCCACCGGCGCACGCGCCGCCTCGAAGGGCGGCGCCCGGGGCTCCGCCGCGGGTTCTCCCGCCTCTGACGAATCCCATGTCTCCCAGGGGGGAACAGTGACGGACACCCGAGGTCCGCGGACCCAGTCGTACGACGGGCCCGGCGGGGCCCAGGAGGGCGCTGAGGGCGCCCTCCCGGGCGAACGGCTCCAGCAGCCCGCCGGCCAGCCCTACCACCCGCCCCAGGCGTACCAGACGCCCCCTGCGGGCGGCGTGCGCAAGCCGCGCACGGGGGCGCGTACGGAACCCCGTACGCGCAAGGCGCGGCTGCGGGTCTCCAAGGCCGACCCGTGGTCGGTGATGAAGGTCAGCTTCCTGCTGTCCATCGCCCTCGGCATCTGCACGATCATCGCCGCGGCGGTGCTGTGGATGGTCATGGACGCGATGGGCGTCTTCTCGACCGTCGGCGGGACGATCTCGGAGGCCACGGGCTCCAACGAGTCGAACGGCTTCGACCTCCAGTCGTTCCTGTCGCTGCCGCGCGTCCTGATGTTCACCAGCATCATCGCCATCATCGACGTGGTCCTCGCGACCGCGTTGGCCACGCTCGGGGCGTTCATCTACAACCTGTCCGCGGGCTTCGTCGGCGGTATCGAGCTGACGCTCGCCGAGGACGAGTAGGTCGGACCGTACGGTCCCGCGAGCCGGTGTGCACGGGCCCCGCAGGGGGCCCGACCATCGATTTTGGGACTGGGCGCGACGTGCGCTAATCTTCAGAGGTCAGCGCGCAGCGCGGAGGGGCTATAGCTCAGTTGGTTAGAGCGCATCCCTGATAAGGATGAGGCCACAGGTTCAAATCCTGTTAGCCCCACAGTGGCCGGAAGGCCGACCGAACGCCTGGTGGATCGTGAAGATCCGCCGGGCGTTTCTGCTTGCCCGGGTGTCCCGTGCGTCGAGGTGTTCCGTGCACCGGGGCGTTCCGGCCGGTGGCGGGTGTCCGCGGACATGCGGAAAGCGCGTCCCGGTCAAGGACGCGTGGCGGGGGCCCGGAGGCGCACGGCGGGGTGCGGTGGCTCGTCGCCGGATCGGCGAGGGCGCTGCCGCGGGGGCCGTGTTCGTGTTCGGTGCTTCGGCGGGTCGGTGGGTGACCCCGTGGAATCGTCTACGGGGGCGGGTGCGCTTGGGGGCGTACCGGTTGCTCTGGTTGCTCTGGACGGACCGGGTGGATCGGGTGGTGCGGTGGGGGAACCGTCCGGCCGTGGGTGTGCAGCGCGTGCCGTACGGGTGGGTGCGGGTACGGGGGCCGGGCGTCGTGACCGTACGGGCTGGTCGGTGCTCTCCCGTATCGGAGGTGACGCGGCCTCAGGACGCACGCCCGGGTGGTGCGGTTCGGACGGGTGGTGCGGTTCGGTCAGCGCGGTCGTGGCGACGGTCTGCGGCTCCGCGGGGCGGGGCCGTGGTCTCCGTACGCCGGGGGACCGGGCGCGGTGCAACGCGTTCACGGGACCCGGTGGGGTCCTCGTACCGTCGCGGTCGGTTCCGTTCCTCGTCGCGGGCGGTCGGGTCCATCGTCGGACGGGACGCCGGGTGCGGACGAGCGCGCGGGTGCCGTTCAGCGGAGGGACGGCAGGCTCGGTGCCGGGGCGACGGGTGCGCTGCCCGGGGTGAACGAGGCGGGGCCGGTGTCCGGGCGGCCGTGGTGGCTGCTGGCGGCGTGGCCGGAGGTGTGGCCCGAGGTGTGGCCGGCGGCGTGGCCGTGCGGGCGGGTGTGGGGGCCGGTGTGCGTGGTGGGTCCGGCTGCGCCGTGGGCGTGTTCCTGCGCCGTGGTGGGTGCGCCGGCCGGTACCGGCGGGGACGCATGGCCGCCGTGCGACTCCAGAGTGGCGTTCACCATCTCCGTCAGTGCCGCGTCGGAGTCCGGCGACGGTGCGCAGTGCCGGCAACTGGGCGAGGACCCGTGTGCCTCGGCGCGGATGCGCTGCTTCATCGTCGGTGGGAGGGACCTCGCGTACCGCGGGGGCGCGGCGACGGGGACCCGGGCTTCCCGGACGGCCGGGGTGCTGTTGCTGGACCCGCTGGTCTGGTGTACCGGGGCGGCAGCGGCGGGGGATGCGAACCCCAGGGCGGCGAGCACGGCGACGACGGCGGTGATGAGTGCCGTCCACAGCGCCATGACCTTGTTCTTGGCCATGATTCCCTCACTTTCGGGTTGGGCGATTTGCGTACTTTCCTCATCATGTGTATGTGGGTCCGGGAGTGAAGGACCGACGGGGGTGGCGCGTTGATCTTCAGATGAACACCACACGGATGGGGGTATTCGTCCGGAAAAGTGGACCGAGGAGGCGAAAGTCACCATGTGCTCCGACCGGCCGGAGTGCCTCCGTCCACTCGCCGTCGTTGCTCGAACGGTGTCCGGGGCGGGAGTTGGCCCCCTCCCGGCAGGTCACTGATCGATATCGGCCGGTGTGTATAGTCGGGCGCCAGAGGTCCCCTTACGTCAAGGAAAGACGAGGTCGCGCGGTGAAGAAGCTTCTCCTGGTCGCACTGGCCGCTATCGGCGGGCTCCTCGTGTACCGCCAGATCCAGGCGGATCGCGCCGAGCAGGATCTGTGGACGGAGGCGACCGACTCCGTGCCCACGGGTTCGTGATCAACAACACCCTTCACTCCGAAGGCCCCGGCCGCCCGAGCGGCCGGGGCCTTCGTGCGTTCCGGCGGGTCAGCCCCCCGGTGCGCGTACGGGACGGCACGGCAGTCGGGACGACCAGGACGGACGAGGGGTGGGCGCGTGATGGCGCGGCCGGTGGGTCAGCTAGGTCGAGGGGTCCGGGGGGCGCTGGCCGCGGGGGCGGCGCTGTGCGCGGTGGCGGCGGTCTCGACGCCCGGCACCGCCGCGGCGGACGGGCGACCACCCTCGTACGCCTTCGACGAGGACGCCCAGCGGGTCGAGGGAGCGCTTGACACCACCAGGGCCCTGCGCCTGACCCCCGGGAAGACGTACCGGAGCACGGTGCCACGGGCGGGCAAGCTGTACTACCGGTTGGAGCTGGGGGCGCGGGAGAGCGCGTACGTGTCGGCGACGGTCGTGCCCACCACCGGGGCGAAGGTCTCCTTCAAGGACGGCTACTCCATCGCCGTGCAGGACGACAACGGCATCAACTGCTCCGCCGACCGGGCGCGTTTCGGCTCCTCGACGAGTCCCCGTCCGCTGACCGCCTGGGCGGCCCGGCGGGCCGGGGCGAGCACCCTCAGCTGCAAGCGGGCGGGCACGTACTACGTGGTGGTCGAACGGCAGAGCGAGGAGGCGTCGCCCCGGGACCCGTGGGACCTCGAACTCCGCTTCTCCATGGAACCCGCGCTGCGCGGCCCCGCCCCCAGCGCCACCCCGACGGCCTGGCCGTCCGACCCGCCCGCGCCCCTGACCGGAACCCCGGAGGAACGCGAGGGCGGCACCGGGTTCAGCGCCGCGCCGCGCCTCGACCAGGGGGTCTGGCGCGACCGCATCCGGCCCGGACAGACGCTCTACTACTGGGTGCCCGTCGACTGGGGACAGCAACTGACCGCGGAGGTCGAACTGGGCTCGGCCACCGACAGCGGCTCCGGGGGCGGCGGCGGTCGCGGACTGGGCAGGTACGTGCCCTCCGCGCTGGGCGTCTCCCTCTTCAATCCGGCCCGCGGCCCCGTCGACCAGGCCCAGAGCACCTACGACGGCCGACAGAAGGAGGTGGTCATCGGGCCGCTCCCACCGGTGCGGTACGAGAACCGGTACGCGGTGTCCGACGAGGTCAGCGGGATGCGGTTCAGCGGGCGGTACTACCTGGCGGTGCATCTGAGCCGGGCCGTCGCCGAGCGCTTCGGGGACGGCCCGCTCGGGCTGACGCTCCGGGTGGGCGTCCGGGGCAACCCCGGCGCGGGCGGCTCGGAGTCCACGTACGACGGGCAGCCGCTGCCCGCCGACGAGTTCGGGGTCGTCGCCGCGGCGGAGCCGGTCCGTCGGGAGGGCGACGGGGGCACCGGGACCGGGTTCGCCCGGGGACCGGTGATGAAGACGGTGGCCGCCGGGGCCTTCACCGCGGGAACGGCACTGGTGCTGCTGCTCGTGGTGTGGACGGTGGTGGCGCGGCGCCGGGCCGCCGGCGGCAAGGGCCCCGGCCGCGCCGGCACCGACGGTGACCCGGAGGCCGGGGCGGAAGCCGGTACGGGGTCCCGGGTCGGTTCGGGCCGCTGACCGCCGGGCCGCTCGGGTGGGTCGGCCGGGTCGCCGGGTCGTGGGCCGGCGACCCGGTGGGGCGTCAGATGCGGCCCAGGGCCCAGATGCCGACCGCGAAACAGAGCAGGGCCAGGGCGAGCACCGGGAACGTCACCTTCGGGGGCGGCCCCGGTCGACGACGACGGCGGTGTCCCGGGGGCGGAGCGGTCACCGGGCGCGCGGCCCGGACGGCGCCGGCGGTGTACGGGGCGGTGGCCGCCGGCTCCCCGTGCCCCCGCGCGGTGTCCGCTCCGGCGAACGCGACCGGATCGGTGAGGTGCGTGGCGTACCCGGGGGGTACGGGGTACGCGGCGAGCGGGGAGTAAGGGGGGTAGCCGGCGGGGGTCGTCCGGTACGGGGTGTCGGGACCGGGCGCGGCCGGGAACTCGTGGTGGGGCGCGGACTGCGGGGGTTCCTGCGGGCGCGGCGGAGGGGGGTCCTGGGTGGACGGGAGCTGCGGGTAGTAGGGCGTGTGGGCCGGTACGGGCGGGGCGGACGCCGATCCCGTGGACGGCTGTCCGGTGGACGGTTCCGACGGGGGCGGTGCGGTGGGAGGCGGGGGCGGGAGGTGGAAGCTGCCCGTTGCGGACCCGGCGGGCCGCGCCCCCGGTACCGCGGGGGGTGTCGGGGGAGCGGGCGCCGGGGCCGGTGGGGGTGGGTAGGGGGCGGACGCCGGAGGAGCGGGCGGCGGTGTTCCGGGGCCGGTGGGGGTGGGGCCGGCGCCCGGTACCGCTGCCGAGTCGGTGGGGGGAGGGGAAGCGGGGGTCGGACGGGGGTCGGGGGTGTGGCCGGTGTGCGAACGGCTGGCGGTGTGCAGGTCACCGGGCTGGTGCAGGGCGTGGGGGGCGCCCTTCGCACGGACCTCGGGACCCTCGGGGCCGAAACCGGTCGGCAACGGCCCGATCTGGTCGAACACCTCCACCAGTTCGTCGTCGGGGCCGGGCTCCGGCAGCATCTCGGCGGCCGACACCAGGGCCTTGCGGGCGCCGGTCGCCGTACGGAACCGGGCCTGCGGATCGGGCTGGAGGAGCCCGGCGACCACCTGCCACAGGGGTTCGTCGACGTCGCGCGGCGCGGTGGGGGTGCCGTGCGCGGCGAAGTGTTCGATCAGTGCCTTGGCGTCGGGCTTGGCCCCTTGGAGCAGGTAGAGGGCGACCAGCCCCACGGCGAAGAGGTCCGCGGGGAAGTCCGGCTCGGCACCCAGCATTTGCTCGGGTGCGAAGTAGCCTGGGGTGCCCACCACGTAGTCGGTCTCGGTGAGCCGGGGCTCTCCCTTGCGCATGGAGATGCCGAAGTCGGACAGCCGCAGGTGCGGCCGTCCGGACCCGGTCGCCTCCAGCAGCACGTTGGCCGGCTTGATGTCCCGGTGCACGACGCCCTCGGCGTGGACGGCGGCGAGCCCGGAGAGCAGCTGGTCGAGGAGGGTGCACACGAAACGGGGCGGCAACGGGCCGTAGTCCCCGATCAGATGGGCCAGCGAGCCGCCGGCGACGAGGTCCATGGTGAACAGGACCTTGTCGTCGTCGGCGGCCCAACTGGCGGGAGCGAGCACATGCGGATGGTCGATGCGGAGCGCCTGCTCACGCACGAAGCGCAACAACGTGTGCGCATCGCTCTGTTGCAGGACCTTGGCGGCGACGTACCGGCGCCGCCGGTGGTCCCAGGCGCGCCAGACCGCGCCCACTCCCCCGCGTCCGATCGGATCGACCAGTTCGTACCGGCCGGCGAAGACCTCGCCCATCGTCGTGTGCCGCTCCCCGTGATGTGCCTCCGGCTGAGCCTCGGCTCAGCTCTGGTGTGCCTGATAGTGGGCGACCGCGTCCGCGGTGCGTCCGGCTCCGTACACGCGCAGGAACTCCGCCAGTTCGGGGTGGGTGGAGGCGAGGGAGTCCGCCGCGTTGATGATGTCGCCCGCCGCCGCCACCGAACGCAGCAGGGACTGGATCTCGCGGACGACCCGCTTGACGGTGGGCGCTCCCGAACTGCTGGTCGTCTGGGAGGTGTTGCTCAGTACGGAACCGCCCTGGGACTTCTTGATCTCGTCCATCCGCTCGGTGGCTTCGGCGGCGCTGACGCTGCCGTCGGCCACCTGGGCGGCGAGGTCCTGGAGCAGTTGCACGCGCTGGACGACCGCGGGGTTGCCGATCTTGGCGCGCTGCCCGCTCATCAGCTGGGACAGCATCGGCGCCGAGAGTCCGAGGACCCCGGCCAGCCGGGCCTGGTTGAGCCCGAGATCCTCGATGAGCCTACGGAAGAGCGCCCCCAACGGCTCCCCGTACCAGTTCCGCTGAAGCTCCCTCGCTCTGGCAGTGGCTTCCTGCTGTGCGGCGTCCATTGCGTCTCCCCATCGCTTCCCCAAGAACCGCGGTTCGCTGTCGCGAAGCGCGTGCGAGCATCCTACGGAGAGTGGTCGTACACGGGGACCCCAATCCTTTTGCGGGATCCGGGGGGTAACCCGGTACCCTGTTCAACGACGCGGACTCGCCCCACCAGGCGATCCGCATCCCTTTCGGGGCCTTAGCTCAGTTGGTAGAGCGCTGTCTTTGCATGGCAGATGTCAGGGGTTCGACTCCCCTAGGCTCCACAGCTGAGAAACCCCCTCCACCTGCGGAAACGCAGGGGGAGGGGGTTTTTCCATGCGGGCTCAACGAGTGGGCAGGCCGTCGCGCAGGGCCTCGCCCAGCCGCTTCGCGCCCTCCTTGAGTTCTGCGTGGTCGGCGGTGGCGGCGAAACCGACCCGCAGGTGGGGCGCGGGTGGCTCGGCGGCGAAGTAGCGCCCGCCCGCGCTCACGGTGACCCGGTGCCGGCGGGCTGCGGCGGCGACCGCGGTGTCGTCCGTGTGGTCGGGCAGCCTGATCCACAGGTGCAGGCCGCCCGCGGGCACGCCGGTCAGCACGCAGTCCGGCGCTTCACGGGCGACCGCCGCGGCCAGCAGGGCGCAGCGCTCGCGCAGCTCTTCCGACAGGCTGCGCAGATGCCGGTCCCAGGACGGCGAACTGACCAGTTCCAGCGCGGCCTCCTGAAGGGGCCTCGTCACGAAGAAGTCGTCGACGAGCCGGACGGCCCGCAGCCGCTCCCTCACCGGACCCCGTGCGATCAACGCACCGATCCGCAGGCTCGGAGCCACCGGTTTGGTCAGTGAGGTGACCTGGATGACGGTGCCGTCGCGGTCCTCACTGATCAGCGGGGCGGGCGGCCGGCCGCCGTGTCCCAGGTGCCGCGCGAAATCGTCCTCCACGACGAAGGCGCCCGCCGCCCGTGCCACGTCCAGCACCTGCCGGCGCCGCTCGGGCGGCAGGACGCTGCCGGTCGGATTGTGGAAGGTGGGCTGGCAGTACAGCAGGCGGGCGCCGGTCATCGCGAAGGCGTCGGCCAGCAGATCGGGGCGGATGCCGTCCTGGTCGACGGGTACGGGCACGGGCCGCAGCCCCGCCGCGCTCGCCGCGGCGAGCGCGCCCGGATAGGTGGGCGACTCCACGAGCACGGGGCTGCCCGGTCCGGCGACGGCCCGGAACACGACCGACAGGGCGCTCTGGCCGCCCGCGGTGATCAGGACGTCGTCCGGCCGCACTCCCGCTCCGGTCAGGTCGGCGAACGCGGCGCGCAGTGCGGGCAGGCCGGTGGCCGGAGCACGGTCCCAGGCGTCCGGCCGGCGGGCGGCCCGCGCCAGCGCGGCGCTCAGGGTGCGGGTCGGCTGGAGGGAACGGTGGATGTAGCCGCCGTCCATCGTGATGCTGCCCGCCGGCGGGGGCGGGGAGTCGTGGATCGTGCGGGTGTCGACGGTGCGGTCGGTGAGCGCGACCGTCTGCCACCCGGTGTCGGCGGCTTCCGCGCGGGCCGGGGTCCGCGGTGCGACGTAGGTGCCGCTGCCCGGCCGCGTGACCACGGCGCCCTCCGCGGCGAGCAGGGCGATGGCGCGGGCGACGGTGGCGGGTCCCACGTGGTACCGCTCGATCAACTGGCGGCTGCTGGGCAGCCGGTCGCCGGTGGACAGCCCGGTGACCAGCTCGCGGAGCTCGGCCGCCAACCCATGTGAAGTGCTACCGCTGGACATGGTGAAGCATGGTAGTGCTACGGGTGTGTGGCCGGCGCGCTGCGGGTGCCTGCGGGTCGGTCTTCGGGTGATCGCGGTGAGGGATGAGGAGGCGAAGGCGGCCTCGGCCTTGTTGATGGGTGCTGGTCTGCATGGTCACCAGTACGCCATCGACGCAGCCGTGGCCGAGGCTGCCCTGCGGCAGCAACGCCCAGTGGTCATGCTGACGTCTGACATCGACGCCATGGTCAAGCTGTGTGGCGATCAGGTGCGGCTCGTTGCGGTGTGATCCGCTTTCGTTGCGTGAAACACCCGTCCGGTGACGTTTCGCGGGGCCGCGCGCTGTTTCACGTGAAACGCCCCACGGGCGGCCCGGGTCGAGAGGAGCCGGGCACCCGTGGGGCGTTTCGCTGGACGTTCTGCGGAGGCGTGCCGCGTGCTGTGCGGGCCTGGCGCCCTCGCACGGACCGGTCAATCGCGTTCCGGGGCGTCGGACGAGGCGTCCGCCTGGGCCTGCTTGGCCTCCACCTCCGGATCGAGCGCGGACGGGGAACCGTCCACCGCGTTCAGGGAGCCGACCGACTCGGCCACCTCCGTGGCCGCGGGCGGCTCCACCAGCCAGTCCGGGTTGGCCTGCTTGTCCCACCAGCGCCAGAGGGCGAACGCGGCACCGGCGGTCACTCCCAGGACGAGGAGACCCTTGCCGACGCGTCCCGCGCGGGCGCGGCGTTCCTGCTTGCGCAGCAGCGCCCGTACTTCTTCCGCCGACACCTGTCCCCGCAGGGCTGCGAGGGCGGCCAGCCCCCGGGAAGCGGCCTCGTCCCGTACCGGACCTGCGGCTGCCACGGCCTGTTCGATGCGGGGCCGGGAGTAGTCGGCCGCCTGGCGGGCGGCGAGGCGGGTGCGGACGGCCGCCTCGTGGGCGGCGTGGTCGACCTTCGGCGGTACATGGGTGCGGGCCTGCTCGATCCGGGGCGCCACATGCGCTTCGTACTGGACACGAGCCTGTTCGGTGGCCTGCTGCGCAGCGTGGGACACCTTGGGTGCCAGTCGAACCCGAGCCTCCTGGGCGTAGTGCACAGCCCGGTCCTTGGCTGTGTCGGCGTAGGGCGCCACCACTTCCGCGGCGTGCAGCACGCTGTCCTTCGCCGAACCGGTCGCGGCGCGCACGCTCTCGATGCGGGTCACGGGAACCTCCTCCTCGGTGGCGTACGTCAGTACCGGGGGTGTCCCCGGCAAGTCATCGTTCACCTTTCCACCCTTTTGAGGATCATGCCTGCCGTCCCACGCCACGGCATGTGAGGAAGCGCATCCGGGTCACACCGGTGGCCGTGCATCCCGAGCGGAGGAGGGGTAGGGAGGGAGCACGAGCCGGAGCCTGCGTCGCCCGCGGTGGGGCGCCGCACAGGAGCGTATACACAAATGACGCTGCCGACCAGTT
>NZ_JBHXEN010000058.1:0-51083 GCF_042724695.1 Streptomyces sp. NPDC127068 | reverse complement strand
TTCGCATTCCGCGACCCCGGCACATTCGTATGCGCCAACTCATCCACCAACGCCACCACAGGACGCCGCGCCAACACCGCCCCCACATCCATCTCAGAGAACACCGCACCCCGATACCCCAACTCCACCCGCGGCACCTGCTCCACCCCGTGCAACATCACCTCCGTACGAGGCCGCCCATGATGCTCCACGAAAGCCACCACACAATCCGTACCCCGCTCCACCCGCCGATGCGCCTCCGACAACATCGCATACGTCTTCCCCACACCCGGCGCCGCACCGAGGTAGATCCGTAGCTTCCCGCGTCCCATCCGTTGGTCCTCACCTCTCGAAGCGGTAGCCCATGCCGGGCTCCGTGATCAGATAGCGGGGGTGTGAGGGGTCGGGTTCCAGTTTGCGGCGCAACTGGGCCAGGTACACCCGCAGGTAGTTCGATTTTCCGCTGTGCGAGGGGCCCCACACCTCGCGCAGCAGTTCCCGCTGGCCGACCATGCGGCCGGGGTTGGTCACCAGGATCTCCAGGACGTGCCATTCGGTGGGGGTGAGTCGGATGTCCCGGCCGGCGCGGGCGGCCCGTTTGGCGACGAGGTCGACGGTGAAGTCGTCGGTGGTGACCAGGGGCGGGTTCAGGCCGCCGACGACGCTGCCGCCGCGTCGTACGGCGGCCCGTAGCCGGGCCAGGAGTTCGTCCATGCTGAACGGCTTGGTGACGTAGTCGTCGGCGCCGGCGTCGAGGGCCGCGACCTTCTCCTCGGGCGTTCGGCGGGCCGACACCACCACGACGGGGACCGGGCTCCGTCCGCGCAGCACCCGGAGCACGGCGACGCCGCTCATGTCGGGCAGCCCGAGGTCGAGGAGCACGGCGTCCGGTGGTCGGTCGGTGGCCCGGCTGAGGGCGGTGACGCCGTCGGCGGCGGTGTCGGTCTCGTAGCCGCGGGCTCTGAGAGTGATGACCAGTGCAGTGACGAGTTGGGGATCGTCCTCCACCACCAGGACCCGGGTCATCGGTGTGCGGCCTCCTCGGTCGGGGCGCCGTGCGGGTGGCCCGGGTCCGGCACCGCGCTGGGCGGGCCGGACCCGGGTCCCGGCGTCAGCGGCGGGTGAGTTCCTTGAGGGCGACGTTCAGTTCGAGGACGTTCACGGTGGGCTCCCCCATGAAGCCGAGCAGTCGGCCCTGTTCGTGTGCGTCCACGAGTTCCTGGACCCGCTCGACGGGCAGCCCGTTGCGGGCGGCGACCCGGCGGACCTGGAGGTCCGCGTACGCGGGGGAGATCGCCGGGTCGAGACCCGATCCCGAGGAGGTCACCGCGTCGGCGGGGACGTCACCGGGGGCGACCGGGTGGCCGGGCACCGAGTTGTCCTTGACCACCGCGGCCTGTGCGGCCTTGACCTGTTCGATCAGCGCCGGGTTGTCGCCGGCCAGGTTGGTCGCACCGGAGAGGATCAGGCGGTACTGGGTGTTGACGGAGTTGGTGCCGAGGCCGTTCTGGGGCCGGCCCTGGAACCACTTGAGGTCGGCCGTCGGGGTCCCCTCGCCCTCCTTCAGCGGCAGGTTGTACGCCTGCCCGATGAGCGCCGAGCCGACCACCTTGCCGTCGGACGTGATCTCGGAGCCGTTCGCCTTGTCCCGGAAGAGGCCCTGGGCGACGCCGGTGACCGCGAGCGGGTAGAGCACGCCGGTCACCAGGGTGAGCACCAGCAGGGCGCGCAGTCCGGCGGTCAGCAGCCGGGCGGTGTTCGATACGGAGGTGTTCATGGCGGTCAGCCGATCCCGGGGATGAGGGAGAGGAGCAGGTCGATGGCCTTGATGCCGATGAAGGGCGCGATCAGTCCGCCGAGGCCGTAGATGCCGAGGTTGCGGCGGAGCAGCTTGTCGGCGCTCACCGGTCGGTAGCGGACGCCGCGCAGGGCGAGCGGGACCAGCGCGATGATGACGAGCGCGTTGAAGATGACCGCGGACAGGATGGCCGAGTCGGGCGAGTCGAGCCGCATCACGTTGAGGGTGTCGAGACCCGGGTACACGGCGGCGAACAGCGCGGGGATGATCGCGAAGTACTTGGCGACGTCGTTGGCGATGGAGAAGGTGGTGAGGGCGCCCCGGGTGATGAGGAGTTGCTTGCCGATCTCCACGATCTCGATGAGTTTGGTCGGGTTGGAGTCGAGGTCGACCATGTTCCCGGCCTCCTTGGCGGCGGAGGTGCCGGTGTTCATCGCGACGCCCACGTCCGCCTGGGCGAGGGCGGGGGCGTCGTTGGTGCCGTCCCCGGTCATGGCGACGAGCTTGCCGCCGGCCTGTTCCCGCTTGATGAGGGCCATCTTGTCCTCGGGGGTGGCCTCGGCGAGGAAGTCGTCGACTCCGGCCTCGTCGGCGATGGCCTTGGCCGTCAGCGGGTTGTCCCCGGTGATCATGACGGTCTTGATGCCCATGCGACGCAGTTCGGCGAACCGTTCGCGCATGCCCTCCTTGACGACGTCCTTGAGGTGGATGACACCGAGGACGCGGGCGCCGCGGTCGTCCTCGACGGCGACCAACAGGGGCGTTCCGCCGGCTTGGGAGATCCGTTCGGCGGCGGTGTCGGCGTCCGGGGCGAGGGTGCCGCCCTGGTCGCGGACCCAGGTGAGGACCGAGCCGGTGGCGCCCTTGCGGATCTTGCGGCCGTCGACGTCGACGCCGGACATCCGGGTCTGGGCGGTGAAGGAGATCCACTCGGCGCCCGCCAGTTCGCCCTGGTGGCGCTCGCGCAGTCCGTACTTCTCCTTGGCGAGGACGACGATCGAGCGGCCCTCGGGGGTCTCGTCGGCGAGGGAGGACAGCTGCGCCGCGTTGGCGACCTCGGACTCGGTGGTGCCGGCGACCGGGACGAACTCGGCGGCCTGGCGGTTGCCGAGGGTGATGGTGCCGGTCTTGTCGAGGAGCAGGGTGGAGACGTCGCCCGCGGCTTCGACGGCGCGGCCCGACATGGCGAGCACGTTGCGCTGCACCAGTCGGTCCATGCCGGCGATGCCGATGGCGGAGAGCAGGGCGCCGATGGTGGTGGGGATCAGGCAGACGAGCAGCGCCACCAGGACGACCATGGACAGTTCGGTGCCGGCGTAGTCGGCGAACGGGGGGAGGGTGACGACCGCGAGCAGGAAGACGATGGTGAGCGAGGCGAGCAGGATGTTGAGCGCGATCTCGTTCGGGGTCTTCTGGCGGGCGGCGCCCTCGACCAGGCCGATCATCCGGTCGATGAAGGTCTCGCCGGGTTTGGTGGTGATGGTGACGACGATGCGGTCGGAGAGGACCTTGGTGCCGCCGGTGACGGCCGAACGGTCGCCGCCGGACTCCCGGATGACGGGGGCGGACTCGCCGGTGATGGCGGACTCGTCCACGGAGGCGACGCCTTCGACGACGTCGCCGTCCCCGGGGATGATGTCGCCGGCCTCGCACACCACCCGGTCCCCGACGCGCAGTTCGGTGCCGGGCACTTGTTCCTCGCCGTGGCCGTCCTGGGTGAGGCGGCGGGCGACGGTGTCGGTCTTGGCCTTGCGGAGGGTGTCGGCCTGGGCCTTGCCGCGGCCTTCGGCGACGGCTTCGGCGAGGTTGGCGAAGAGCACGGTGAGCCACAGCCAGGCGGAGATGGTCCAGCCGAACCAGTCGCCGGGGTCCGCGAGGGAGAACCCGGTCGTCAGGACCGAGCCGACGAGGACGACGAACATGACGGGCGACTTGACCATCACGCGGGGGTCGAGCTTGCGGAAGGCGTCGGGCAGCGACCTCACCAGTTGCGCGGGGTCGAAGAGTCCGGCGCCGACCCGTCCGGCGTCCTGGTGCCCGGTCGGGACGTCCTGGTGGGGCGCCCGGCTCGGGGAGGCACTGGGGGGCGCGGGAACGGTCATGGGGTCACCTGCGGGGTTGTCGGTGCGCGGGGTCATCAGGCCAGCCCTTCCGCGAGCGGGCCGAGGGCCAGGGCGGGGAAGTACGTGAGCCCGGTGATGATGAGGATGGTTCCGGCGAGCAGCCCGGTGAACAGCGGCTTCTCGGTGCGGAGGGTGCCGGCCGTGACGGGCACGGGCTTCTGTTCGGCGAGGGAGCCGGCGAGGGCGAGGACGAACACCATCGGGATGAACCGGCCGAGGAGCATCGCGAGGCCGATCGTGGTGTTGTACCACTGGGTGTCCGCGGTGAGTCCGGCGAAGGCGGAGCCGTTGTTGTTGGCGCCCGAGGTGAAGGCGTAGAGGACTTCGGAGAAGCCGTGCGCGCCGGGGTTGAGCATGGAGTCGGGCGGGGTGGGCAGGGCCATCGACGCGGAGGTGAAGACCAGGACCAGGGTCGGGGTGACGAGGAGGTAGCAGGCGGCGAGTTTGATCTCGCGGGTGCCGATCTTCTTCCCCAGGTACTCGGGGGTCCGGCCGACCATGAGTCCGGCGAGGAACACGGCGATGACGGCCATGATGAGCATGCCGTACAGGCCGGAGCCGACGCCGCCGGGCGCGATCTCGCCGAGCATCATGCCGAGCATGGTGATGCCGCCGCCGAGGCCGGTGTACGAGGAGTGGAAGGAGTCGACCGCGCCGGTCGAGGTGAGGGTGGTGGACACCGCGAAGATCGCCGAGGCGCCGACGCCGAACCGGGTCTCCTTGCCCTCCATCGCGGCGCCCGCGATCTCGTAGGCGGGCGAGCGGTGGGCGAACTCGGTCCACCACATCAGGGCGATGAAGGCGACCCAGATGGTGACCATCGTGCCGAGGATCGCGTAGCCCTGGCGCACCGAGCCGACCATGACGCCGAAGGTGCGGGTGATCGAGAACGGGATCAGCAGGATCAGGAAGATCTCGAAGAGGTTGGAGAACGCGTTGGGGTTCTCGAACGGGTGGGCGGAGTTGGCGTTGAAGTAGCCGCCGCCGTTGGTGCCGAGTTCCTTGATGGCCTCCTGGGAGGCGACCGCACCGCCGTTCCACTGCTGGCTGCCGCCGGTGAACTGGCCGACCTCGTGGATGCCGGCGAAGTTCTGGATGGCTCCGGTGGCGACGAGCACGATCGCGCCGATCACCGCGAGGGGCAGCAGGATGCGCACCACTCCGCGCACCAGGTCGGACCAGAAGTTGCCGAGTTCACCGGTGCGGGAGCGGGCGAAGCCGCGGACGAGGGCGACGGCGACGGCCATGCCGACGGCGGCGGACACGAAGTTCTGCACCGCCAGGCCACCGGTCTGGACGACGTGGCCCATGGCCTGTTCGCCGTAGTACGACTGCCAGTTGGTGTTGGAGACGAACGAGGCGGCCGTGTTGAACGCCTGGTCGGGGTCGATCGAGGCGAAGCCGAGGGAGCCGGGCAGGCTGCCCTGGATTCGTTGCAGCAGGTAGAGGAAGAGGACGCCGACGGCGGAGAAGGCGAGGACGCCGCGGAGGTAGGCGGGCCAGCGCATTTCGGCGCTCGGGTTGGCGCCGATGCCCTTGTAGATCCACTTCTCGATCCGCAGGTGGCGGTCGGAGGAGTAGACGCGGGCCATGTGGTCACCCAGCGGGCGGTAGGCCAGGGCGAGCGCGGCCACCAGCGCCAGGAGCTGGAGCACTCCAGCGAGTTCGGGGCTCATGACCGGGCTCAGAACCTCTCCGGATAGATGAGGGCGAGGACGAGGTAGCCCAGCAGGGCGACGGCCACGATCAGGCCGATGGTGTTTTCGACGGTCACAGCTTCGTCACCCCCTTGGCGACGAGCGCCACCAGCGCGAAGACCGCGATCGTGGTGACGACGAAGGCCAGGTCGGCCATCGTGAGCTCCTGGGTTGAGATCGGTCGACCAGGTCGACCGAATGCAGTCGGATAAGCGGACTGTTTGAGGAAACCTGCTATCCCGCCTCCGACCACCGCCGTTGACGCTCCTCTTACGGCGCCCCGCACGGTATTGACGGCTCCCATACGCGTTCCCGGCCTGCCGCTCTGACCTGCGGAAAGATCACCTGAACGGGGGCCGGTCGGCCGCGCGGTCCGGCTCCGGTGCGCTCCGCGCCACGGGCAGGCGCAGCACCATCGTCAAGCCGCCGCCCGGGGTGTCCTCCGGGGTGAGGGTGCCGTCCATGGCCTCGGTGAGCCCCCGCGACAGGGCGAGGCCGAGGCCGAGTCCGCTGGTGTTGTCGGTGTCGCCGAGCCGTTGGAAGGGCTCGAAGATCCGCTCCCGTCCGGCCGCGGGCAGCCCGGGTCCCCGGTCCGCGATCCGCAGCTCGACCCGGTCGGCGAGGGCGCTGGCGGTGAGCAGCACGGGGTGCACGGGCGGAGCGTGGTGCACCGCGTTGGCGACCAGGTTCGCGAGGACGCGCTCCAGCAGCGGAGGGTCGGCCAGGACGTCCGGGACCCGTTCCAGGTTGCGGACCTCGACCGTCGGCAGCCCGCCGGGCAGGGACTCCAGGGCCGGGGCGATGACCTCCTCCAGGGCCGTGGGACGCAGGCACAGGGTGAGCGCCCCGGCCTCCAGCCGGCTCAGGTCGAGCAGGTTCTCCACGAGGGCGCTGAGCCGGGCCATGGAGGTGTCGGCGGTGGCGAGGAGTTCTTCGCGGTCCCGGGCGCTGAACTCGACGTCCCGGCTGCGCAGCGAGGTGACGGCGGCCCAGCCCGCGGCCAGCGGGGTCCGCAGGTCGTGTCCGACGGCCCGCAGCAGCGCCGTCCGCATCCGGTCGGCGGCCCGTACCGGCTCTATCTCGGCTGCGGCCCGGGCGAGTCGGTCCCGTTCGACGGCGGCTCCCGCGTGCGCGGCGAACGCGACCAGCACCCGCCGCTCGGAGGCCGCCAGGGTGCGTCCGCGCAGCACCAGCCGGGTGTCGGGCCCGGCGGCGACGGTGGTGACGGCTTCTTCGGCGGGGTCGGAGGGGGCCCGGGTGCCGGTGGGCGGGGTGGTCGTGGTGTCCGCGAGGAGGAGCCCCCGGGCCGCCGGACGGATGTCGACGAGTTCCACCGAGGTGACGCCGAAGGTCTCCCGGGCCCGGTCGAGCAGGGCCGGGATGGTGGCGTCGCCGCGCACGATGCTGCCGGCGAGGGAGGAGAGGGTCTCGGCCTCGGCGGTGGCGCGGGCCGAACGTCTGGACAGCCGTAGCGAGCGGTCCACGACGGCGGCGACGGTCGCGGCGACCACGGCGAAGACGGCGAGGGCGATGAGGGCGTTGGCGTCGTGGAGGGTGAAGCGGCCGACGGGCGGGATGAACCAGTAGTTGAGGAGCAGGGAGGCGGTGACCGAGGCGACGACGGCGGAGGTGACCCCGCCGATGCAGGCGACGGCGCCCACCGCGAGCAGGAACAGCAGGGCCTCGCTGGTGAGGTCGAGCGCGGCGCGGGCGGCGTCCAGGTCGAGCAGCAGGGTCAGCAGGACGGGGAGCAGGAGCCCGGCGACCGGTCCGGCGGCGGTGCGCGCCGGTGGCAGGGTCCGCCGTCGGGAGGGCAGCAGGGTGCCGCGGCCGGCGCGCTCGTGGGTGACGATGTGGACATCGATGTCGCCGGAGAGCGCGACGATGGTGTCCCCGGTGCCGCGTCCCGTGAGGAAGCGTTCGACCCGGCCCCGGCGGCTGGTGCCGAGCACCAGTTGGGTGGCGTCCTCGGCGCGGGCGAACTCGACCAGGGCGGTGGGCACGTCGTTCCCGACGACCGAGTGGTACGTCCCGCCCAGGCTCTCGACGAGTCGTCGTTGCCGGGCCAGCGCGCCGTGCGAGGTGCCGGCGGCGAGTCCGTCGCTGCGCGTCACGTGGACGGCGAGCAGGTCGCCGCCGGCGGCCCGGTCCGCGATCCGGGCGGCGCGTCGGATCAGGGTGTCGCCCTCGGGGCCGCCGGTCAGGGCGACGACGACCCGTTCGCGGGTCTCCCACACGCCCCCGATGCCGTGCGCGGTGCGGTACTCGTGCAGGGCCTGGTCCACCTGGTCGGCGAGCCAGAGCAGCGCGAGTTGGCGCAGGGCGGTGAGGGTGCCGGGCCGGACGTAGCTGGCGAGCGCGGCGTCGACCTCGTCGGGCGGGCAGATGTCGCCGTGCACCAGTCGGCGGCGCAGGGCGTCCGGCGGGACGTCGACCAGCTCGATCTGGTCGGCGCCGCGGACGAACTCGTCGGGCACCCGCTCGGGTTGCGGTACGTCGGTGATCTTCTCCACCACGTCGCTGAGGGACTCCAGGTGGCGGACGTCCACGGTGGTGGCGACGTCGATGCCGGCGGCGAGCAGGGCCGCCACGTCCTGCCAGCGGTGGGGGTGGGGCGAGCCGGGCGGGTTGGCGCGGGCGAGGTCGTCCACCAGGGCGAGGCCGGGGCGGCGGGCCAGCAGGGCGCCGAGGTCGAGTCCGGGCGCGGCGCCCGGGGCGCGGGGCAGTGCGGTCAGTCCCCCGGTCAGGGCCAGGGTGCGGGGGCGGCCGTGGGACTCGACGATCCCGATGACGACGTCCGTGCCGCGGGCCGCCCTGCGGTGGGCCTCCTCCAGCATCCGGCAGGTCTTGCCCGCGCCGGGCGCGGCGCCGAGGAACACTTTGAGACGGCCGGGGCCACTGCTGCGGCCCGGGGGTGCGGGGGGCACGTGGGTGTGATTCATGGGCGGGGCGCGAGGGACCGGGCCCGGCTCAGAACCGTTCCGGGAAGATCAGGGCGATCACGAGGTAGCCGATCAGACTGAGGGCGACCAGCAGGCCCACCACGTTCTCGACGGTCATGGGAGCGACTCCTTCAGGGTGCCGCGGACGCGCTCGCAGCGGGTCCGGCGGGCGGGGGTGGTGCTTCCACGGAACCCCGGGCGGAGCGGGCGCGTACCGGTCTTGACGGTGCCTTGTCGGCCGGGCCGGTGACGTTGACACCCTGTTGACGCGCGGACGCGGGCGGGTTCCGCCGGACGGGTGGGGTCGCCCACCGCTCGCCGTGGGGCCTCGGCGACCGGGCGGAGAGCGGTCCCCGTCAGTCGGTGCACCCAACACCTACCCCGCTATGAACCCCGTGTATACACCGTGCGTATAGTGACGGCCATGCACGAGACCGATCAGCTCGACGCCACGACGGCGCCCCAGGAATCCACCACGGCGGACAAGACGGAAAAACGACGTTTCAGGTTGCGTCCGCGCACGGTGGTGATCGCTGTGGCGGTCCTCACAGCCGGGGCGCTGGCCGCCGTGGGCATCGTCGACTGGCTCCGCATCGACACGGAGTCGCCCGCCGACGTCCGCTCCGCCGCGGGCGACGACGGCAAGGGCGCCTTCGGCTCCGTCGACTGCCGCGAGAAGAAGTGCATAGCCCTGACCTTCGACGCGGGCCCGGGCAAGTACACCCCGCGACTGCTGCGCATCCTGAAGGAGGAGAAGGTCCCCGCGACCTTCTTCCTGCTCGGCCGCAAGCACATCGACACCTACCCCGAACTGGTCAAGCAGATGGCCGCGGAGAAGCACGAGATAGCCAGCCACACCTGGACGCACCGCAACCTCACCGACCTCTCCACCGACGAGGTGCGCGAGGAACTGGAGCGGACCAACACCGCGATAGAGAAGCTGATAGGCCGCAAGCCGACCCTGATGCGACCGCCGCAGGGGCGGACCGACGACGACGTGAACGAGATATCCCGCGACCTCGGCCTCTCCGAGGTGCTGTGGACCGTCACGGCCAAGGACTACAAGACCAACGACTCGGACCTCATCGAGGAGCGCGTCCTCGACCAGGCGGGCCGCGACGGCATCATCCTGCTGCACGACATCTACCGCGGAACGGTGCCCGCCGTGCCCGGCATCATCACCAAACTGAAGTCCCAGGGGTACACCTTCGTCACGGTGCCCCAGCTCTTCGCACCGGGCGTCCCGGAACCGGGCAAGGTCTACCGCTGAGCCCCGCGGCCGATGAGCCGGGGAACCCCCGACCGGGGACCTACCATCGGGGCATGGCCCTCGTCGCGCTGGAACGCACCACCCCTCTCGGGCCCGTCGAGGCCTGGGAACGGCTGGTGGACTGGGAACGGCACGGTGCGTTCGTCCCGTGCACCCGGCTCACCGTGACCACCGCCCCGCCCGTGGGCCGGGGCACCCGACTGGTGGCCAGGACCGCGATCGGCGGGCTCGGGGTCGACGATCCGATGGAGATCGTCGAGTGGGTGCCGCCGCAGCAGGACCGGGCCGGGCACTGCCGGCTGGAGAAGCGGGGGACGTGGGTGCGCGGCTGGGCCGAGATCCACGTCCGGCCCGACCCCCGCGGCAGCCGGGTGTCGTGGCGGGAGGAGATCGGCGTCCGCGGAGTGCCCTCCTGGGGCGACCCGCTGCTCGCGGCGGCCGGCCGCTCGATGTTCGGGCGCACCGTCAACGGACTGCTACGCGGGCGGCGTTAACCCGCCACCCTCCCCACACCACACGCACATATCATCCGTTCATGTCACCGCGCAGCAACTCGCCCACCCCGGAGACCGTCCTCGTCCACGACGGCACGACCGCGCGGTTCGACGGGGCGCGACTGCTCATCGTGCGCCAGCGCACCACCTGGACCATTCCGGTGCGCGCCCTGCGCTCCACGGACCTGCGGTCCGACGGCACGGTGCGGGTGGAGATCAGCGGCCCGGCCGACGCCGCCGCACACGGCCTCGATCCCGTCCTGGAACTGCGCGGGCCCAACCGCCGGGCGGCCGAGGCCTTCTTCGCACAGCTACGGCCCGCCATCGCCCGGGCGGTCACCCACTCCAACGGCCACTCCCTGGTGGACCGGTACGACGCGTCCTCGACCCGCAGCGAACTGTCGCCCGGGATGCGCCGCGCGCTCCTCATCACCGGCCTGGTCCTGCTGTACTACGCGGTACTCGTCGTGACCGACTGGTTCGTGACCCGGACCCTCTGGCTGGCCATGATCCTCACCTTCGTGAGCGGCACCGCCGGAATCGGCGGCGGGATCACCCTGTGGCGGGTCGGGCGCCGGTTCCGGTCGCTTCGGCTGCTGCGCCGACGCGGGATCACCGTGGTCGGCACGGCCACCGGCCGGGTGCGGATCTGGAGCGACGGGCTCCACCTGTGGGAGTTCTCGCTGATGGACTTCACCACGGTCGACGGGAGGCGGATGAAGGAGGTGCACTCCGTCGTCACCGTCTGGTGCCTGTCCGAGGCGGCACGGGGCCCCGTAGAGCTGACCTACGACCCGGAGCACCCCACCCGGGCCAGCCGGCGCCCCACCGTCGGCTTCGTCGCCCGGACGCTGCTGCTGGCCACGATCGGCCTGGTGCTGTGCGGGGCCTTCGTCCTCGCGCACCTCGTGGCGTTCACCGCCTGAGTGGCCGCCGAGGCCCCCGGCGGTTGGCTGGCCCGCACCCCGGTCTTGTAGATTCGTATGAAGAACAGGACACGGGGTTCCCACGGCTCCCGGACGTTCGACCGGAACCACAGGGCGCCGGTCACCTCGGAACACAGACGGACGGATCGGCGGCGACACCATGCGGCTGCGCGCACTGTTGGACACGGACGCGCTGGGGCTGCGGCTACTCGGCGGCGAGGACGAGCTGGACCGCACGGTGCGCGGGGTGATGACCACCGACCTGCGGGACCCCAGCCGCTATCTGTCGGGCGGCGAGCTGGTGCTCACCGGGCTCGCCTGGCGGCACGACCCCGACGACTCCGAACCGTTCGTCCGCATCCTGGCCGCCGCAGGGGTCGCCGCGTTGGCCGCCGGCGAGGCCGAACTCGGGGACGTGCCCGAGGACCTCGTACGGGCCTGTGCCCGGCACCGGATACCGCTGTTCGCGGTCAACGAGCGGGTGGCCTTCGCGACCATCACCGAACACGTCGTCCGGCAGGTGTCCGGCGAACGCGCGGGCGACCTCGCGGCCGTGGTGGACCGGCACCGACGGCTGATGACCCCCGGCCCCGCCGGCGGCGGCCCGGACGCGGTGCTGGAGCTGCTCGGCACCGACCTGGACCTACGGGCCTGGGTGCTGTCGCCGACCGGTCGACGGATCGCGGGGCCGCACACCGCCGGACGCACCCTGTCCGAGGAGGCGTCCGCCGCCCTCGCGACGGCCCACCTGGCCGCGGCCCGCACGGGCCGCCGCGGCCCGTACCGGACCCGGGTCGGTGACGCCCCCTACGCCCTGTTCCCGGTGCGCGGCGGACGCGGCGGCGCACCGGCCGGCGGCCCGGGCGCCCACGAAGGGGCACTGGCGGAGTGGGTGCTCGCGGTCGCGGCGGACACCTCGGACTGGCCCGAGGAACGACTCGACCTGCTGCACGGGGTGACCCAGCTGATCGCGGTGGAGCGGGACCGCAGGGACGCGGCGCGCACCGTGCGGCGCCGGCTCGCCCACGAGGTGCTGGAACTGGTGCGCTCGGACGCCGCACCGACCGAGATCGCGGCACGGCTCAGGGTGGCCGCCCCGGTCCTGCTGCCCGGACTCGCCGGGGCACCGCGCTGGCAGGTGGTGGTGGCCCGGGTCCAGTGGGCGGGAGCCCGGGACCAGCGCGACGAACGCGAGGAGCGGAGCACCGAGGCGGGCGACGGCGAGCGCAAGGGCGCCGAGGAGCGCGGCCGGCTCGCGCGGGCCCTGCTGGAGGAGATCCTGGTCGACCCGCTCGCCACCGGCACCGAGCCCGCCGATCGGATCGCGGTCGCGTACACCGGGGACGAGGCCGTCGCCCTGGTGCCGCTGCCCTCCACCGCCGCCGGATCGCCCGAGCCGACCGACGCCACGGAAGCCGATGCCGGTGACGGCGCCCGGGGCGGCGAGCTGGTGGCCGATCTGCTGTTGCGGTCGGTGCGGGAGCCGCTGGCCGCGGGGCTCGGCGCGGACGGACGGCTCACGCTCGGGGTGAGCGCGGCCGTGCACTCGGCCGAGGGACTGCGCGGGGCGCTGGAGGAGGCCCGGCACGCCCGGCGGGTCGCCGCCGCACGACCGGGACCGGTCAGCGCGGCGGGCCACCAGGAACTGGCCTCGCACGTCCTGCTGCTGCCGTTCGTCCCGGACGACGTGCGCCGGGCGTTCACCGCACGACTGCTCGACCCGCTGCGGGAGTACGACCGTCGGCACCGGGCGGACCTGGTGGAGACCCTGGAGGCGTTCCTCGACTCCGACGGCTCCTGGACCCGCTGCGCGGCCCGGCTCCACCTCCACGTCAACACGCTGCGCTACCGCGTCGGGCGTATCGAGCAGTTGACGGGACGGGACCTGTCCCGGCTGGAGGACAAACTCGACTTCTTCCTCGCCCTGCGGATGAGCTGACGCCCCAAGGGCCCCGTCCGTTCCGCGGCGTCGCTTCTACCCCGGTCGAGCGGGTTTCGCACCCCGAGGCTTTGTGAAAACTTTCACCCACCCCCTTGGCCCGGCCCGCCGATCCGTGCTGAGATTCCGCATCGGCTCTGGAAACGCGGGACATGCTCGGGGAGGGCAATGTGGCGTTTACCGCCATGTCTGGTTCAGGAACGACCGAGGGTGACGATCCGCTCCAGATCGCCGTATGGCGGTTGCGTTCACGCGCCTGTTGGAGCGACGCCGCGGCACTGCTGGAACGACGGGCACGGGCGGACGCGGGAGCCGCGCTCCAGCGGGTCGCCCTGTTCGTCGAACGGTGCCTCTACACCGAACAGGGATGGGCGGAGGCCGAGGACGCGCTGCGCACCGCCGAGGCACTCGCCCGCAGCGACGACGAACGCGGCGCCGCGGCCTGCGAACGCGGACAACTCGCGTACGCGGCGACCCTCCTCGGGGTCCGGGACCGCGCCGACGAGGCCCGGTCCGCCCTGGGGCGGGCCGCCGCGCTGATCGCGCCCGGAGCGCCGGCGCGCGCCCTGCTGGACTACCGCCGGGGTCTGATCGCCGAGAACCTGGCGGACTCCCCGCAGGCCGCCCGCGCCGCCTACCGGCGCGCCCACGCCGGGGCCACCGCCGCCGGGGACGCGCTGCTGCTCTCCTTCACCTGGCGCCAGCTCGCCGGGCTCGCCCTCCAGGACGGCGAACTCGCGGAGGCTCGGCACGGCTTCGCCGAATCGCTGCGCATCCGCGAGGAGCTCGGCTACCTGGTGGGCACCGCGCCGGCGCTCGCCTCCCTGGCCACCGCCGAAACGGAGCCGGAGGCGACCCGGCTGCGCCAGGAGGCGGGACGACTGCTGCGGCTGCTCGGCGGCGTGCCCACCTGGTTGGCGCAGCAACTGGCGACGGCCCAGGTGGCCGCGGCGAAGCCGGTCTAGCGGCGGGCAGGACCCGACCCGGCAGCGGGCGGCGGGCGCGGGGTCAACAGCCCGCGAAGTGGGCCCGGACCAGCGCCCCGACCGCGGCGGCGTCACGGGCCGTGAGGGCGTCGAGGAGGGCGGCGTGCTGGGCCGCGTCGGTCATCAGGTCGACCCTGCGCATCGACAGCGGCCCGCTGAGCAGGGGCCACTGCGCCCGGCGGTGCAGGTCGTCGACGACCTGGATGAGCTGCTGGTTGCCGGACGGGGCGAGGAGGGCGCGGTGGAAGGCGCGGTCGGCCTCCGCGTAGGCCGCCAGGTCGCCGTCGGCCGCCGCGACCGTCGTCGCGTCCGCCAGGGGACGCAGTGCGACCCAGTGGGACGCGGGCACCACGGTGATCAGCCGCAGCATCACGGGCACCTCGATCAGCGCCCGGACCTCCGCCAGTTCGGCGAGTTGGCGGGCGCTGCGCTCGACGACGCGGAACCCCCGGTTGGGCACCACCTCGACGGTGCCCTCGGCGGCGAGTTGCTGCATGGCCTCGCGCACGGGGGTGGCCGAGACGCCGAGGCGTTCGCCGAGCGCGGGCGCCGAGTACACCTCGCCGGGTACCAGTTCCCCCTCCACGAGGGCGACCCGCAGCGCGGCGAGCACCTGCCCGCGCACGCTGGCCCGGACCACCGGCCTGGGGCGCCGGGGCAACGGGGGCTCCCCGTGGGTGTGCTCGCCCCGGGCCGTCGGGTCCGGGGCGGGGGAACGCGGCTGCGGGGGTATCCGGGCGGGCGGGGCGGCGCGCTCGGGGCGGTGGCCCGGCGCCGGGTTCGCTAACGGGCGCGGGGCGGTACCGAACGGCGGGCTGGACGCCTCGTCGCCCGCCGCGCCGGGGCCTGTCGAGCCCCGTGCGGGGAGCGGTCCGGGACGGGTCATCGTGGTCCTCCTCCGGCGCTCGTGCGCTGCGGCGGCCACTCGGCCGCACCCGGAGAACGATAGGGGGCGGGCCGTCACTTCACACCACGATCATATCGGGTAAGGTTACCCTAACCTGTAGGCATTCGTGATTCGGTGGTCCCCATGAGCGCACCCGCACCGGCCGCGGACGCCTCCCGTCCGGGTGACGCCCCCCGGGGCGCCCCGGTCGAAGACTGCCTGCTCGGCGGGGGCGTGCCGGCCGTCCCGCCCCCGCCCCACCCCTCCCCCGTCGCCGCGGCGTACGCCCGACTGACCGAGGTGTTCCCGGGACTGCGGATCGACGAGCTCGCGCCCGGGGAGCAGCAGCCGGAGGGCGGCGGCTGGGTGTCCGCCACGCGGCTGGCCGAGGGCGGCAGCGCTCTCGACGCCTTCCTCGCCTGGGACGAGGCGCAGGTCCGCAAGGACTACGGCCAGCCGGCCCGCCCCGACGTCGTGGCGACGTTCGGGCTCCACCGCTACGCGTGGCCCGCCTGCCTGCTGGTCACCGTGCCGTGGTTCCTGCACCGCCGGGTCCCCCGGTTCCCGGCCGGACGTGTCTCCTTCCAGCGGGCGCTGGGCCGGATGTCGGTGCGCACCGGGGCGTTCGCGTGCCTGCCCGACGACCCGCTGTCGGGCCACCCCGACGCCCGGGTCGTGGCCGACGAGGAGGCCCTGCGCGAGGAGGTGCGGGCGGCGGTCGCCGAACACCTGGAGCCGCTGCTCGACGGATTCGGTCCGCGGATGCGCCGCCGGGGCAGGGCGCTGTGGGGCATGGCGACCGACGAGGTCGTCGAGAGCCTCTGGTACGTCGCGCACCTGATGGGCGAGGAGCAGCGGGCCATGCGCGAGCTGGAGGCGCTGCTGCCCGGTGCGACGCGACCGTTCGTCGGGGCGGCCGGATTCCGGACGTTGACGGGTCTTCAGGGGCAGTCTTTGCCAACCCGCGACCGCGCGAGCTGCTGTTTGTTCTATACGCTGCGGCCCGAGGAAACCTGCGTCACGTGCCCCCGGACGTGCGATGGCGATAGGGTGTCAAGGCTCAGTGAGGCAGCTTCCTCCTGAACGACCCGTACCGGTACTGTGATGCGAACTCAACTCGCATCACTCGCGCGGGAGTTCGGGTGGGCGGCGGCACGTGGCGGTTCCCCACACCCCCTTGGCGTTCTCTTGCACCGAAACCTCCTGAGCAACCCCGGGTTTGAGGAACGATGGCGCCCGAAAAGCCCTACTGCGACGCAAGGGACGCGTGATGAGATTGACCGACATATCGCTTAACTGGTTGCTTCCGGGCGCCGTACTGCTCCTGGGCATACTGGCGGCGGTAGCGGTGCTGACGCGGTCCAAGCGGGCCAAGGACCCCGCCAACAAGGCCGTGGACGACTCCTGGGAGCGCAGCGAGGAGCGCCGGCGGCGCAAGGAAGCGATGTACGCCACCGCTTCCTACGTGTTGCTGTTCTGCTGTGCCGCGGTCGCTGCCGCGCTGTCCTTCCACGGGCTGGTGGGCTTCGGCCGGCAGAACCTGAACCTGTCCGGCGGCTGGGAGTACCTCGTCCCGTTCGGTCTGGACGGCGCGGCCATGTTCTGCTCCGTCCTCGCCGTGCGCGAGGCCAGCCACGGTGACGCGGCGCTCGGTTCGCGGCTGCTGGTGTGGACGTTCGCCGGTGCGGCGGCCTGGTTCAACTGGGTGCACGCACCGCGCGGCCTCGACCACGCGGGCGCTCCGCACTTCTTCGCCGGGATGTCCCTGTCGGCGGCCGTGCTCTTCGACCGCGCGCTCAAGCAGACCCGTCGTGCTGCGCTCCGCGAGCAGGGCCTGGTGCCCCGTCCGCTGCCGCAGATCCGGGTGGTCCGCTGGCTGCGTGCGCCGAGGGAGACCTTCGCCGCTTGGTCGCTGATGCTGCTCGAAGGCGTCCGCACCCTCGACGAGGCCGTGGACGAGGTGCGCGAGGACCGTCGCCAGAAGCTGCACAACCGTCAGGTCCGGCGTGAGCAGGAGAAGCTGAAGCGTGCTCAGCTCAAGGCCATAAGCCGTAGCCACCACCGGGGCGTCCTGACCCGCGGTGGCCGCCAGGTGGAGGTGCAGCCCGCGGTGACGGCGGGCACGGGGTCGGCCCAGTCCGGCGCGGACCCCGCTATACCGGAGGAACAGCTGCCCTCTCCCACTTCCCCGCGTTCCCTCACCCCCGTCCGCCGCGGCGGTGAACCCATCACCGTCGACTTGACGGCCGAGGACGACACCCAGGCCCTACCGAGGCTCGATTCGCTGGAGCGCAAGCTCAAGGACCTGGAGCAGCAGTTCGGCTGAGGACCTTTCACGGGTTCCGGCCGGTCCGGGAACGGGCGCCTTCCGGGGCGGTGGCACACGGCGCGAGCCGGGGCCACCGCCCCGGCGTCGTTCCCGCCACCGCCGGTTCAGGGGTGGCCGGCCTCCAGCTCGAACCAGACCGTCTTGCCGATGCCGAGGCCCCGTACGCCCCACCGGTCGGACAGCGATTCCACCAGCATCAGCCCCCGGCCGCCCGTCGCCTCGTGCGGCACCGGTCCCCGGGGGCGCGGGCGGTAGCGGACGAAGTCCCGCACCTCGACCCGTAGCCGCCTCGGTCCGGCGGCCACCCGCAGCACGGCGGCACGGTCCGTGTGGACCAGTGCATTGGTGACCAGCTCGCTGGTGAGCAGTTCGGCGGTCTCCGCCTGGCCGGGGCGCCCCCAGTGACCGAGGAGTTCCCGTACCGCGCGGCGCGACTCCGGGACCGCCCGCAGGCCGTCCGTCCGGGAGAACCTCCGCTTCAGCCGCCGCACCCTCGCCCGCCCCGCCATGGCCCCCGCCCCCATGCTGTGTCCGCCTCGCCTTCCGCGCATCGTTCGAACGCCTACACCGGAATGCATGCCCGCCACGGTCGCCAGCACACCTGGGGGTCGCCGGCCCGCGCCCGGCTGACCACGGCGATTACCTGACGGGTAATCGCCACGCCCCCGGGGGGTGGAACAGACTTCGGGCATCACGACGGAGCGCGCGATGCAGGCGCTCGTTGTCGTCCGAGCACCTGCCCATCGGGAGAAGAACCACAGTGAAGCGCCTCGTCTCCACCGCCCTCGTGACCGCCCTCGGCACCGCCGCCCTGGCGGTCCCCGCCTCCGCCGCCCCCGCGGACGGGGTGCCGACGACCGACTTCAGCGTGACGGCCACCGGACCCGAGCGGGCCACGCCGGGCGAGACGGTGGAGTACGTCGTCACCGTCACCAACAAGGGGCCCGGCGCCGCCCCCACGATCGTCGGCGTGTGGCTACCCAAGGGCTCCAGCGAGATCACCTACGCCTCCCGGCGCGTGGCGAGGAACTCGATCATGCTGAACACCTTCAACCCGGGCGAGGTCCGGAAGTTGAAGATCACGGCGAAAATGGGCAGCCGAGACAACCAGATGGAGCTGCCGGCGGCCTTCGGAACGTACTCGGGGCCGAAGAACGAACCCTTCTACAAGGAATCGAACATGGGGGACGACTACTCCCACGTGACGACCGTCAACGAGAAGGGCGATCCCTTCCAGGGCCCCGACGCCCAGCTCGGCTTCACCGGGGAGATCGGCGCCGGGGACCAGGAGGGTGACCTGGTCACACAGCAGCTGACCTTCACCAACACCGGTCGCCACCGCACCTCGGTCCTCGAACTGTCGGGCCGCGTCCACCCTGGGTCAGGCACCATCGTCGAGGTGACCGGGCTGGAGGACGCCCGCGGAGTGATCTCGACGGTGGGCTTGCAGTACACGGTGCCCGCCCTCGACCCCGGCAAGACCCGTGTGGTCGTCATCACGACGAAGATCACGCCCACCGCCGGGGGGATCGGCGGCAAGTACTTCGTGGGCGCGGCCAAGGGCGGCGACCAGGAACTCGACCTGCGCCGCTGACCCGTCCCCCGCCCCCGCCCCTTCACCGGGGCCACCGAGACGCGCTCCGGGGCCCGTCCCACACCCGGGCCCCGGAGCGTCCTTCCACACTGGAGCACACCGTGCGACGCCTCACCTCCACCACGATCGTGACCGCCCTGGGCGCCACCGCGCTGCTGGTCCCCGCCAGCGCGGCCCACGCCCACGAATACGAGTACGACACCGTCCAGACCGACATCGGCGTGACGGCCGTCGGCCCGGAAGCGGCGACCCCCGGGGATGCGGTCACCTACACCCTCAAGGTCACCAACTGGGGCCGCGCGGCGACCTCCACGTTCGTGCGGCTCACCCTGCCGACCGGGACCACCGACGCCACCCACGAGGACCGCCCCGTCGTGACCAACCGGCTCCTGGTGAACAATCTGCCCCCCGGCGAGACCGACACGTTCAAGGTCACGGCCAAGATCGGCAGCCACGGGAACGCCAAGGACCTGCCCGCCAACTTCGTGGTCGACGGGGGCGAGGGTGACTTCCCCCTCTACCGGGACACGAACCCGAGCAACGACACCGTCAACGTCACCACCAAGAACACCAAGGAGGTCGTCGGGCCCCGGCTCAGCCTGAAGGGCGTGCTCAAGGGCATCAAGCAGACTGGGCGGACGCACGTGCACAAGGTCACGGTCACCAACACCGGTGACGCACCGACCGAGCGGGTCCAGTTCACGGGTTCGATGCACCCCAAGTCCAAGGGCGTCTTCGGGGTGCAGGGAGTGAAGGGCGCCAACGGCACGTTCAACTCGACGGGGCTGAGCTACTCGCTGCCCGCACTGAAGCCCGGCGCCTCGCGAGTGATCACCGTGGGCGTGCGGACGACCAAACAGCCCGGTGGCTTCGGCGGGTTGTACACGGCGGGGGCCGGCACCACGGACGTCGACCTCGACCTGCGCGGCTAGGCCCTCCCCTACGGGCCCGGCCCCGGGGCCGGTGTTCCTGCCGGGCCGGGGGGCTCGACAGGACGAACCGGGCCGCCCCGACCTGGAGCGAGCTGACCGGCTCGCTCACGGTCGGGGCACGTTGCGGAGGTTGGAGCGTGCCATCTGGACCATCCGGCCGACCCCGCCGTCCAGCACCATCTTGGAGGCGGAGAGGGCGAAGCCGGTGACCATCTCGGCACTGATCTTCGGAGGGATGGACAGGGCGTTGGGGTCGGTGACGACGTCCACCAGGGCCGGGCCCTTGTGTCGGAACGCCGCCTTCAGCGCGCCGGGGAGGTCCTTGGGCTTCTCCACCCGTACCCCGTAGGCACCGCAGGCCCGGGCGACGGCGGCGAAGTCCGGATTGACGTTGTCGGTCCCGTACGAAGGCAGACCCGCGACCAGCATCTCCAGGTCCACCATGCCGAGCGACGAGTTGTTGAAGAGGACCACCTTCACCGGCAGGTCGTGTTGTACGAGGGTCAGGAAGTCGCCCATCAGCATGGTGAACCCGCCGTCCCCGGACATCGACACCACCTGACGGTTCCGGTCGACGAACTGCGCACCGATCGCCTGCGGCAGCGCATTGGCCATCGAACCGTGCGAGAACGAACCGATGATGCGCCGGCGGCCGTTGGGCGAGAGGTAGCGGGCCGCCCACACGTTGCACATCCCGGTGTCGACCGTGAACACCGCGTCCTCGGCCGCCAGGTCGTCGAGGACGGAGGCGACGTACTCGGGGTGGATGGGGACGTGCTTGTCCACCTTGCGGGTGTACGCCTTGATGACGCCTTCGAGGTCGTCGGCGTGCTTCTTCAGCATCTTGTCGAGGAAGCGGCGGTTGCGCTTCTCCGCGACCCGCGGCAGCAGGCACCGCAGCGTCTCCCGGACGTCCCCCCACACCGCGAGGTCCAGTTTGGAACGCCGTCCGAGCCGCTCGGGGCGCACGTCGACCTGGGCGATCCGCGCCTTGTCCGGCAGGAACGCGTTGTACGGGAAGTCCGTGCCGAGCAGGATCAACAGATCGCACTCGTTGGTCGCCTCGTAGGCCGCCCCGTACCCGAGCAGACCGCTCATGCCCACGTCGTACGGGTTGTCGTACTGGATCCACTCCTTGCCGCGCAGGGCGTGGCCGACCGGCGCTTTGATCCGTCCGGCGAACTCCATCACCTCGGCGTGCGCCCCCGCGGTGCCGCTGCCGCAGAAGAGCGTGACCTTGTCGGCGGCGTCGATCATCCGGACCAGCTTGTCGATCTCCCCGTCGCCGGGCCGGACGGTGGGCCGGGAGGTGACGAGCGCGCTCTCGGCGGCCCGGTCCGGTGCGGGTTGGTCGGCGATGTCCCCGGGGAGCGACACCACGCTCACCCCGCCCTGTCCGACGGCGTGCTGAATGGCCGTCTGGAGCAGCCGGGGCATCTGCCGCGGGTTGGAGATCAGTTCGCTGTAGTGGCTGCACTCCCGGAACAGCTGATCGGGGTGGGTCTCCTGGAAGTACCCCAGACCGATCTCGCTGGACGGGATGTGGGAGGCGAGGGCGAGCACGGGCGCCATCGAACGGTGGGCGTCGTACAGGCCGTTGATCAGGTGCAGGTTGCCCGGCCCGCAGGACCCGGCGCAGGCCGCCAACTGCCCGGTGACCTGGGCCTCAGCACCGGCAGCGAAGGCGGCGGTCTCCTCGTGGCGGACGTGCACCCAGTCGATGTCCGAGCTGCGCCGGACGGCGTCGACCACCGGGTTCAGGCTGTCGCCCACCACCCCGTACAGCCGTTTGACGCCCGCGCGCGTGAGGATGTCGACGAACTGTTCGGCGACGTTCTGCTTGGCCATGGATCCACGTGCCCCGTCCGTGCCGCGGGCGGCGGTCCGCGGAGCCGCACGCCCTGAGTTTCCGGTCGTCCACGCCGGCTTCCCGTTTCCGGTCGCGGTATGCGTTGGCTCCATGAAGGCACAGGTGACGGGTTCACGCCTCCCAGACCGCTGCCGCCGTCCTGTCGTCGGCGTAGCCCTTGACCCGGACGGTGGCGTCCGCGAGGAAGGCGGCGAGGCCCGGTGGTCCGTCTACCCAGCGCCCGGCCAGGTGGGTGGCGAGGGCTTCCTCGCCGCGCAGCGGTGCGGCGAGGCCCTCCGAGCAGAGCAGCAGGGCATCCCCCGGGCGGGCGACGGAGGCGCGGAAGCGGAACGGGTCGCGGGCGGGTTCGGGGGCCGGTCGGTACGGGCTCGGGGGCGTGCTGATGCGGAGGTCCATGGTCAGGCGGTCGTCCCCGGCGGGCTCGGCCGCGTCCTCGGTCGAGGAAGCGGGCCCCGGCCCGGGCCCAGGCGCGGTCCCGGGACCGCCGGCGGGATCGCTCGGGGGCGAGCCGAAGCCGACGACCGGTTCCCCCACGGTGTCGGTGAGCCGCGGTTCGATGTCCTGCCAGACGCCCTCGCGCAGCCGGAACAATCCGCCCTCCCCCGCGCCGAAGAACACCCGGACCCGGCAGCCGGGGTCGGCCGGGAGCAGCAGACAGCGCAGGCTCGCCACGGGCTCCTCGGCGGCGTCGGGGTCGCCGGCCCGGGCCCGTGAGGTGCCGAGGCTGCGGTCGGTGAGCCGGTGCAGTCCGGACTTCAGGTCGCCCCGGCTGCCGGCGCGGATGTCCGCCGCGAGCCGCGCGTGGTTGCGGCCGACGGCCCGGGCTATCCGCTCGGTCGCTTCGGCGGCGGCCCGGTGGGCACCCGCCGCGGCGCGCGCCCCGGTCGCCACGGCGATCAGCACCAGGGCCTGTTGGCCGGTGCCGAAGCGGGCGGTCAGCAGGGCGTCCCTGCGGTGCTCGCCCCGGTACCGGGCGGAGTCGCCCCGGGTGGAAACGGCCCGTAGGGTGCTGGCGCCGTAGCGGGCTCCGTCCAGGACCGTGTCGGCGACGAGGTCCCGCAGGGTGTCCGGGTCAGCGACGGGCAGTGCGGTCGGCTCGGCCTCGTAGGTGGGTGGCCGGTCGCCCAGGTGACCCACCTGCGACGGAAGCGGAACGGGGGCCACCGTCTCGTCACCGGCGCCTCCCGGTGCTCCGGAGGGGTCGCCCTTGCCCCGGCCGAACCGCCCCAACCGGAAGGTGCGGGGTTCGGAGGCGGAGCCTTCGGGCTGCCAGGGCGGGCGGGAGCTCCGCGGTACCCGGGGGTCCGCGGCGGCCGGTGGGCGGACCGCCGGGGCATTCGCGGCATCCGGTGCGGGCGGTGCATCCGGTGCGGGTGAGGCGGGTGAGGCGGGTGCGACGGATGACGGCTTGGTTCCGGGCGGGGGCGACGCGGCCCGGGGCGCGGTGTCCGTCCGGGCGGGCGCCGTCGGGTCCGGCGGGGCGGAGTCGCGGGGAGCGGGGGTCTTCTCGGGCGCGACTACTGACGGGCGGTCGCACGGCGCGACGGACGCTTCTTCGCCCCTCGGGTCCGGGGTGGTGGCGGCCCCGGACGTGCCGGAACCTTCCGCATCGGCGGCGGCGTCGGACGTGCCCTCGGATGCGGACACGGCGGCGGTCGCGCCGGTGGTTCCGGCGTCGGCTGCGTCAGTGGCTGCGCCGGTGGTCGTGTCCGTGGCTCCGGGGGCGCGCGACGGCGGGACCGGGCCCGCGGATTCCGCCGGCGCCACGGCTTGCGTCCCGGTGGTGCGCGAGGCCCCCGCGCCGTCCTGACCGTCCGCGGGGCCCGGGGCCACCTGCGGCCAGCCGGCGTACAAGTCGCCCCACCAGTCGTCGTCTTGGCGGGCCGACGGCCGCTCCCCCTGCTGGCTCATGCCGACATTGTCCACGGCTTCCGGCGCCCGAAAACGGTCATTCAGAAAATCAGCCGATCCATAAGAAGATGAATCGACAAAGCGAGCCTTCGTCGAAGGTGCGCCCCCGATCGGCGCCCCGCCCGCGGCCGTCGTCCCACCTCAGCGCCGTGCGCCGACGGCCGATCGGCCCTCCGTCGCGCTCACGACCCCCATCGGGCGCACCGCAGGGAAGCCGGCGCGAACGCCGGCGCAGGCGTACGGACGCCGTTCGCCCGGTCGCCCAAATTGGCCGAAGTGCATCCGTTCCCGATCTCACGACACCCCACGACACCCCTCAGGCCCACGAACATCACGGAACCACCACAACCACCTCATTCCGGGCGGGGTCGAGCAACCGGGAGGGGCCGCCTTGCGCCCGGGACGGGAAAAGCGGCGATGATGAACGCGAACGGTGAACGTACGGGGAGGAAAGCCGTCTCATGCTGTCCGCGTTGGGCCTGGACGAGGTGCACGAAACGGCGTACCGCGCCCTGGTTTCGGTGGGCGCCGCAGACGTGCCCGATCTGGCCCGCCGGCTGACCCTCGGCGAACCCGCCACCGACCGGGCGCTGCGCCAACTGGAACGGCACGGGCTCGCCGCGCAGGCGACGGGACGGCCCGGCCGGTGGGTGGCCGCTCCCCCCGAGGTCGCGCTGGGCGCACTGCTGGCCCGACGGCGCCAGGAACTCGAACGCGCCGAACTGTCGGCGGCGTTGCTCTCCCAGGAGTACCGGGCGCGGGAGGTGGAACCCGCCGTCCACGACCTGGTCGAGGTGGTCACGGGGCGGGGCGCCATCGCCCAACGCTTCCTCCAGCTCCAGCTCGGGGCGACCGAGGAGGTCTGCGCCCTGGTGACCGGCGACCCGATCGCCGTCTCGGGGGCGGACAACGAGGCCGAGGCCGAGGCGGCCGGCCGGGGCGTGGCGTACCGGGTGGTGGTCGAGCAGGAGGTGCTGTCCCGACCCACGGGAGTGCGTGACCTCTCCGCGGCGCTCGGTCGGGACGAGGAGATCCGGGTCGCCGACCGGGTCCCCACCAAGCTGCTGATCGCCGACCGGTCGCTGGCGATGGTGCCGCTGACCGCGCGGACGGCCGAGCCCTCGGCGCTGGTCGTGCACGACTGCGGTCTGTTGGAGTCCCTGTCGGGACTGTTCGAAGCGGTGTGGCGGCACGCCCTGCCGCTGCGGTTGGGCCGGGGCGGCACGGTCGCGACGCACCCGCAGGGCACCGGTGAGGACCCGGACGGCCCGGACAGCACCGATCTGGAGGTCCTCTCCCTGCTGCTGGCGGGCCTGACCGACGCGAGCGTGGCCAAGCAGTTGGACCTGGGGCTGCGCACGGTGCAACGACGGGTCCGGCGGCTGATGGAACTGGCGGACGTGACGACCCGGCTCCAGCTCGGCTGGCACGCCTACGAGCGCGGCTGGGTGGCCCGCACCCGCTGACGGGCGCCGGTGGACGCCCTCCGGCACGCTGGGCTGATGGGAGCGTGGGAACTCCTCCTGGTCGGTGTGGTGCTGTTGATCGGCCTGTGCGGAGTGATGGTGCCGGGCGTGCCGGGATCGTGGCTGGTCTGGGCGGGCGTGGCCTGGTGGGCCGTGCAGGACACCCGGACGGTGGCCTGGGGGTTGCTGGTGGGCGCGACGGTGGTGCTGCTGGTGGCGCAGGCGGTGCGCTGGCAGCTGCCGCCGCGCCGGCTGCGGCAGAGCGGGACCACCCGACGGATGGCCCTGGGCGCGGGGGCGGGCTCGCTCCTGGGGTTCTTCCTGGTGCCGGTGGTGGGCGCGCTGCTCGGCTTCGTCGGGGGCGTCTACCTGGCGGAACGGGTGCGCCTGGGCAGCCACGGCGAGGCCGCCGCCTCCACCCGCAACGCACTGCGGGTGGGGGGCTGGAGCGTGCTCGTGGAGTGGTTCGCCTGTCTGCTGGTCATCGGGGCGTGGCTGGGGGTGCTGGTGTGGGGGTGACCTGCCACGAGGGCCTGTCGTCGAGGGCCTGTCGTCGAGGGCTTGTCGTCGAGGGCTTGTCGTCGAGGCGCCGTCGTCACCCGGACGGCCCAGCGGAGCGCGGTCCCGTGCGGTCGGGCCGCGTCATGCGTGCGGACGGGCGCCTTCGAGGTCCAGCAGGAACGTCTTGCGGTCGAGGCCGCCCGCGTACCCGGTCAGCGAGCCGTCGGCGCCGATGACCCGGTGGCAGGGGCGCAGGACGAGCAGCGGGTTGGCGCCGATCGCACCGCCCACCGCGCGGACGGCGGCCCGGGAGGCGCCCACCTGCGCGGCGATCCGCCCGTACGTGGTGGTGGTCCCGTACGGGACCGCGTCGAGGGCGTCCCAGACCCGCCGGCGGAAGTCGGTGCCCGCCGGGCGCAGTGGGAGCCGGAACGCGGTCAGTTCCCCGGCGAAGTAGGCGGCGAGCTGCTCGCGGGCCGCCCGGAAGGGTTCGTCCGCGCGGCGGCGTGCGGGTCCCGCGGACCGGCCGCCCTTCTGCCCGGGGACGGACAGGGAGGTGAGGGCACCGTCCTCGTCGGCGGTCAGGAGCAGCTCCCCGAGGGGGCTGTCGACCGTGGTCCACGGGGATTCGGTGGCCCGGAGGGATGCGGTGGTCGCTGCGGTCATGGTGATCACGTACTCGCTTTCGCAGGGGCGGGGCATGGCTCGCCAGCGGCTCGGGCCGCGTGCAGGTGCCGTAGGGCGTAGGACCGCCAAGGGCGCCAGGTGTCCGACACCGGCACGTCGGGCGGGGCGACGTCGGGGTCGCCGAGGGCGCGGACCCGGATCTCCGCGACGGTCCGGGCGTCGAGTCCGGGCAGCCCGAGCAGCGTGCGGTGGGCGGTGTCCCGGTCGGCGCCCGCGTCGAGTCTGAGGGTGCCGTCGGCGAGCGCGGCGCACAGCGTCCCGAGCGCGCCGTCCGGCTCCGCCGCGGTCAGCACGGCGGGCTCCGGGAAGAGGTGGGTGAGGGTGCCGCAGGGCGCGTCCAGCGGCTTGCCGTACCGCTCGACGAGGCGGGCCGCCGCCACCGGGCCGACCAGGGCGCGCACCGCGGCCTCCTCCGGGTCGGCGCTGGCCGGGGAACGCAGGCCCGGCCGGGCGGCGACCGCCGGGGCGAGCCGTGGATCGGCGCCGAGTCGTTCGTCGATGGCGTACGGGTCGGCGTCGAGGTCGAAGAGCCGGCGCAGGCGCTGCACGGCCGTGGTGAGGTCACGCGGGTCGGTGAGCCGCAGACTCGCGTCCAGCCAACCGCCGGGCCGCGTGGCACCGGTGCCCCGACCCGGGGCGGAGCTCCGCTCCTCGACGGTGGCGATCCCCGCGCCGTGCGGCAGCCGCAGGGTGCGCCGGTGGGTCCGACGGCCGGGCACGCCCGTGACCTCTTCGACCCCGGCGACGGCTTGGGCCGCCAGCAGGTCGAAGACGGGGCCGGCCAGGTACGCGCCCCGGTGGGCGAGGCGGAGCGGGATATCCGGCGAGCCGCCCGTGCCGGTGACGGCGGGCCGTCGGGCGCTGCGCGGGGCGACGGCCCGCAGCCGGGTCGGGGTCATGCCGTAGCCGGCCCGCAGGGTGTCGTTGAACTGCCGGACGCTCGCGAAGCCCGCGGCGAACGCGACCTCCGTGACGGGCAGCGCCGTGGTCTGGAGGAGCGTGCGGGCGGTGTGCATGCGCTGGGCCCTGGCCAGGGCGATCGGCCCGGCACCCAGTTCGCCGGTGAGCTGGCGCTGCACCTGGCGGGGGCTGTAGCCGAGCCGGGCGGCGAGGCCGGTGACGCCCTCGCGGTCGACGACGCCGTCGCCGATCATGCGGACCGCGCGGGCCACCGCATCGGCCCGGGCGTTCCACTCCGCGGAGCCCGGCACGGCGTCCGGGCGGCAGCGGCGGCAGGCCCGGTAGCCCGCGCCCTGGGCGGCCGCCGCGGTCGGGTAGAACCGGACGTTCTCGCGCCGGGGCGTGACCGCCGGGCAGCTCGGCCGGCAGTAGATGCCGGTCGTCCCGACGGCGAAGAAGAACTCCCCGTCGAAGCGGCCGTCCCTGCTGCGTACGGCCTCGTACCTGGTCTCGTCGTCGATCACACCACCGATTGTCCCCGGTCCCGGGGCCCGTCGCTGGCGGGAATCGGACACGACGTCCGGAGGGGACGGGGCCACCGCCGGGGGCCACGGCACGGGGCGCAGTGCCCCGGGCGGTGGGCCCCGGCGCCGGCGGAACTCAGATCTGCCCGGTGCGCTTCGCCCGGTAGGCGGCGCGTCCGACGGCTCCCTTCTGCTTCCACTCGCGTCGCAGGTCGGCGCGGGTCCGGGCGTCGGTCTTCGCCACGATGTACCGGTTCTCGCGCAGCAGCTTGCGGAAGCTGTCGAGCCGCCGCTCGGGCAGGAGGCCGTCGGCCACCGCGGCGAGGACCGCGCAGCTCGGCTCGGCCTCGTGCGCGCAGTCGTGGAACTGGCAGCCCCGGGCCAGTTCCTCGATCTCGGCGAACACCCGCTCGACGCCGCTCCCGGCGTCCCAGAGCCCCACGCCGCGCAGTCCGGGCGTGTCGATGAGGGTGCCGCCGCCGGGCAGCAGGAGGAGGTTGCGGGTGGTGGTCGTGTGACGGCCCTTGCCGTCGACGTCCCGGGCCGCCTGGACGACCTGGGCGTCCACCCCGAGGAGCACGTTGGCGAGCGTGGACTTTCCGACGCCGGACTGTCCGAGCAGCACGCTGGTGCCCCCGGCGACCACGGCTGCGAGCACGTCGAGCCCTGCGCCGGTGGTGGCGCTGACCGGTAGGACCGGCACACCCGGAGTGCTGGTCTCCACGTCCCGGACGAGGTGGGACACGGTGGTCGCGTACGGGACGAGGTCGGCCTTGGTGAGGACGACGACGGGCTGCGCACCCGACTCCCAGGCGAGGGCGACGAACCGCTCGACCCGGCCGAGGTCGAGTTGCGCCGCGAGCGACACCGCGATGATCACGAGGTCGACGTTGGCGGCGAGGATCTGCCCCTCGGACCGCTTGGAGGAGGTGGAGCGCACGAACGACCGGCGGCGCGGCAGATAGGCCCGGACGTACCGGGGGTCGCAGCCCTCGGGGTCGATGGCGGCCCAGTCCCCGGTGCAGATGACCTTCAGCGGGTCGCGCGGCACCACGAACTCGGTGTCGGCCCGCACGGTGCCGAAGGGGGTGACGACGTCACAGAGTCCGCGGTCGACGCGGACGACCCGGCCGGGCACCAGACCCTGTTCGGCGTACGGGGCGAAGGCGGCGGCCCAGTCGTCGTCCCAGCCGTAGGGGGCGAGGGCACGGTGTGCGTCGTCGGAGGAAGACATGCTGTTGAGCAAGGTGTGGGACAAGGGGAACCCTTCGAGGGGCGGCCCCGGCAGCGCGCTCGGCGCGCGGATTGCGTACGGGTGTCAGCCGGAGACCACAGGGGTGGAAAGGACGAACTCCTGAGTGCGGGCAGCGCCCGTGACCATGACCGTCACCACTGACCTCACCTCCTGTTCCCTCAACGAACCGACGAACCGACCCGGGTGCGGCGCACGGCCACGTCCCGGCGGAACGGAATGAAGACTAGACGCACCCCACGACCGCGTGCCAGCCATTTTTCGACGGATGCCCACGGTCTCCGCCGCCGGGGCCGACTGCTGTGGCCGCAAGCACCGTTGATCACGAGAACGTCACTTCGCCGGACCGGTGGGGGGCGGTGTCGCATCATGGGGCGGGGGACATCCGTCGCACACTGGGGGGAAACCGTGCACCGTCGTGCCGTCGCCGTACTGCTCACCGTGGGGCTGACCGCCCTGTCGGGCTGCGGCAGCATCGAGGAGAAGACCGCGAAGTTGCCCGACATGAAGGGCAAGGGGCTCCAGTCCGCACAGGACCAGGCCCGGGAGGCGGGCTTCGACCGGCTGAGCTCGCACGACGCGCTGGGTCGCGGGCGGCTCCAGGCGATGGACCGCAACTGGAAGGTGTGCGGGCAGACTCCGAAGCCGGGGACGCACGCCACGAAGACGAAGGTCCGCTTCGCCACGGTCAAGCTGGACGAGAAGTGCCCCGCCAAGGACGGCGCGCTCCAGGAGACCAGGAGCACGCTGCCCGACTTCGTCGGCAAGTCGGTGCGGGCGGTCCGGCAGTCGCTGGACAGCTCCACCAGCATCTCCGTCAACGACGCCTCCGGCGAGGACCGGTTGGTGATCGTGGAGTCCAACTGGAAGGTGTGCGCGCAGAAGCCGAAGGCCGGCACCGACTTCGACGGGCAGCCGGTCACCCTCGACGCGGTGAAGTTCGGCGAGCGCTGCTGAGGTGCGGGGCCCCCGGGGCTCTTCAGTTCCGGGGACCCCGCGAGGTGTTCAGCTCTCTTCGGCCGCTTCCTGCGGGGCCAGACTGTCCATGAAGGAGCTGACCGAGAAGACCGCCCGCCCCGGGCCGGCCGGTCCGTAGCCGGGAGGCGAGGACAGTCCGAACTCGTCCATGGTGGCGCGGTAGGACTCCAGCAGCCGGATGTGGTACTCCAGCGGGGCGCCCTGCGGATTCGCCTTGCCCAGCGGGGTGGTGGGCTCGGGGCACCAGGTGGTGAAGCGCGGCGTGATGCCGTGCGACATGAAGAACCGCAGGCCCTCGGTGGTGGAGGCGATGGCCTCGTCGACGGTGGTGAAACCGAAGGGTTCCGCCATCTCGACGCCCGCGACGAAGTTCGGGATGACGTTGCGGGCGCCGAACACGTCCGCCGAGTCGAGGATGCGGCGGTGCCACTCGTCACGGCCGACGTAACGCTCCTTGCCGGGGCAGTAGAGCTCGAACAGACGGCGGTCCCACACCTCGTAGTTGGGGTGGTAGATCTGCACCCCGTAGTCCTTGAAGCGCTGGACGTCGTCCCTGGGGAGGGCCTGGGCCACGACCTTGCCGATCCACCGGCCGGGGAAGCGCTCCTCGATGGCCTTGGCGTAGTGGCCGTAGAAGTCGGCCTCGTCGCGGCCGGCGACCTTCGAGGTCACGGCACCGCCGGTGAGCGTGTAGGCGGTGGAGGTGCGGGCGGTGTCGTACTTGTCGATGATCTCCAGGGCCTCCAGCACCTCCTCGACGTCCTTGACGCCGGTGTAGGGGCGCCCTGCGGCCTTGTGCTGGCGCCAGTTGTGGTTGATGTCGCAGTACTGGCACTCCTCCTTGGCGCCGAAGTACTGGCAGACCCGGAAGACCGTCAGGTAGACGAGGTAGCCCCACTGGATGGTCGGCGCGACCTCCATCACCGACTTGCCGCTGGCGAGGGTGTGACGGTAGTAGTCGGGCATCGGCGGCAGGCCGACGTCGGCGATCCGGCGGCCGTCCAGGTACAGCCCGAGCATCCCGTCGGCGTCGGCGGCGACCCGGTACGGGGACGCCGGGTTGACCCGGACGGAGACCACGGTGCGACGCAGGTCGTACGGGCCGCCGGTGAGGACGATCTCCTCCGGCGGGCGGCGCAGCGCGGCGGCGCCCAGCTCCGGCAGGGTGCCGTGGTCGAAGGAGAAGATGAAGTACGACTTGGGCTTGACGTCGCCGGTGGCCTCGTTGGTGGTGTCGCTGAGGGCCGACTCGTCGAAGGCGATGCCACCACGCAGCAGGTCCTCCTTGAAGACCGCTTCCCTCGGTACGTGCGGGAACCGTTCCAGCAGATCCTCGACCAGCGCGGTGCGGCGCACCGTACCGTCCGTGGTGTCGGTGCCGTCCGTGGTGCCCATCGTGTGTCTCCTCGCTCCCCCCGGCCGCGGAGGTGTGTCCGACGGGGCCCGGGGTGTCGGTGCCCGCCGCTCGCGGTGTGTGCGTCCGGCCCTCCACCGTATGCCCCCGTCCGGGGCGGCCCGACCGGGGCCCGGGGACGGAGGGCTTAGGTCGGGGGACCGACCCGCCGTGGGGTGCCGGGCCGGGCGCTCCGAGCGGGTTCGGCCCCGGGGCCGTCAGCGGTCCGCGGCCCGGGACGGCGGGGCTGCGTCGCGCACTTCGGCGGGCGCGGCGGGCGCGGCGGGCGCGGCGGGCCACAGCGCGAACGCGCGGTCGCGGGGACCGTGCAGCACCGTGGCGCCGGGTCCGGGACCGAACCTGCGCACCGGGTGTCGTGCGTCCCACGCGGGCCATCCGGGGTCCCCGTCGACGACGAACCGCACCCACGCCCCGTGCATCTCGTCGGCGAGCCACTGCGGCGCCCCGGGCCCGGCCAGCATCGCCGTGGCCGGCGAGGAGACGGTGTCGAAGACGAACCCCAGTTCCAGTGCGTGGCAGGCGCCGAGCCCGGCGATCGAGGACGGCCAGGCGAACTCGTAGAGGTAGGTGTCGCCGGGAACCGGGGCCGCGGCCCTGCGGGCTTCCGCCAGCCGGTGAACCGGCCGTCTCAGCAGGTGGTCGGTGACGAGTTGGCCGACGACCTCCGCCGGGCCCGCCCCGGGGTGCAGCGCACGGTAGCCGCGGACCGTGCCCGGGCCGCAGCGGGTGCGGGCCCGTGCCCAGGCCAGGGCGAGCGGACCGAGCCGGTCGACCCGTTCCCGGAGCCCGTTCGGTGCGAGCCACAGCCGGTGTTCCTGGGTGGTCCACCCCGCCAGCAGTCCGACGTCGGCCGCCCCGTCCCCGCGGGTGAGTGCCTCCATCGGCTCGGCGGGGACCAGGTCGCCGTCCACGACCACGCCGAAGGCGGGGCCGCCGAGCAGCGGGTTCGCCCGTCGGCCGGCCTCCTGTTGGGCGGCCAGCAGCGCGGCCGGCTCCAATTCGGCGAACGCCGCGGCCGTGGCGGGGACCTTCAACCGGGTGGCCATCCGGCGCACCATCCGGCGGGCCCGGTCACGTTCCACGGTCTGCGGCGGTCCGCTCTGGAGGACCGCGCGCCGGAACAGGCCCCGGGCGCGGGGGCTGGCCAGCAGCACGCCCGCGCTGATCGCACCCGCCGACGCGCCGAAGAGCGTCACCCGGTCCGGGTCGCCGCCGAACGCCGCGATGCCGTCGCGGACCCACTCCAGGGCGGCGAGTTGGTCGCGCAGCCCCAGGTTGGGCGGGGCGTCGGGGAAGAGGCCGTACCCCTCCACCCCGAGGCGGTAGTTGAAGGACACCAGGACCACGCCGTCGCGGGCGAAGGCCCCGCCGTCGTACACCGGCACCGCGGAGGACCCCCGGGTCAGGGAGCCGCCGTGGGCCCAGACCGCCACCGGGAGCCGGGCGGCCGGGTCCGGGTCCGGGGTCCACACGTTCACGGTGAGCCAGTCGTCCCCCGTGATCACCGGATCGGCCAGGATGCGGGCGAAGGGCGCACTGTACGGGGGCTTGGGCGGGGTGGCGCCGAAGGCGGTGGCGTCCCGCACGCCGTCCCAGGGCTCGGGGGGTCGAGGAGGTCGGAAGCGGAGGGCGCCCCGCGGCGGCGCGGCGTAGGGGACGCCCCGGAAGACGGCCACCCGCCGCCCGTCCCCGCCTGCGAGGTCTTCGTGGCGTCCGCGCACCGTTCCGTACGCGGTCCGGACCCGTGGACCTGACACCATCGTTGAACGCACTCCTCCGCATCGTCGCGCGTCCCCGGACGGCAACCGGGGGCGCGCGTCCGTCGTCACGTCGCCCCAGGGTGTACCAGGAGCCCCGGCAGGGCCACCCGGACGGGTGCGGCGGGGCGGCGCGGCCGGGGGTGCTGTCCGATTCCTTCAAGACCGGGGCGGCGCGGTGTGCCTACGCTCCAGCCATGAACGCACGATTCGATCTGGTGAGCGTGGTCGTCTCCGACATGGCCGCGTCCGTCGCCTTCTACCGCCGTATCGGCCTCGACTTCCCGGCAGGAGCCGAGTCCCAACCGCACGCGGAGGCCGAACTGTCCGGGGGCCTGCGGTTCGCCCTCGACTCCGAGGAGGTCATCCGTAGTTTCCTGCCCGACTGGCACGGCGTGCCGGAGGGGCGGGTGGGGCTCGCCTTCCGCTGCGACGGGGGTCCGCAGGGCGTCGACGACCTGTACGCGGCGCTGGTCGCCGAGGGGCACAAGGGGGTGCGCCCGCCGTGGGACGCTCCCTGGGGTCAGCGGTACGCCCTGGTGGCGGACCCGGACGGCAACGGGGTGGACCTCTTCGCTCCCCTGTCCTGAGCCGCGGACGCCCTGAGCGCCGCGGATGCCCTGAGCGGACGCCCTGAGCCGCGGGCTCCGGTCAGGGGGCCAGGCGACCGAGGGTGGTGCCCGCCAGGGCGCGGGTCTCGCGAGCCAGGTGCGCCTGGTCGGCGTACCCCGTGCGCAGGGCCGCGTCGGCGTGCCGCGTGCCCGAGCGGACCAGGGCCAGGGCGCGTTGGAAGCGCAGCACCCGGGCCAGGGTCTTGGGCCCGTAGCCGAACGCCTCCAGGGACCTGCGGTGCAGGCCCCGCGCGCCGAGCCCCACCTCGTCGGCCACCGCGCCGACGCTCCGTCCGGCGCGGAGCCCGGAGACGATCGGCCCCACCAGCGGGTCGGTGCGGCGCGCCGCCCATCGTTCGGCGGCCAGGTCCTCCAGGGCCACGGCGGGGTCGGTCGCCGCCGCGATCCGTGCCGCGAGGGCACCGACCTCCCGGGCGGGCCACAGTTCCGCGAGGTCCACCCGCCGGTCGCGCAGGACGTGGGCGGGTACGCCCAGGGCCGGTGCCGCGGTCCCGGGCGCGAACCGCACTCCGGTGTACGGGGCGGAGCCGTCCGGCCGGTGGGCCCGGGTGTCCGGTCCCGCGACGAGCAGCCGGCCCGCGCTCCAGAGCAGGTCCATGCACCCGTCGGGCAGGACCGTGCCGCCCCCGCCGGGCTCCGGCTCCGCACTCCACACGACCGCCCCGGGCACCCGGGAAGCCCTTTCCACGTACCCCATACGGCCCAGGTTACGGCGTGGGGACAGGTGTGGGCGCAGGTCGCGGGCGGTGCTCGCGGTATTCCTGGGGGCTGACCCCGTAGACCCGTTTGAAGGCGCTGGACAGGGCGAACGCGCTGCCGTACCCGACCTGTCGGGCGATCGCGCCGATGGTGAGGTCGGTGTCGCGCAGGAGGTCCGCGCAGTGGGCGAGGCGCCATCCGGTGAGGTACGCCATCGGGGGTTCCCCGACGAGCGCGGTGAAGCGGCGGGCGAGGGCCGCCCGGGACACCCCGGTCTTCGCGGCGAGTCCGGCGACGGTCCACGGATGGGCGGGTTCGTCCTGGAGGAGTCGGAGGGCCGGCCCCACGACCGGGTCGCCCAGGGCCGCGTACCAGGCGGGGGCCTCGGCCTCCGGTCGGGAGAACCAGGCCCGCAGCGCTTGGATGACGATGAGGTCGAGCAGTCGGTCGAGCACGACTTCCTGGCCGGGCTCGTCGCGGGCCATCTCCGCGGCGAGCAGCGTCAGCAGTCCGCGGTCCCAGTCCCCGGCCGTGAGGGTGAGCAGCGGCGGCAGCGCGTCGAGGAGTCGTCCGCTGATCTCGCCGCGCAGGTGGTACGTCCCGATGAGCAGCGCGACGGCGGCGTCCGTGCGGTCCCCCCAGGTCCGTAGCCCGAGGTCCATCACGCCGTGCAGGGGCTCGCCGTCGGGCGTCGCGCAGATGCCGCCGGGCAGACAGCGGACCAGGGGGACGGTGTCGGGGGCGTCGGCGCAGGTGTAGTGCTCGGGGCCGCGGGCCAGTGCGATGTCCCCGGGCCCGATGCGGAGCGGGGTCCCGCTGGTGGGGACGATCCATGCCTCCCCGGTGACCACGACCATCAGGGAGAGGGGGGCCTCGTCCTCGACCCTGACCGACCAGGGCGGGTCGAAGCAGGCGCGGATGAGGAAGGCGCCACGGGCCCGTGGGCCTTCCAGTAGTCCGGCGAGCGCGTCCATGCCGGTCAGGTTAGGGCAGTGGCGGCCGGAGCCCTGCTGAGGACCGACCGGCGGGCGCGTGGGATCGGGACCTTCCGGACGGAACGCCCCGATGACGAACCCGACGGTGGCCCGGGGGACCCGGTGGTCCCGTCAGTCGCGGTGGCGTTCCCGCCCGGGTCCCTCGGCCGCGCGGGACCAGACGTCTCCTGCGGCGCCCGGGTCCTGTCGGTGCCGACCGGGGAGGACCGCGCCGTGGTGGACGCCCCCGGCGACCTCGCCGTGGGGGGTTCCCGGGTGGTGCGCGGGCGGGGTGCGCAGGGCGGCCTGGGGCCCGGCGGGGCCGCCACCGTCGCGGCCCGTCTCGCGGGCCTCGCCGTCGCCGCCTGCGGTCCCGGTGCCGGAGGCGTCCGCCGGTGGGCCGTCGGAGGGGCGCCACAGGGGGGTGCGCAGCCGGGAGCCGAGGTCCTCCGGGGGCAGGAACTTCGACCACCGCTCGGGGAACTCGGACGGCATCTCCGGGTCGTCGGCCTGGTCCGCCTGGTCGGAGTAGTCGGCGTAGTCCGCGTCGTCGGAGTACCCGGAGGGCTCGGGGAAGTCGGGGAAGACGGAGTACTGTTCGCCGCCGTGGCGGCGCCAGGCGGCGGCGCGGGCCACGTACTCGGCGATCTGTGCCTGCTTCGCCCGCTCCTGGGCGGCGCGGGCCGCCGCGGTGGCGACGGAGGGCCAGACGCGGTCGATCGCGGCGTTCACCGCGGCGCCGACCAGCACGGCGAACGCCGAGACGCCGATCCACAACAGCACCGCGACGGGGGCCGCCAGCGAGCCGTAGATGGTGGGGCCCTCGACGGTGTTGGTCAGGTAGATGCGGAGCAGGAAGCTGCCGAGCACCCACATCCCGAGGGCGATCAGCGCCCCGGGCACGTCCTCCACCCAGGGCGAGCGCACCGGTACGGAGACGTGGTACAGCGTGGTCAGGAAGGCCACGGAGAGCACGATCACGACCGGCCAGTAGAGCACTTGGACGACGGTGGTCGACCAGGGCACCACCTTCACCACCGCGTCCGGCCCCGCGACGATCAGCGGGAGCGCCACCGAGCCGATCAACAGGGCGACGATGAACAGCAGGAAGGCGAGCAGCCGCGTCTTCACGATGCCGCGGGCGCCGTCGAGCCCGTACATGACGGTGATGGTGTCGATGAAGACGTTCACCGCCCGGGAGCCGGACCACAGGGCGAACAGGAAGCCGATGGAGATGATGTCGGGTCTGCCGCCCTCCATCACGTCGTCGAGGATCGGCCGGGCGATCTCGTTCACGCCCTTGTCCGACAGGACGGTGCGGGACGCCTCCAGCAGATTGGACTCGACGCTGGCGATGGTGGAGGCACCGGTCCAGGAGTCGACGTACCCGAGCAGTCCGATGAGGCTCAGCAGCAGGGGCGGCACGGACAGCAGCGTGAAGAACGCGGCCTCGGCGGCGAGGCCGAGGATGCGGTACTCGATGCACGAGTTGACGGTGTCCTTGAGCAGGAGCCAGGCGGTCCTGCGTTTGGAGACATCCCGATACAGGGCTTTGGCCCGGTGAAGGCGGCCGGCTGGCCGATCAGGTGTTTCTTTTGCCTCGTGCACCTCCTTACCGTATCGGCATGGCAGCACGCACTCACACCGTGACCAACCAGCCTCCGCCCTTGACGGGGTATGACGTGTTTGCTGGTGACCTGGCCCTTTCCGAGGCGGTCGGCCGCCATCTGGACCCGGCCCTCAGGGACGCGGCGGACGCGGAACTGTCGCTGTTGGGGCGGGCCGCGGGCTCGGCCCAGGTCCAGGAGTGGGGGGCGCTGGCGAACGAGAACCCGCCCGTGTTGCGCACCCACGACCGTTACGGCCACCGGATCGACGAGGTGGCGTTCCATCCGGCGTGGCACCGCCTGCTCGGCAAGGCGGTCGGGGCCGGGCTGACCGCGGCGTGGACGACGCCGGGCGGGCACGTCCGGCGGGCGGCCGGGTTCCTGGTGTGGTCGCAGGCGGAGGCGGGGAACGGCTGTCCGCTGTCGATGACCCATGCGGCAGTGCCCGCGCTGCGCGCCGAGCCGGCCCTGGCGGCCGAGTGGGTGCCCCGGCTGACCTCGCGCACCTACGACGCGGGGCTGCGGCCGGCGGCACGCAAGGCCGGCGCCCTGTTCGGCATGGGCATGACCGAGAAGCAGGGGGGCAGCGACGTCCGCGCCAACGCGACGGTCGCCACCGCGCTCGCGGGCGACGGCGAGTACGCCCTCACCGGGCACAAGTGGTTCTGCTCGGCCCCGATGTCCGACGGCTTCCTGGTACTGGCCCGGGCCGCGGAAGGGCTCACCTGCTTCCTGGTTCCGCGCGTCCTCGGGGACGGCACCCGCAACGCGTTCGCGATCCAGCGCCTCAAGGACAAGCTGGGCAACCGGTCGAACGCCTCCGCCGAGGTCGAGTTCGACGGCACCTGGGCGCGCCGGGTCGGGGCCGAGGGGCGCGGGGTGCGCACCATCATCGAGATGGTCACGGCGACCCGGCTCGACTGCGTCCTCGGGTCCGCGGCACTGATGCGGCAGGCGGTGGCCCAGGCGGTGCACCACACGACGTACCGGGAGGCGTTCGGCGGGCCCCTGGTGGACAAGCCGCTGATGCGCAACGTCCTCGCCGACCTGGCCGTCGAGTCGGAGGCCGCGACCACCCTGGCGCTGCGGCTCGCGGCGGCGTACGACACCGCCGAGGACGGGACCGACCCCGCGGCGGCCGGTGAGCGCGCCCTGCTGCGGCTCGCGGTGCCGGTCGCCAAGTACTGGGTCACCAAGCGCTGCACCCCCCTGGTGGCCGAGGCCCTGGAGTGCCTCGGCGGCAACGGGTACGTCGAGGAGTCCGGGATGCCGAGGCTGTTGCGGGAGGCGCCGCTGAACTCGATCTGGGAGGGGTCGGGCAACGTGCAGGCCCTCGACGTGCTCCGGGCGCTCCAGCGCGAACCGGAGGCGCTGCACGCGTTCCTGGTGGAGGTGGGACGGGCCCGGGGCGCCGACGACCGGCTCGACCGCGCGATCAGGGACCTGCTCACCGAGCTGGCGGACCTGGAGGGCCTGGAGGCCAGGGCGCGGCGGGTGGTGGAGCGGATGGCGCTGGTGCTCCAGGGCTCCTTGCTGGTCCGGTTCGCACCGCCGGCGGTGGCGGACGCCTTCTGTTCCTCGCGCCTGGCCCGCGACGGGGGCGGCGCCTTCGGCACCCTGGCGCACACCCTGGACCTGGCGTCGGTGGTCGACCGGGCCCGGCCGGTACGGACCGGGTGAGGTGCGGCGGGGGTGGTACCGCGCCGACACGGCGCCACCCCCGCCCGGCCCCGTGGTGCGGAGCGCGCGCCGAACGAACGGCGCCGGGCTCAGCTTTGAGCACCCCTCGCACCTCCGCCAGAGTTGCAGGGGGTTGCACCCCCGCACCGAACTGCGCACTTCCGGGGCACCATGGGGGCGGGACGGGCCCGCTCCCACCGGGAGTACGCGCGGGCGGTGCGTGAAGGGGGAGGCTTGTGGTGATGCCATCGGCCATCGAGGTGGCGAAACTCGCCGCCATGGACGCGGAGCGGGCGTCGCGGCTGCTGCGGGAGGTCCACGCGGCGAACCTGGCGGGGGACCGCACGGGAGCCGCGCCCCGGCCGGTGATAGGCGAGTCCTGGGTCCGGGCGGTGCGCGGCGGCATCGATCCGGACCGGGACCACCGGGGCACGTTGCTGAGCCTGGAGCGGTTGGCCGAACTGCGCCAGCGCTCGCCCTTGCACGAGCTGCTGCCGCTGCTGCGGGAAGCGGTGGAGCCGGTGACCGACGCCTCGCAGTCGATCATGATCGTCAGCGATGCGGCCGGTCGGGTGCTCTGGCGGGAGGGCCATCCCGCGGTGCTGCGCAAGGCGGACCTGTTGGGGTGCGAGCCGGGGGCGGACTGGAGCGAGGCCGCGGTCGGCACCAACGGGGTGGGCACCCCGTTGGTGATCAGGCGGCCGGTGCGGGTGCACGCGGCCGAACACTTCCTGCGGGCCCAGCACCCGTGGACATGTGCCGGCGCGCCGATCACCGACCCCCGGGACGGGCGGCTGCTCGGCACCATCGACGTGAGCGGACCGCACGAGACCCAGCACCCGGCCACCCTGGCGCTGGTGTCGTCGGTCGCGAAACTGGCCGAGGCGCGGCTGCGGGAGCGGCACCTGACGGGGCTGGAACGGCTGCGGTCGGTGGCGGCTCCGGTGCTGGCGCGGCTCGGGGGGCGGGCGCTCGCCGTGGACGGGGACGGCTGGACGGCCGGGGTGACCGGGATGCCGCCGATGGACCGGGTGGCGCTGCCGCGGGGGCTGGCGCAGGGCCGGACGTGGCTGCCCTCGCTCGGCGACTGTCTGGTGGAGGCGCTGCCCGGCGGCTGGCTGCTGCGGGTGGCACAGACCGGGGAGGCCCCGGCCACCCGGGTCCTGCTGGACGTGTCCGAGGCGCGGCGGTGGCACGTGACCGTGACCGGCGGCTCGGGGAGCTGGACGCACGAACTCACCCCCAGGCACGCCGAGTTGCTGTACCTGTTGGCGGTGCACCGGGCGGGGCGCAGCGCGTCCGAGTTGGCGGGGGCGATGTTCGGTGATCCGAGTCGGACGGTGACGGTGCGGGCCGAGGTCTCGCGGGTGCGGAGGTATCTGGGCGGGCTGCTGTGCCACCGTCCCTACCGGTTCCGGGAGGACGTGACGGTGGAGCTGGACCTGCCCGCGCGACCCCACGACCTCCTCCCCCACTCGGCGGCCCCGGAGATCCGCTCGGCCGGCCCGGCCCCGGAGATCCGCTCGGCCACTGCGGACCCGGAGGTCCGCTCGACCACCCGGGAGGTTCCGGCCCGCCCTTGAGGGAGGAGGGACCGACGGGCGGGGCGGGCGGGCCCGGGACGCTTTCGTACCCTGGGCCCATGAGCATCACCGTGACCACCTGGTCCCTCGAACAGACCTCCCCGGCCGATCTGATCCCGGCCAAGGAGCCGGAGGGCGACATCCGGATCGCCCGGGCCGAGGTACCCTCGCCGGAGTTCAGCCGCTTCCTCTACACGGCGGTGGGCGGGGACATCCGCTGGACGGACCGGCTACCGCTGACGTACGCCGATTGGCGGGAGCGGCTGGAGCGTCCGGGGACCGAGACGTGGGTCGCGTACGACCGGGGCACCCCGGCGGGTTACGTGGAGCTGGAGGCCCAGGAGAACGGTTCGGTGGAGATCGTGTACTTCGGCCTGATCCCGGCGTTCCGGGGCCGCCGGATCGGCGGGCACCTGCTCAGCCTCGGTACGGCGCGGGCCTGGGACCTGGCCAGCCGCTGGCCGGATCTGGCTCCCACCAGCCGCGTCTGGCTGCACACGTGCAGCGAGGACGGTGCGCACGCGATGGACAACTACCTGCGCCGCGGTTTCCGCCTGTTCGACACCAAGACGGCCCCGGAGCCCGAGGTGTCGACCCCGGGGCCCTGGCCGGGTGCCGGACCCGTCTGAGACGGGCCGGCGGATCATGTGACCAAGACCACCCTTGTCCCACGATACGGGACAAGGGTGTCCACATAGCGGATAACGCTAGACCGGTCCGACACCGCCGTGCCACGCTTCCGCCATGCCTTCAGCTGGAATCCCCTTGGTGAGTCGACGTCACGTCGACCTCGGCCGCGTGTCCAGCGCCATCTGTCCGGCGCGCTGACCGCCCTCAGCACCGCCGTCCCCCCACTCCCCGACCTCCTCAGCGCCTTCCGCCCCGTCCTGCACCTTCACGCCCTCGCGTGGTGCCGGGATCCGCGTCGTCGCCACCCATCACTGCGCAGTGCCGCGCGCGGATGTCCCGCACCCTCCGCGCTGTTCCCGTATGCGCAGGTAAGAGCCGCTTTCCTGCCTGTCCGAAGGACGTATTCCCATGGTCTCCTCGGCCTCGACGCCGCCGCAGAAGCCCGCCGCAACCGCGGCCCGCCGTAGGGTGACCCGTCACCGTGGCGAAGGCCAGTGGGCCAAGGGCCACTTCACCCCCCTGAACGGCAACGAGCAGTTCAAGAAGGACGACGACGGTCTCAACGTACGGACACGTATTGAGACGATCTACTCTCGGCAGGGTTTCGACTCCATCGACCCGAACGACCTGCGCGGCCGGATGCGTTGGTGGGGTCTGTACACCCAGCGCAAGCCCGGGATCGACGGCGGCAAGACCGCGATCCTGGAGCCGGAGGAGCTGGACGACAAGTACTTCATGATGCGCGTCCGCATCGATGGCGGACGTCTCACCACCGAACAGCTGCGGGTGATAGCCGAGATCTCGCAGGAGTTCGCGCGCGGCACCGCCGACATCACGGACCGGCAGAATATCCAGTACCACTGGATCCGCATCGAGGACGTGCCCGAGATCTGGCGCCGGTTGGAGGCCGTCGGCCTGTCCAGCACCGAGGCGTGCGGCGACACCCCCCGGGTGATCCTCGGCTCCCCGGTCGCCGGCATCGCCGAGGACGAGATCATCGACGGCACCCCGGCCATCGACGAGATCTACCGCCGGATCGTGGGCAACCGGGACTTCTCCAACCTGCCGCGGAAGTTCAAGTCCGCCGTCTCCGGCTCCCCGTTGCTCGACGTGGCGCACGAGATCAACGACATCGCCTTCGTCGGCGTGCGCCACCCCGAACTCGGCCCCGGCTTCGACGTCTGGGTGGGCGGCGGCCTGTCCACCAACCCCAAGCTCGGCGTCCGCCTGGGCACGTGGGTGTCCCTGGAGGACGTGCCGGACGTCTACGAGGGCGTCATCGGCATCTTCCGCGACTACGGATTCCGTCGGCTGCGCAACCGCGCCCGGCTGAAGTTCCTGGTGGCCGACTGGGGACCGGAGAAGTTCCGCCAGGTCCTGGAGGACGAGTACCTGCTGCGCAAGCTGAACGACGGCCCGGCGCCCGAGCAGCCCGTGCAGCGCTGGCGCGACCACGTGGGCGTGCACCGCCAGAAGGACGGCCGCTACTACATCGGGTTCGCCCCCCGCGTCGGCCGGGTCGACGGCACCATCCTCACCAAGGTCGCGCAGATCGCCGAGGACCACGGCAGCGGACGGCTGCGGACCACCGCCGAACAGAAGATGCTGGTCCTCGACATCACCGAGGACCGGGTCGACTCCGCGGTGACCGCCCTGGAGGCGCTGGACCTGCGCGTCACGCCCTCCCCGTTCCGGCGCGGCACCATGGCCTGCACCGGCATCGAGTACTGCAAGCTCGCGATCGTCGAGACCAAGGCGCGCGCCGCCACGCTCATCGACGAACTGGAGCGCAGGCTCCCGGAGTTCGAAGAGCCGATCACCATCAACATCAACGGCTGCCCCAACGCCTGCGCCCGCATCCAGGTGGCGGACATCGGTCTCAAGGGCCAGCTGGTGCTGGACGACGACGGCAACCAGGTCGAGGGCTACCAGGTGCACCTCGGCGGCGCGCTCGGTCTGGAGGCCGGTTTCGGCCGCAAGGTGCGCGGTCTGAAGGTGACTTCGCACGAGCTCCCCGACTACGTGGAGCGGGTCGTCCGTCGTTTCGAGACCGAACGCGAGGACGGCGAGCGCTTCGCCACCTGGGTCACCCGTGCCTCGGAAGAGGCGCTGTCATGAGCGAGCGCGCCGCCCCCTTCCACTGCCCCTACTGCGGCGACGAGGACCTCCGCCCGAACGAACAGGGCCACGGCGCCTGGGAATGCGCGGCGTGCAACCGAGCCTTTCAGCTGAAGTTCCTCGGGCTGCTCGCCCGTGGGCTCCGCCGACAGGACACCGGAGGGGACTCGATATGACCGTCACGGGAACCACCGCACCGCACGACACGGACGGCCGCCGCCCGGCCGACACCACCGACGAACGCGCCGCCGAACTGAAGGCCCTCGCCGAGCGGGCCGGACGCGAGCTGGAGGACGCCTCCGCGCTCGCCGTCGTCACCTGGGCCGCCACCACCTTCGGCCCCCGCTTCTGCGTCACCTCCTCCATGGAGGACGCCGTCGTGGCCCACCTGGCGTCCCGCGCCCTGCCCGGCGTGGACGTGGTCTTCCTGGACACCGGCTACCACTTCCCGGAGACCATCGGCACCCGGGACGCCGTGGAGGCCGTGATGGACGTCAACGTCATCACCCTGACCCCGCGTCAGACCGTGGCGGAGCAGGACGCCGAGTACGGGCCCCGGCTCCACGACCGCGACCCCGACCTGTGCTGCGCCCTGCGCAAGGTCCAGCCCCTCCAGGACAGCCTCACCGGCTACGAGGCGTGGGCGACGGGCCTGCGCCGCGACGAGTCGCCCACCCGGGCCGGCACCCCGGTCGTCGGCTGGGACGCCAAGCGCCGCAAGGTGAAGGTCTCCCCCATCGCCCGCTGGACGCAGGACGACGTGGACCGTTACGTCGCCGAGTACGGTGTGCTGACCAACCCCCTGCTCATGGACGGCTACGCCTCCGTGGGCTGCGCACCGTGCACCCGGCAGGTCCTCGAAGGCGAGGACGCCCGCGCCGGACGCTGGGCCGGCCGGGGCAAGACCGAGTGCGGTCTGCACGGATGACCGCCGCCCGTCCGGGGGGCACCGCCGCCCCCCGTCCCCCACACCAGGAGACCGAGCATGCCGAGGAGAAACACGTGAGCGGAGCCACCATCTGGCTCACGGGTCTGCCCAGCGCGGGCAAGACGACCATCGCGTACGAGCTGGCCGGACGGCTGCGCGCCGACGGCCACCGGGTCGAGGTCCTCGACGGCGACGAGATCCGCGAGTTCCTCTCCGCGGGTCTCGGCTTCGACCGTGCGGACCGGCACACCAACGTGCAGCGCATCGGCTTCGTCGCCGAACTCCTCGCCCGCAACGGCGTCCTCGTCCTCGTTCCGGTGATCGCGCCCTACGCCGACAGCCGTACGGCAGTGCGGGAACGGCACGACAAGGCCGGCACCCCCTACGTCGAGGTGCACGTCGCCACGCCCGTGGACGTGTGCGCGGTGCGGGACGTGAAGGGCCTGTACGCCAAGCAGGCGGCGGGCGAGATATCCGGCCTCACCGGGGTCGATGACCCGTACGAGCAGCCCGAGGCGCCGGACCTGCGGATCGAGTCCCAGGACCAGACCGTCCAGGAGTCCGCGACCGCGCTGCACGCACTGCTCACCGAGAGGGGCCTCCTATGACGGCGACCGCGGCCACGGCCCGCGACGGCCACGGCGACGACGTCCGCACGGGACGCGGACCGGCCGGCCAGGAGAGCCCGTACACGCTCTCGCACCTCGACGCGCTGGAGTCCGAGGCCGTCCACATCTTCCGCGAGGTGGCGGGCGAGTTCGAGCGGCCGGTGATCCTGTTCTCCGGCGGCAAGGACTCCATCGTCATGCTGCACCTGGCGCTGAAGGCGTTCGCGCCGGCGCCGGTGCCGTTCACGCTGCTGCACGTCGACACCGGGCACAACTTCCCCGAGGTCCTCGACTACCGCGACCGGACGGTGGCCCGCCACGGGCTGCGGCTGCTCGTCGCCTCCGTGCAGGAGTACATCGACCGCGGCGCACTGCGGGAACGGCCCGACGGCACCCGCAACCCCCTCCAGACCGTCCCGCTCACCGAGGCGATCCAGCAGCAGCGGTTCGACGCCGTGTTCGGCGGCGGGCGCCGCGACGAGGAGAAGGCGCGGGCCAAGGAGCGGGTGTTCTCGCTGCGCGACGAGTTCTCCCAGTGGGACCCCCGCCGCCAGCGGCCCGAACTGTGGCAGCTCTACAACGGCCGGCACGCACCCGGTGAGCACGTCCGGGTGTTCCCGCTGTCCAACTGGACCGAGCTGGACGTGTGGCAGTACATCGCCCGGGAGTCCATCGAGCTGCCGGAGATCTACTTCGCGCACGAACGCGACGTGTTCCTGCGCTCGGGCATGTGGCTGACCGCCGGTGACTGGGGCGGCGCCAAGGACGGCGAGCCGATCGAGAAGCGGCTGGTGCGCTACCGCACCGTCGGGGACATGTCCTGCACCGGAGCCGTCGACTCGGACGCCACCACCCTGGACGCCGTCATCGCGGAGATCGCCGCGTCCCGGCTCACCGAGCGGGGCGCCACCCGCGCCGACGACAAGTTGTCCGAGGCCGCGATGGAAGACCGCAAGCGCGAGGGGTACTTCTAGCCATGACCAACAGCACTGCGACGGCCGGGGAACTCGCCGGCCTCTCGGCGACCACCCTGCTGCGCTTCGCGACCGCCGGTTCGGTGGACGACGGCAAGTCCACCCTGGTGGGACGGCTCCTGCACGACTCCAAGTCGGTGCTCGTCGACCAGCTGGAGGCCGTCGAACACGCCTCCCGCAACCGCGGTCAGACGACCCCGGACCTGGCGCTGCTCACCGACGGACTGCGCGCCGAGCGGGAGCAGGGCATCACCATCGACGTGGCGTACCGCTACTTCGCGACCCCGCGCCGCCGGTTCATCCTGGCCGACACGCCGGGCCATGTGCAGTACACCCGGAACATGGTCACCGGTGCGTCCACCGCCGAACTGACGGTGATCCTGGTGGACGCCCGCAACGGCGTGGTCGAGCAGACCCGTCGGCATGCGGCCATCGCCGCCCTGCTGCGGGTCCCGCACGTGGTGCTCGCGGTGAACAAGATGGACCTGGTGGAGTTCGCGGAGCCGGTGTTCGCGGACATCGCCGAGGAGTTCACCGCCTACGCCACCGAGTTGGGCGTCCCGGAGGTGACGGCCATCCCGATCTCGGCCCTCACCGGGGACAACGTCGTGGACCCGTCGGCGAACATGGACTGGTACGGCGGCCCGACCGTGCTGGAGCACCTGGAGACCGTGCCGGTCAGCCATGACCTCGCGGAGTGCCACGCCCGGTTGCCGGTGCAGTACGTGATCCGGCCGCAGACCGCCGAACTGCCCGACTACCGCGGCTACGCGGGGCAGATCGCCGCCGGGACGTTCCGGGTGGGCGAGCAGGTGTCCGTGCTGCCCTCGGGCCGCACCACGACGATCGCCGGGATCGACCTGCTCGGCCGGCAGGTCGACGTGGCGTGGACCCCGCAGTCCGTGACGCTGCTGCTGGCCGACGACGTCGACGTCTCGCGCGGCGACCTGATCGTGCCGACCCTCGACGCGCCGGCCACCACGCAGGACATCGAGGCGACGGTGTGCCACGTGGCCGACACGCCGTTGGTCGTGGGCCAGCGGGTGCTGCTGAAGCACACCACCCGCACCGTCAAGGCGATCGTCAAGGAGATACCGTCCCGGCTCACCCTGGACGACCTCTCCCAGCACCGCGAGCCGGGGCAGCTGGTCGCCAACGACATCGGCCGGGTGAAGGTCCGCACCGCCGAGCCGCTGGCGGTGGACGCGTACGCGGAGTCCCGGCGCACCGGTTCGTTCCTGCTGATCGACCCGGCGGACGGCACCACCCTGGCCGCCGCCATGGCGGGCGAGTCGTTCGCCACGAACCGCGCCGGGGGCGGCGCCGCAGGGGACGGTGGCCACGAGGACGGCACCGAGGACGGGTGGGACTTCTAGGCATGAGCACACAGGGGGAGGTGACCGGCCTGATGGACGAACGGGCAACCGGCGTCGGCGTCGGCGCTGATGTCTTCTCGACGTTCGCCAAGGAGGGTGGCCGCGTCGGCAGCGGCGCGCTCGGCAGTGGGCAGGGAGGTGTCGGGCGATGTGTGTGAAGACGTACGCGCACCGCTTGCGCGCCCTCACCCCCCACCTGCTGTACCGAGCATTACGTAAGCCTGCCGACTTCCCGGCCACGACCTGAGTACGTGAACGCCGGGCCAACGAGAGGACCACCTCCCGTGCCTGCCACGCTTCGTTCCACCAGCCTGCGACGCGGTCTGGCCGCCGCCGTCGCGCTCCCGCTCCTCGCGGTCTCCGCGACCGCCTGCGGCTACGGGTCCAAGTCGGACGACGACAAGGACGACAAGGCCGCCCCGGCCGCCAACGCGAAGAAGCTGTCCGCCGACACCGTCAAGATCGGCTACTTCCCGAACCTCACCCACGCCACCGCGCTCATCGGTGACCACCGCGGTCTGTTCCAGAAAGAACTGGGCGGCACCAGAGCCTCGTACGCCCAGTTCAACGCGGGTCCCTCGGAGATCGAGGCGTTGAACTCCGGTTCGATCGACATCGGTTGGATCGGCCCCAACCCGGCGATCAACGGCTACGTGAAGTCCAAGGGCTCCAACCTGCGGATCATCGGCGGATCGGCGTCCGGCGGCGTGAAGCTCGTCGTCAACCCCGACAAGATCAAGAAGCTGGACGACGTCAAGGGCAAGAAGATCGCGACGCCCCAGTTCGGCAACACCCAGGACGTGGCGCTCCTCAACTGGGCCGCCGAGCGGGGCTGGAAGGTCGACGCCCAGAGCGGCAAGGGCGACGTGAACGTCGTCCGCACCGACAACAAGATCACGCCGGACGCCTACAAGGCGGGTTCCATAGACGGCGCCTGGGTGCCGGAGCCCACCGCGTCCAGGCTGGTGGCCCTCGGCGGCAAGGTCATCCTCAACGAGGCGGACCTGTGGCCGGACAAGAAGTTCGTGATCACGCACGTCATCGTGTCGCAGAAGTTCCTCGACAAGCACCCGGACGTGGTGGAGGCCGTGCTGCGCGGCACCGTCAAGACCAACGCGTGGATCAAGGCGAACCCCGATGAGGCCAAGAAGGCCGCCAACGACAAGCTGGAGGCCCTGTCGGGCAAGCCGCTGCCGACGGACGTCCTCGACAATGCCTGGCCGTCGATCGAGTTCACCAACGACCCGCTGGCGTCGACGCTGAAGACCGGGGCGGAGTACGCGGTGAAGGCCGGTCTGCTGGAGAAGCCGAACCTCCAGGGGATCTACGACCTCACGACGCTGAACAAGGTCCTGTCGGCCGAGGGCCAGCCCGAGGTCGACGACGCCGGACTCGGCGTCAAGTAGCGGATTCCCGACCCCAGGAGGTGACGACCATGGCCACGACGTTCGCCAAGGCCGCCGACGGTACCCAGACGACCGCTCCCGCGGCGCGGATCGAGCATGTTTCCAAGTCCTTCGCCGGTCCCGCCGGGCCACAGCTCGTCCTGGACGACATCACCCTCGATGTCGCGCCGGGCGAGTTCGTCACCCTCCTGGGGGCCTCGGGATGCGGCAAGTCCACCCTGCTGAACCTGGTCGCCGGGCTGGACAAGCCCACCGGCGGCACGATCAGCACCGAGGGGCGGCCCGCCCTGATGTTCCAGGAGCACGCCCTGTTCCCGTGGCTCACCGCGGGCAAGAACATCGAACTCGCCCTGAAACTGCGGGGCGTGGCAAAGACCAACCGCCGCGACCGGGCGGAGGAGCTGCTGGAGCTGGTCCGGCTGAAGGGCTCCTACGGCAAGCGCGTGCACGAGCTGTCCGGTGGCATGCGGCAGCGGGTCGCGATGGCCCGCGCGCTGGCACAGGACAGTCAACTGCTGTTGATGGACGAGCCGTTCGCCGCGCTCGACGCGATCACCCGGGACGTGCTGCACGACGAGCTGACCCGGATCTGGCGCGAGACGAAGGTGTCGGTGCTGTTCGTCACGCACAACGTCCGCGAGGCGGTGCGGTTGGCCGAGCGGGTGGTGCTGCTGTCCTCCCGACCGGGTCGGGTGGCGCACACCTGGCAGGTCGACATCCCGCAGCCGCGCCGCATCGAGGACAGTGCCGTCGCCGAACTGTCCGTCGAGATCACTGAAAAACTGCGTGGGGAGATCCGCCGCCATGGCCAGCACTGACACGACGGCCGACCAGGACGGTACGGGCACCGGGAAGGACGGCGCGTCCGCACCCGGCGGACGGTCCACCGCCGCCTCGGTCACCAAGGAGGGCAAGGCGTCCGCACCGGCCGCCGGGGGCCGCGCCGAGAAGGCCCCGGACCTGCACGACCTCGCGGGCGTGGAGGCGGGACTCGACGCGCTGGACTCCGTCCAGACCAGCCGCACCCCGCTCCGCGAGACCCTGCTGCGCAAGGTGCTGCCGCCGGTGATCGCGGTGGCGCTGGTGCTGGTGGTGTGGCAGGTCCTGGTGTGGGCCGAAGTCACCGACAGCTACAAGCTCCCCGCCCCGTCCGAGGTCTGGGACGAGGTCGTCACCGCCTGGGAGCGGGGGGTCCTGCTCGAATACATCTGGACCAGCGTCTCCCGGGGTCTGCTGGGCTTCCTGTTCGCCCTCGCGATCGGCACCCCGCTCGGGTTGCTGGTCGCCCGGGTGAAGTTCGTCCGGGCGGCGATCGGGCCGATCCTGTCGGGGCTCCAGTCGCTGCCTTCGGTGGCCTGGGTGCCGCCCGCGGTGATCTGGCTCGGCCTGAACGACCAGATGATGTTCGCGGTCATCCTGCTCGGGGCGGTCCCCTCGATCGCCAACGGGCTGGTCTCCGGTGTCGACCAGGTGCCCCCGCTGTTCCTGCGGGCGGGACGCACCCTGGGCGCCACGGGGCTGCGCCACACCTGGCACATCGTCATGCCCGCGGCCCTGCCGGGCTACCTGGCCGGGCTCAAGCAGGGCTGGGCGTTCTCCTGGCGTTCGCTCATGGCCGCGGAGATCATCGCCTCCTCGCCCGAGTTGGGCGTCGGTCTGGGCCAGCTGCTGGAGAACGGCCGCAACGCGAGCAGCATGTCGATGGTGTTCCTCGCCATCATCATGATCCTCGTCGTCGGCATCGCGATCGACCTGCTGATCTTCAGTCCGCTGGAGCGGTGGGTGCTGCGGAGCCGCGGTCTGCTGGTGAAGAGCTGATCACATGACCGAACCCGTCCTCCTCGTCATCGCCCACGGCAGCCGCGATCCGCGTCATGCGGCGACCGTCCACGCCCTGGTGGAGCGGGTCCGGGCGCTACGGCCCGGCCTGCGGGTGGAGACCGGCTTCCTGGACTTCAACGTGCCTTCGGTGCCGTCGGTCCTGGAGTCGTTGGCCGCCCGGGGGGTCAGCGAGGTCATCGCGCAACCGCTCCTGCTGACCCGGGCGTTCCACGCCAAGGCGGACATCCCGGCGGTCCTGCGGGAGGCGCCGGCGGGGATGCGGGTGCGGCAGGCCGCGGTGCTGGGGCCGTCCCCCCTGCTCACGGCCGCGCTGGAGAGGCGGTTGTACGAGGCCGGGCTCACGCCCGGCGACAAGCCCACGACCGGGGTCGTCCTCGCGTCGGCGGGCTCCACAGATCCGGAGGCGATCGCGGTGATCGCAGAAATCGCGCGGGAGTGGCGGCACACCGGTTGGTGCGCCGTGCGGCCCGCGTTCGCCTCCGCGTCCCTTCCCCGCACCGAGGACGCGGTGCGGGCGCTACGGGCGGAGGGGGTCCGCCGGATCGCGGTGGCCCCCTACGTCCTGGCCCCCGGCCTGCTGCCGGACCGGATCGCCCGGGGGGCGACCGAGGCGGGCGCCGAGGTGCTCGCCGCGGTGCTGGGTCCGGCGCCGGAGGTGGCCCGGGTACTGCTCCGGCGGTACGACGCCGCGGTGCGCGCCCCGGGCGGGCACGGCTCCGGTACAGCCGCCGAGGAGGGACGGGTGTCACTCGGGGCCTGACGGTACGCACCGTCCCGTCAGGTCGACGCTCCATGCCGAGGGGCGCCCCCCCCCCCCCGGGGGCGGGGCGGCCCGGCCCCCCCCCCCGCGGCTCCGCCGCACCGCACGGCC
>NZ_JBHXEN010000057.1:0-54787 GCF_042724695.1 Streptomyces sp. NPDC127068 | reverse complement strand
CTATCGGGGCGCCTTCCGGCCCGTGTGCCACAGGGGGCGCGCCCCGTCAGGGGCGCGGGGAACTGCGCGACCAGCCACGACGCACCCGCACGGACCCGCGCAGGCCCAGCGGGGCGCCCCGATAGGGGCGCGGGGAACTGCGCGGGCGACCACGGCGCACCCGCACGGCTCGACGGCTCGGACGGATCGAGAAAAGGGACAATGGCCGACAGGGGCCGCCCGACGGCCCCCACCGGTGGCCGACGGACAACGCACGAGAGCGGACGGGTACGGAAGCGGATGGAGCGGATGGAAGGGTCCGAAGGGCCGAAGACGGCCGAGGGGCCGGGGCGGACCGGGGCGGCGGCCGGGAGCCCCCGGCCGGGGCGCGGCGGGTTCACGTTCAGCGAGGCGGATGCCGAACGGCAGCGCGGCGTGCGGCGGATGAAGCTCACCGCGACGGGGCTGCTGGTGTTCGTGGCCCTGGTGTACGTGCTCGCCAAGTGGGCCCAGAGCAACGGCGCGGGCGCCTGGACGGGGTACGTGGCGGCGGCGGCCGAGGCGGGGATGGTCGGCGCGCTCGCGGACTGGTTCGCGGTGACCGCGCTGTTCCGGCACCCGCTGGGGCTGCCGATCCCGCACACGGCGATCATCCCGACCAAGAAGGACCAGCTCGGGGCGTCGCTCGGGGAGTTCGTGGGCGAGAACTTCCTCTCCCGCGAGGTGGTCCGCTCCCGACTGCGGTCGGTCGGCATCGGCAACCGGCTCGGTGCGTGGCTCGCCCAGCCGGAGCACGCCGACCGGGTGACCGCGGAGCTGGCCACCGCGCTGCGCGGGGCGCTCACCGTACTGCGGGACTCCGACGTGCAGGCCGTCGTCGGCGAGGCCATAACCCGACGGGCCGACGCCCAGGAGATCGCCCCCGGCATCGGGAAGGCCCTGGAGCGGATCGTCGAGGACGGCGGCCACCGGCGGGTGGTGGACCTGGTGTGCGTACGCGCCCACGACTGGCTGGTGGAGCACGGGGACTCCGTGATGGACGCGGTGCAGGGCGGGGCGCCCGGCTGGACGCCCCGCTTCGTGGACCGCAAGGTCGGCGAGCGCGTCTACCGGGAACTGCTGCGGTTCGTCACCGAGATGCGGGACATGCCCGACCATCCGGCGCGGGAGGCCGTGGACCGTTTCCTGGCGGACTTCGCCGGCGACCTCCAGTCGGACACGGACACCCGGGCCCGGGTGGAGCGCCTGAAGCGGGAGGTCCTCGCCCGCAGCGAGGTCCAGGACCTGATCGCCTCCGCGTGGTCCTCGGTACGGGCGATGATCGTGGCCGCGGCCGAGGACGAGCGCAGCGAACTGCGGTTGCGGGTCCGCACCTCCCTGCTGTCGCTCGGCGCGCGGCTGTCCACGGACGCCGGGCTCCAAGGCAAGGTGGACGGCTGGATCGAGGGCGCGGCGGTGTACGTGGTGACCACGTACCGGGACGAGATCACCTCGCTGATCACGGACACCGTGGCCGGGTGGGACGCCGAGCACACCTCGAAGAAGATCGAGGCGCACATCGGGCGCGACCTCCAGTTCATCCGCATCAACGGAACGGTGGTCGGCTCGCTGGCGGGACTGCTCATCTACGCGGTCTCGCACGGCCTCTGGCCCTGACCCGCCGCCCCCGGCCCGTCCGCACCCGGTCCGGGTGCGAACGGGTCAGTCCTTGCTCGGGGGGAGCTCCCCGCGGCGGGCCGCCCGGCGGTCGAGCTTCTCCTGCCGGCGCTCCGCCTTCAACCGCTCCTTCTCGGCGCGGGTCACCTTGCGGCGGACGCCGACCCCGCCCCAGAAGGCGAACCCGGTGACGATGACGCGGGGCGCGGCGGGGTCGGTGTACTCCTCGGGGTCGGGGTGGTCGAAACCGCCCATGATCCCGATGCCGCGCACCACGACGTCGACGCCGGGCGGCACGGTCACGTCGACCCCGCCCATCACGGCGATGCAGTTGATCACGATCTCGTTGTCCTGGAAGTCGGCGTCCCGCAGGTCGATGTCACCGCCGCCCATCAGCGCGAAGGCGTTGAACCTGCGGGGTGCCGTCCAGCGGCCCTTGCGCTCGAAGGCGCTCATGATCGCGACGCCCATCGAGGAGGTGGGCTCACCGCCGATCCGCTCCGGCCAGCGCGGGCCCGCGACCGTACCGGGCGGGGGCTTCACCAGCGAGGTGGGCGCGGTGCCGACCTCGGGCAGGTCGCGGGTGATCGGCGCGAGTTCCCCGTACGTGCGGGCCGCGTAGGCGGCCTCCAGCCGCTCCCCGAACTCGTCGAGGTCGAGGCGGCCCTCCGCCATCGCGTCGCGCAGTCGCTCGACGACCAGTTCCCGGTCGGCGTCCGACGCCCGTAGCTGTGCCGGGTTCAGCTCCTTGCCACGGGGTGCGGGGGCGTTCGCAGGGGAGGGCTCCCGTGCGGGGTCGGCGGCGGGTCCAGGCTCAGCGTCCGTCATGCGTTCAGCCTACGAGTTCGGCTCCGATCCCACTACGACGGGCACCCCTGGCCCACCCCTGAAGCGGTGCGCCGCGGCGGGCTAGCTGTGCACGCGGTAGCCGCAGCCGCACTCCCACTTGACGAGGTGGTGGTCCTTCGCTCCGGTCATGTACCGCCCGCACTGTCTCGGGCACGCCGTGCGCACGGCGCCGCCGTCCACCTGCCGGTACGGATTCCAGTACGGCTGCCGGCCGCCCGACAGGGGCTGTTGCTCCATGGCCGCAGACTAGGGCAGATCGCCATCTGTGGGACGCGCCTCACCCGGTGGGTACGGGCGGGGCGGGGACCACGGCCGGGGTGGCCATGCCGTTGTCGGCCAGGGCGATTTCGTCCAGTTCGACGCTGCGGACGAGGACGCCGGGCAGGTCCGCGAACCGACTCAGCGCGTCGGCGACCGCCTCGGTCAGGGTGTCCGCCGCGAACGCGCACGTGAAGCGGGCGCACCCGGGTGCTTCCTCAAGGGCGATGCGCCCGTCGTGGAAGCTCGCCAGGCCCGCGAGCGTGTCGTCCTGCTCCTCGGTGAGGACGCCCTGAAGGACCAGGTTGAAGTACCAGTTGCGCACGGTTCGCATGCTTCCGCGTGCATCGGTCGATCCGGCTGGACACCGGGGATCAGATCACTCGGACGAGCGAGCGTCCACCCGCCGGGGAGCGAACCGGGGCGCAACGGGACGGCGAGCCGTCACTGTCCCTCCCGGCCCGCGTACATGCGGGCGATGACCGACTCGATGTCCGGCTCCCGGACCGACAGGTCGGCCAGCGGGTACTCGGCGGCGATCCGGGCGACCAGGGGCGCCGCGGAGCCCTCCGCCGGGAAGGCGAGCCACTGGCGGGGACCCTCCACCTTGACCACCCGGGCCGCGGTGCCGACGTCGATCGGCCCGAGTTCGCGTTCCAGGTCCACCACGAGGGTCCGTTCGCTCTTGCCCGCCTCGTGCAGCCCGGCCAACGCGCCGTCGTACATGAGCCGCCCGTGGTCGATGACCATCACCCGGCGGCACAGCTGCTCGATGTCGGTCAGGTCGTGCGTGGTGAGCAGGACGGTGGTGCCCCGCTCGGCGTTGAGGTCCCGCAGGAACTCCCGCACCCGCACCTTGGAGACGATGTCGAGGCCGATGGTCGGCTCGTCCAGGTACAGCACCTCGGGGTCGTGCAGCAGCGCCGCGGCGATGTCCCCGCGCATCCGCTGGCCGAGCGAGAGTTGCCGCACGGGCACCTCCAACAGCTCGCCGAGCTGGAGGAGTTCCACGCAGCGGTCGAGGTTCTCCTTGAAGCGCGCGTCGGGCACCCGGTACATGCGGTGCGCCAGCCGGTACGAGTCGATCAGCGGGAGGTCCCACCACAGGGTGGTGCGCTGGCCGAAGACGACCCCGATCCGGCGGGCGAGCCGGGTCCGCTCCCGCGTCGGGTCGATGCCGGCGACCCGGATGCGCCCCGCGCTGGGGGTGAGGATGCCGGTGAGCATCTTGATCGTGGTGGACTTCCCGGCGCCGTTGGGGCCGATGTACCCGACCATCTCGCCGCGCGCCACGCCGAACGACAGCGAGTCCACCGCCCGGACCTCGCTGCGCTCCCGGCGCAGGAAACCGGTGCGGCGACGCACGTCGAAGACCTTCTCGACCCCGTCGAGCGTGATCAGCGGCGCTTCGGGCGGCCCGGCCTGGTCAGGGACGCTTCCCGTGGTCTGTGCCATGTTCCTTCCGGTTCTGTCTGGGGGCGGGGCGGGGCGGGTGCGCGCTGCGGTCAGCTGCCCGTGCTGCGGTAGCCGCGCAGCCCCGCGCGCCAGGCGAGACCGGCGAGCGCACAGCTCGCCACGGCGACCAGCGGCGGGGCGAAGGCCAGCCAGCTCGGCAGGTCCAACGGATAGGGGCGGTCCAGGAGGTACAGCGTGGGCAGCCAGTTGACGAAGGCGAGCGGGAAGACGAACGTCACCCCGCGCACCAGCTCCTGGGTGAAGATGACCGGCGGGTACTGGAGCATGGTGACCCCGCCGTACGTGAACGCGCTCTGCACCTCGGCGGCGTCCTTCGCCGCGAACTGGAACGCCGCGCCCGCGACGAACACCGCGCCGAAGATCCCCGCCCCGCTCAGCACCATCAGCGGGACCATCAGCACCGCGAGCGGGGTCCAGTCCACGTCCACGTGCAGCAGCCCGTACCCGAGGACCAACGCGCCCTGGGAGATCCGGCCGAGGCGGCGCAGGGCGAAACGGTCGGCGGCGACCTGGGCGAGGACCGGCGCGGGACGCACCAACAGGGTGTCGAGGGTGCCGTCCCTGACCCGCCGCCCCAGCCGGTCGACCGAGCCGATCGCGAGGTCGACGAGCCCGAACGAGGTCGAGGCGGTGCCGTACAGCAGCGCGATCTCGGCGAGCGCGTAACCACCGAGCGAGTCGACCTGCGAGAACATCAGCAGGATCGCCACGAAGTCGAGGATGGTGACGGCGAAGTTGCCGAACAGGGTCAGCGCGAACGACACCCGGTAGGTCATCGTGGAGCGGATCCACATGGCGGCGATCATCCGGTACGTGCGCAGTCCGTCCCGCAGCTTGGTCAGGGCGCCGTCGCGGGTTCCGAAGTCGGGGGCGGGCAGCGGTGCGACGGCAGGGGGAACGGGTCCCCCGGGCGGCGCGGGAAGCGTGGTGCGCGGTGGTTCAGCCACCCTGGACCACCACCCTGCGGGTCGCGACGGACTGGAGGAGCCGGCCCACCAGCAGCAGTGCCACGGCCCAGCCGGCCTGGAAGGCGAAGGCGCCCCACAGCCGCGCACCGGAGTACTGGCCGAGCAGCACGTCGGCCGGCACCTGGATCAGCGCGGACCAGGGCAGCGCCCGGGCGACCTCGCCCAGGGCGCCCGGGAAGACGGTGAGCGGCAGCAGCATCCCGGAGAAGAAGATGCCCGCGAGGAATGCGATCTGTGCCACACCCGCGCCGTCCAACAGCCAGAACGCCGTCAACGCGACGAGGTAGCGGATCGCGAAGCTGACGATCGCCCCGAGCAGGACGGCGAGCAGGAACGCGAGCCAGGGCAGCGGCCCGCCCGGGAGGGCCAGCGGGAAGGCGAGCGCGCCGACGATCAGGGGCACGACACCCCGTCCGAGCAGCTGGAACGCGCCCCGGCCCAGGTCGGCGGCGAGCCACCACCCCTGGAGGTCGACCGGCCGGTACAGGTCGATCGCGATGTCCCCGCTGCGGATGCGTTCCATCAGCTCGTCCTCGAATCCACCGCCCATGGTCGCCATCACGGCGAGCAGGCCCTGGCTGACCCACACGAAGGTGAGGGCGTCGGAGACGTCGTAACCGCCGAGGCCGGGACGCTCGTCCCAGAGGGCGATGAAGGTGTAGGCGAGAATGAACCCGAAGACGGTGTTGGTGAAGACTCCCGCTGCGGTGGCCGTGCGGTACGTCGCGTGGCGTCGGAACCCGCCGGCGGCAACCCTCGCGTACAACCATCCGGTGTGCACGTACAACCCCTTCCGGTTCTGCGTCGTCTCCTGTTACGGGGCCGAAGCGCAGAACCCTAGTGGCAGGGCGTGATGCACCGCCACGGGGTTTCGGGGTTCCGGGTCCGGTTGCGTGCCGTGTCACGGGCACCCGAGCAAGGGTGCGAAAGTTGAGACCTGGGACGCGAAGGTTTACGGGGTGCGCAACCTTGTACGAACCTTTACGGGGTGTATGTGACGTATGACCCGTACGTCCTCAGGGGGCACCTTCCTCGGTCGTGCCGTACACCGGCGCGCCCGGGGCAGCGGCAACGGCACCACGGCAGTACCCGCAGTAACAGAAGTATCCGGCGCACGAAGTGAATCGGGAGTTCCGCGAACCATGAGCGACGAGCCGCAACAGCACGACGAGGGCACTACGGGCCCGGAGCCCGAACGCCCCGCGGCACCGCCGACCGGCGAGGGGGAGCGGAGCTCCGGGAGCCCGTTCGGAACCGGGAAGAAGCCTTCGGACACCGGGAGGGGGGCTTCGGCCCCCGGGGGGAAGACCACGGGGGCGACGGGTGCGGACGGGGCGCCGAAGCTCCCGCAGCGCCCTGCGAAGAGCAGCCCGGCCGCCGGCGAGGGGCGCTCCTTCGACGCGTTCGCGCCGCGCCCGCGCTCCGGCACGTCCGGCGGGAACCGTCCCGCGGGTCCGGCGGGCGCAGGTGCGGCGGGACGGCCGGGCGGCCCGAACCCCGACCGCAAGGCTCCCCGGTCCGCAGCACCGGGGGCAGCGACGCCGGGGGCCGCAGCGCCCGGGGCCAAGGGCGCTGAGCCGAAGGGGCCCGCGCCCAAGGCGAACGGGCCCGAGGCGCCCCTGTCCAAGAATCCGCAGTCCAAGGCCCCCCAGCCCAAGGGACCCCAGGCCGCCGGGCCGGCGGCGAAGGGGCCCGGCCCCAAGGCCGCACCCGCGTCCGGCGGACCGGGCCAGCGACCCGCCGCGGAGTCCCGCGCCGCGCAGAACGCACGGGACGACCGCAGCAAGCGCGACGCACCGGGCGCATCGGGCGCCGGCAAGGCACCCGGCGGGCAGCAGGGCACCGCCTCCGGTGCCGCCGCCGCGGGCACGGGCTCCGGACCGACGAAGCGACCCGCCGGCCCGTCCGGCAAGCCCGCGCCCGGCGCGTCCCCCGCGTCGGGGCGGACGACCAGCGGCACCGGAGGCGCCCCGGGCGGCCCCCGCAAGGGCGCGCCCCGCGGGGCCGAGGAGACGCCGGCGGAGCGCACCACCCAGCTCGGCGCCGTCCGCCGCGGCGGCGCGGGCGGCGCGGGCCGCCCCGGTGGCCCGGGCGGCCCCGCGGGTGCCGGCGGCTCCCCCGAGGAGCGGCCGGTCGAGCGCACCACCCAGCTGCGCCTCCAGAAGCCCGGCGGCCCCCCGAAGGGCGCCGTTCCGCCGCCCCCCGGAGCGGACGGGACCGCGGTCTTCGCCGCGGCCGACGGCCCCGCCGGGGAGCCGGCCGAGCCCGGCAAGAAGGCGAAGCGGAAGCGGCCCAAGCGCAAGGGCTGGCGCCGGCTCGTGCCGACCTGGCGCTTCACGCTGGCGGCCGTCCTCACGGTGCTGCTGCTGGGGATGGGCGCCTTCATCACCGGCTACATGATCGTGAAGATCCCCGCGGCGAACGCCGCGGCGACCAAGCAGAGCAACGTGTACCTGTACGCGGACGGCTCGCAGCTCGCCCGCGACGGCGAGGTCAACCGGGAGAACGTGCAGCTGTCGCAGATCCCGGAGGACGTCCGGCGCACCGTGCTCGCCGCCGAGGACCGCGACTTCTACGGCCAGTCGGCCGTCGACCCGAAGGCGATGGTCCGCGCCGGCTGGAACACCATGACCGGCAAGGGCAAGCAGTCCGGCTCGACGATCACCCAGCAGTACGTGAAGAACTACTACCTCGCGCAGGAGCAGACCTTCTCCCGCAAGGCGAAGGAGTTCTTCATCTCGATAAAGCTGGACCGCGAGCAGTCCAAGGACGACATCCTGGAGGGCTACCTCAACACCAGCTTCTTCGGCCGCAACGCGTACGGCATCCAGTCCGCAGCGCAGGCGTACTACGGCGTCGACGTCGAGAAGCTGACCATCGAGCAGGGCGCGTACCTCGCCTCGCTGCTCAACGCCCCGAGCGCGTACGACGTGGTGGCCCACCCGCAGAACAAGCCGCAGGTGGTGTCCCGCTGGAAGTACGTCCTCAACGGCATGGTCACGGAGGGCTGGCTGTCCCAGGAGGAGCGGGACAAGATGACGTTCCCGATGCCGAAGGAGGCCAAGGGCTCGGTCGGCATGTCCGGCCAGCGCGGCTACCTGGTGCAGGCCGTCAAGGACTACCTGTTCGAGCACGACATCATCAGCGAGGACGTGCTGAACGCCGGCGGGCACCGGATCACCACCACGCTCCAGAAGCCCAAGCAGGACGCCCTGGTCAAGGCGGTCAACGACCAGCTGATGGCCCGGGTCGACAAGAAGGCGCGCAAGGTCGACCGCAACGTGCGGGCGGGCGGCGTCTCCATCGACCCGGCGACCGGGCAGGTCGTCGCCATGTACGGCGGCATCGACTACACCAAGCAGTTCGTCAACAACGCGACCCGGCGGGACTTCCAGGTCGGTTCGACGTTCAAGCCGTTCGTGTTCACCTCCGGCGTGGAGAACGACTCGGTGACCCAGGACGGTCGGCCGATCACCCCGAACACGGTCTACGACGGCACCAGCAAGCGCCCCGTGGAGGGCTGGAGCGGCGGCCCGTACGCGCCGGGCAACCAGGACTACGTCAACTACGGGCCGATCACCATCCGGGAGGCCACCGACAAGTCCGTGAACTCGGTGTACGCGCAGATGGCCGTGGACGTGGGCCCCGGCAAGGTGGAGAAGACCGCGGTCGCGCTCGGCGTGCCGAAGAAGACCCCGGACATGCACCCGTACCCGTCGATCGCGCTGGGCGCGGCACGGGCGAGCGTCCTGGACATGACGGGGGCGTACGCGACCCTCGCCAACCACGGCAAGCAGCGCGACTACACCCTGGTCGCCAAGATGACCAAGAACGGGGCGGCGATCGCCCTGCCGAAGCGGACGGCCAAGCAGGTCGTCAGCCGACAGGCCGCGGACACCACCACCTCGCTGCTGCGCAGCGTGGTCGACAGCGGCTCGGGCATGGCGGCGCTGGCCGCCGAGCGGCCCGCCGCGGGCAAGACCGGTACCGCGGAGAACGACAAGGCGGCCTGGTTCGCGGGCTTCACCCCGGACCTCGCCACCGTGGTCGCGGTGATGGGTCAGGACCCGGTGACCGGCAAGCAGATCCCGTTGTACGGGGCCCTGGGCGAGCCGCGGATCAGCGGTGGCGGTCCGCCGGCGCAGATCTGGGCGCAGTACACCAAGGCCGCGCTCAAGGGCAGCGAACCGCAGGACTTCACGCTGCGGCTCCAGGACGGGTCCAACAGGCGGCTCGACCTGCCGGGCGCGAGCAGCAGCGGTGACCCGGACACCTCCGCCAGCCCCGACGCCGAGGAGCAGGAGACCGAGGGCCCCACGCAGAAGGAGGAGGAGCCCGAGGGCACCCCGCCCACCAGCGACGCCACCCGGGACACCGGCAAGCCGACGACCCCGGGCAGCGGGGCCACCGACGGCACCACCGGGAACGGCCAGAACGGCGGGACGACGGGTGACGGCGGCACGTCCGCGGGGACCGGCGGCACCACGTCCGGCACCGGCTCGGGCGGCACCGGCGGTACCGGCTCGGGCGGCACCGGCTCGGGCGGTACCGGCGGGACCGGCGGTGGCGACGGCGGCGCGACGGGCCAGGTGACGGGCGGCGAGGTGACGGGCGGCCCCGGCCAGACCGGCACGCCCACCGGCGGCAACAGCCCCGGACTGCCCACGACCCCGTAGCGGGACGGAAGCAGACACACGAGTGGCCCCCGGGGTGGGTACCCCGGGGGCCACTCGTGGGTGCGGGCGGGTGGTGACCCGCGCGCGGAAGGGTCGCTCGGTCCGTCAGTGGCCGGAGGTGGCCTTCAGTCCGATGACGGCGACCAGCAGCAGCGCGATGAAGAAGATCCGCGCGGCGGTCGCCGGCTCGCCGAGCACCAGCATGCCGAGGATGGCGGCGCCACCGGCGCCGATGCCGACCCACACGCCGTAGGCGGTGCCGATGGGGAGCGTCTTCGCCGCGTACGACAGCAGGACCATGCTCGCCACGATTCCGGCGCCCGTGAACACACTGGGCCACAGTCGGGTGAACCCCTCGGTGTACTTCATGCCGATCGCCCAGCCGACCTCCAGCACACCGGCGATGATCAGCAAAATCCATGCCATGACGGCACCTCCGTGGTTTCCATAACGGATCTACAGGGGTGCGTCGTCTTTGCGTGTCCCGGTACGGCGCGTCTCGTCGGGCTGCCCCTACCGTAGCAAAAAACGGCGAAAGGGCTGGTGACCGGGGTCACCAGCCCTCAGAGCGGGGCCCTGTCGGCTACAGGTACAGCCCGGTGGAGTCCTCGGAGCCCTCGAAACGGTCGGCGGCGACGGCGTGCAGGTCGCGCTCGCGCATCAGGACGTAGGCGGTGCCGCGCACCTCGACCTCGGCCCGGTCCTCCGGGTCGTACAGCACCCGGTCGCCGGTCTCCACGCTGCGGACGTTCTGCCCGACCGCGACGACCTCGGCCCAGGCGAGCCGTCGCCCGACCGCCGCCGTCGCGGGGATCAGGATGCCGCCGCCGGAGCGCCGCTCGCCCTCGGCCGTGTCCTGCCGCACCAGCACGCGGTCGTGCAGCATCCGGATGGGCAGCTTGTCGTGCGTGGTGTTCAAGTCCTTGTTGGCGCTCACGCCCCCGAACCTACCTGCCTCGGCCCCCGGTACGCCGATGGGGTGGTCCGCACGGCCCGTACGGGGACGCACCGGCCCCGGTGCGCCCCGTTTCCCGCCGGGGGCGGCGCCCCGGCGCCCTCAGACCTTGCGCTTGCGGGAGCCGCCGAGGGCCACCAGGCCGACGAGCCCGACGACGACGATCGCGACCGGCACGATCCGCTCCAGCCGCGGGGCGCCGTCCTCGGACACCAGCTTGCCGGTGAAACGGGAGATCACCCGGTTGGCGCCGACGTAGACGCGGCCGAGGGTGTGGTCGACGCTGGCTACCGCCTTGGCCTTGGCGTCCCCGACGATCGTCTTGGGGTGCACTCGGACGCCGATCTCGTCGAGCGTCTCGGCGAGGCGCTCGCGGCGGCGCTCGATGTCCGCCTCGATCTGCGCCGGGGTCCTGGTATCCGATGTCTCCGACACCGTGTTGCCTCCGTCGTGTCCGGCGTGGGTGTTCCCTACGGTCGACAGTCTGTCAGCTTCCCGCGCGACCCACCCCACGGCACCCCCATTACGCTCGTTTCCGTACTGCGTTCCGTACTGCGTTCCGTAATCACCCCGGGGACGACCGCCCGGGGACACCGACCCTCGCGAGGAGATGCGACATGAGCGAGCGACTCCAGCCCGGCGACACCGCCCCCGCCTTCACCCTGCCCGACGCCGACGGCAAGGAGGTCTCGCTGGCCGACCGCAAGGGCCGCAAGGTCATCGTGTACTTCTACCCGGCCGCCCTCACCCCCGGCTGCACCAAGCAGGCGTGCGACTTCACCGACCGCCTCGACTTCCTCGCCGGCGAGGGGTACGACGTGATCGGCATCTCCCCGGACAAGCCGGCGAAGCTGGCCAAGTTCCGGGAGCAGGAGGACCTGCGGGTCACCCTGCTGGCCGACCCCGACAGGGCGGTGCTGGAGGCGTACGGCGCGTTCGGCGAGAAGAAGCTGTACGGCAAGACGGTCACGGGCGTCATCCGCTCCACGGTGGTCGTGGACGAGGACGGCAAGGTCGAGCGGGCCCTGTACAACGTCAAGGCGACGGGGCACGTGGCCAAAATCATCAAGGACCTCGGGCTGTAACCTCCCCCGCGCTGCCCGGCGCCCGGCCCCGGCCACTACGATGGGCGCGCGGACGCGGCCGTGGTGGAACTGGCAGTCACGCTGGGTTTAGGTCCCAGTGGGGTAACACCCGTGAGGGTTCGAGTCCCTCCGGCCGCACCGAACAGGGCCCGGCCCCCGAGTGATCGGGGGCCGGGCCCTGGTGCGTGCGCCCCGCGGCCCCGTTACGGGGCGGCCGGGAGGAGTTCGCGGAGCACGGGGACGAGGGCCCGGAACGCCTTGCCGCGGTGGCTGATGGCGTTCTTCTCCGCGGGGCTCAGCTCGGCGGTCGTCCGACTGTCCCCGTCCGGCTGGAAGATCGGGTCGTAGCCGAAGCCGTTGCTGCCCTCGGGCGCGTGGCGCAGGGTGCCGGTCAACCGCCCCTCGACGACGCGTTCGGTGCCGTCGGGCAACGCGAGCGCGGCGGCACAGGTGAAGTGCGCGGCGCGGTGCGGGGCTTCGATGTCGGAGAGCTGCGCGAGCAGCAGGTCCAGATTGGCCCGGTCGTCGCCGTGCCGTCCGGACCAGCGGGCGGAGAAGATGCCGGGGGCACCGCCGAGGACGTCCACCGACAGTCCGGAGTCGTCGGCCACGGCGGGCAGTCCGGTCGCCCGGGCCAGGGCGTGCGCCTTGAGGAGGGCGTTCTCCGCGAAGGTGACGCCGGTCTCCTTGACGTCCGGGATCTCGGGGTACTGGTCGGCGCCGACCAGCTCGTGGGCGAGCGCGGCGGCGGCCAGGATCTCCTGGAGCTCGACGAGCTTGCCGGGGTTGCGGGTGGCGAGGATCAGGCGGGTCATGCCGGGATTATGCCTGGTGGCACGGGGTGGGCCCGGGGGTGCCCCGGGCCCGGGGACCGGCTAGGGGGTGCACACCTTGGTCAGCTCGCCGGCCGCGTCGGTGACGGGGCCGATGTCCGGGGTCGAGTCGCCGTTCTCGATGGCGGTGCCGACGGTGTCGATGGCCTCGCCGAGTCGGTCCACGGCCTTGCCCAGGTCGGCGTTGTCGGTGGTGTCACCGATCTTGTCGAGGTTCTTCTCGATCGCCCGGAGCGATTCCTCGGCCTGCGTCGGATCGTTGGCGGCGTTCTCCACGGCCTGCTGGAGGTCGGTCACGCTGTCGGCGATCGTGTCGGCGGTCTGCACGCAGTCGAGCGCCTTGTCGACGGCGCTGCACCCGACGGCGAGCGGGGTGAAGAGTACTGCCCCGGCAACGGCGAGAGCGGTGATGGTGCGGCGGCGCGCGGCCATGGGGCGGGTCCCTCCCGAGAGTCACGGCGGACGCTGCGGGGTTCCCCCCTGCGCCCGTACTACTAGAAACGCGATCCGCCGCCGCTTGGTTGCCCCCGGTGCCGGTTCGCCCGGTCACACCGCCGCCCGGCCCGGCCCCCTCGGGGCGCGGACCGGGCGGGGGTCAGCGGTTCACTGGTCGTCGAGCGCCTTGCGCTGGAAGGCGGCCAACTCGTCGCAGCCGCCGACGGCCAGGTCGAGGAGGACGTTCAGCTCGTCGCGGGCGAAGGGCTCGGCCTCGGCGGTGCCCTGCACCTCGACGAAGCGGCCGTCGCCGGTGCAGACGACGTTCATGTCGGTGTCCGCCGTGACGTCCTCCTCGTAGCGGAGGTCCAGCAGCGGGACGCCGCCCACGATGCCGACCGACACGGCGGAGACGGTGCCGGTGAGCGGCTGGCGGTTCGCGCGGACCAGCTTGCGGTCCTTGGCCCAGGTGACCGCGTCGGCGAGGGCCACGTAGGCGCCGGTGATCGCGGCGGTGCGGGTGCCGCCGTCGGCCTGGAGGACGTCGCAGTCCAGCACGATCGTGTTCTCGCCGAGGGCCTTGAAGTCGACGACGGCACGCAGGGAGCGGCCGATCAGCCGGGAGATCTCGTGCGTACGGCCACCGACCCGGCCCCGGACGGCCTCGCGGTCGCCGCGGGTGTTCGTGGAGCGCGGGAGCATCGAGTACTCGGCGGTCACCCAGCCCTCCCCGCTGCCCTTGCGCCAGCGGGGTACGCCTTCCGTCACGGAGGCCGTACAGAACACCTTCGTGTCACCGAAGGAGATGAGGACGGAGCCCTCGGCGTGCTTGCTCCATCCGCGTTCGATCGTGATCGGGCGGAGCTGGTCGGGGGTGCGGCCGTCGATGCGTGACATGGTTCCGAGCCTATCGCCCACGGCCTTCAGGGGGGCGTGGGCGGGTGGGGGCCCTGCGGGGCCGGTGCGCTGGGCTGCGCGTGCGCTGTCCCGTGCGGGTGCGTGGTCGCTTCTGCGCAGTTCCCCGCGCCCCTGATCGGGTGCGATCCGCTGCGCGTGCGTGGTCTAGCTCGGGTGCGCGGTCGTTTTCGCGCAGTTCCCCGCGCCCCTATCGGGGTGCGATCAGCTGGCGGTGCGCTGTTCTGTGGCCCGCAGGATGCGATCCCACCGGAGCGACATCAGGGGCGCGGGGAACTGCGCGAAACGACCATCCACCCGCACGGGACAGCGCACCCGCAGGTGGACGCACCCCGACAGGGGCGCGGGGAACTGCGCAAAACCACCGCACACCCCAACCGGACCGCGCACCGCCAGGTGATCGCAGCGGATCAGCGGCGCGGGGAACTGCGCGAAACAGCAGCGCACCCGCACGGGCTACTGTTCGCCCCACTCCCACATGCTGCGCACCACTGGTTCCAGCGCACGCCCCCGGCCGGTCAGAACGTAGCGGACCCGGGGAGGCCAGCCCGGCACCCGGTGACGCTCGATGACACCCGCACGGGTCAACTGGACCAACCGGTCCGAGAGGACCTTGTCCGAGAGCACGGGCAGAGCCGCGGACACCTCGGAGTACGTCGCCTGACCACGCCGCAGGAACTCGCGGATCACCAGCGGCGTCCACCGACCGCCCAGCACGGCGAGCGTGACGTCAACGGGGCACCGCGGTTCGGGACGCGGCGGGACGAGTGCGCTGTCCGGACAGTCCGCCAGCGGACCGTCCGGCTCGTGTCCAACGGTTTGGTGAGTCACGAAGGCCCCTCCTAGCGTCCGTCGAGAACACCCCGCCAACATGCCTCCAGGGGGCCTCGTGCGCATCCATCACCTCAACTGCGGTTCTCTCCGGAAGATTCCACCACTCGGCGCAGGGCTTGAGGCCGACGCCGTGCACCACGAACGAGCCGTCGTCTGCCACTGCCTGCTCATCGAGACGGACGCGGACGGGCTGGTCCTGGTGGACACCGGTCTCGGCACCGCCGACCTGCCGCACCCCGACCGGTCGCTGGGTGCGGACTGGGTGGCCTACGCCCAACCCGAGCTGAACCCCGAGGAGAGCGCGCTGCGCCAGGTCGTCCGGCTCGGGTACGCACCCCGGGACGTACGACACATCCTGCTCACCCATCTGCACCGCGACCACACGGGAGGACTGCCGGACTTCCCCCGGGCACGGGTGCACGTCCACCCCGAGGAGTACCGGGCCGTCACCGACCCCACGGCAGCGCACCACCAGCACAGCCTCGACCGCTTCGTGCCGGCGCACCGGGCGCACCAGCCGCTGCTCACGCCCGCGTCCGTGGCGGACCGTACGGAGTGGTTCGGCTTCTCCGGCGTGGCTCGGCCGCAGGGGCTGGCGTGCGAACTCCTGTTGGTGCCGTTGCCCGGCCACTCGGCGGGACACGCGGGCGTCGCCGTGCGCGACGGGGACGGAGGGTGGTTGCTGCACGCGGGGGACGCGTACCTGCATCACGGCGAGCTCGAACACACGCCGCCCCGGTCCCATCCCGTCCTCGAACCGGTCCAGGAGGGGGCGCAGACCGACGCGGCAGTTCGTCTCGCGACCCGCGACCGGCTGCGTTCCCTCCGGCGCGACCACGCGGGCGAGGTCACCGTCTTCAGCGCGCACGACCCGTGGGAACTGGCTCGGTTCCGGCACGGGCAGCGCACCGGGGGGACTACATGAGGTCTTCGATCTCGCCGGCGATGGGGTCCGCGTCCGTGCCGATGACGACCTGGACGGCGGTTCCCATCTTGACGACGCCGTGCGCCCCCGCGGCCTTCAACGCACCGTCGTCCACCTTCGCGGGATCGACGACCTCCGTGCGCAGCCGGGTGATGCAGCCCTCGACCTCCACGATGTTCTCAAGCCCGCCGAGCCCCGCGATGATCTTCTCAGCCTTGCTGGCCATGCTGCCTCCCTGGCGCCACTGATGACTGCTTTGTCACGTTAACCCACTGTTGGCCCAACTTCGCGAGCGGTGACCGCCGCCTTGGCGAAGGATGACGATCACGACGCGCCACCCGACCGGGTGGCGTACGTCATCCCAGGAGGTCGCCCATGAGCGCGGACAGCGCGGCAGCACCCGCCCGCTCACGGTGGAACACCCTGTTCCAGGGGTTGCAGAAGATGGGGCGCAGCCTTCAGCTGCCCATCGCCGTCCTGCCTGCCGCGGGCATCCTCAACCGGCTCGGCCAGCCCGACGTCTTCGGCACCGAGGGACTGGGCTGGACGGATGTCGCGACGGTGTTCGCGGCGGCGGGCGGCGCCCTGCTGGACTCCTCGCTGGGCCTGCCCCTGCTGTTCTGCATCGGTGTCGCCATCGGCATGGCGAAGAAGTCGGACGGTTCCACCGCGCTGGCCGCGGTCGCCGGTTTCCTGGTGTACTACGCGATCCTCCGCGCGTTCCCGGAGAGCTGCGCGCCGGGCGCCGACTTCGAGGGGGCGGGCACCTGGAGCGGGCTGTGCGTCGCCGAGGACGGCACCTCGGCCCAGGCCTCGTACCAGAATCCGGGGGTCTTCGGCGGCATCGTCATGGGCCTGGTCACGGCGTACGTCTGGCAGCGGTTCCACCGGACCAAGCTGGTCGACTGGTTGGGCTTCTTCAACGGGCGGCGGCTCGTCCCGATCATCATGGCGTTCATCGGGTTGCTCTTCGCCGCGCTGTGCGTCTGGGTGTGGCCGCCGATCGGTGACGCGCTCACCAGCTTCTCGGAATGGCTCGTGGACCTCGGCTCCTGGGGCTCCGGCATCTTCGGCGTGGCGAACCGGGCGCTGCTGACGGTGGGGCTGCACCAGTTCCTCAACACGTTCGTCTGGTTCCAGTTCGGCGACTACACCAAGCCGGACGGCACGGTCGTGCACGGTGACATCAACCGGTTCCTCGCCGGCGACCCGACGGCCGGGCAGTTCACCACGGGCTTCTTCCCGATCATGATGTTCGCCCTGCCGGCGGCGGCCCTCGCGATCACCCACTGCGCACGGCCCGAGCGCCGCAAGATCGTCGGCGGGTTGATGCTGTCGGTGGCGCTGACCTCGTTCGTCACCGGCATCACGGAGCCGATCGAGTACTCGTTCCTGTTCGTCGCACCGCTGCTGTACGCGATCCACGCGGTGCTCACCGGCGTCTCGATGGCGGTGAGCTGGGCGCTGGGCGTCAAGGACGGGTTCAGCTTCTCGGCCGGCCTGATCGACTACGTCATCAACTGGAGTCTCGCCACCAAACCGTGGCTGATCATCCCGATCGGGCTGGCCTTCGCCGTCGTGTACTACGCGGTCTTCCGGTTCGCCATCATCAAGTTCAACCTCCAGACCCCGGGCCGGGAGCCGGAGGAGGAGTCGGAGGCGGAGGACCGCGAGAACGTGAAGTAGGGGTGCCGGCGGGGGTGCCGTGCCCGTCGGGCGCGGCACCCCCGGTGCGCTGCTCAGACCGCGTACGTGGCGCCCGGGACGGCGAGTTCCGTGGGGCCCTCGAAGACCTCACGGGCGTCCAGCAGGTTGACCTGGGGGTCGGTCCACGGCGGGATGTGGGTGAGCAGCAGCCGCCCCACGTCGGCCCGGCGGGCCACCGCCCCGGCCTCGCGCCCGTTCAGGTGCAGGTCGGGGATGTTCTCCTTGCCGGCGGTGAACGCGGCCTCGCACAGGAACAGGTCGGTGCCCGCGGCGAGTTCGTGCAGCGGCTCGCAGACGCCGGTGTCCCCCGAGTACGTGAGGGCGCGGCCCCCGTGTTCGACGCGGATGCCGTACGCCTCCACGGGGTGCGCGACGCGTTCGGTGCGCACCGTGAAGGGGCCGATGTCGAAGGTGCCGGGCTTGACCGTGTGGAAGTCGAAGACCTCGCTCATCGAGGAGGCCGAGGGGGTGTCCGCGTACGCGGTGGTGAGCCGGTGTTCGGTGCCCTCGGGGCCGTACACGGGGACGGGGTCGCAGCGTCCGCCTTCGTGGCGGTAGTAGCGGGCGACGAAGTACCCGCACATGTCGATGCAGTGGTCGGCGTGCAGATGGCTGAGGAAGATGGCGTCGAGGTCGTAGAGACCGCAGTGGCGCTGCAACTCGCCGAGGGCGCCGTTGCCCATGTCGAGGAGCAGCCGGAAGCCGTCGGCCTCGACGAGGTAGCTCGAACAGGCCGAGTCCACGGACGGAAACGACCCCGAGCAGCCGACGACGGTGAGCTTCATGGGAGCTGGAACCTCCGCGCTGACGGAAGACGGGCCCTGCGGGGGGCCGAAGGGGTGGAGTCTGTCGAGCGTAAAGCGCGAAAGGGGTGGGCGCTCCCCCGTCACTGACCGTTGTGGGCGAACTCACCCGCGCTATCACCGATTCGGGCTCTGTCCCGTGCGGGTGCGATCACCTGGCGGTGCGCTACCCAGTGCGGGTGCGTGGTGGTCTTGCGCAGTTCCCCGCGCCCCTGATCGGGTGCGATCCGCTGCGAGTGCGCTGTCCCGTGCGGGTGCGCTGCTGTTTCGCGCAGTTCCCCGCGCCCCTGATCTCGGGCGCTTCGGAGGATGCACACCCCGCAGGTCACAGAACACCACAACCCCCAGATAGACAGGGGCGCGGGGAACTGCGCAACACCACAGCGCACCCGCACAGGACAGCGCACCCCCGGCAGATCGCACCTGAAGGGGCGCGGGGAACTGCGCAAATCAGCAGCGCACCCGCACGGGACAGCGCACCCTCAGGTGGACGCACCCGAGCCGGACAACGTACGGGCAGCGCATCGCACGGGGAACAGCACGGCCCGGCGGGGAACCCCCGCCGGGCCACCGCTCAGGCCCAGAGCTGGCCGTGCAACCGCTCGATGGCCTCCTCCGTCGTGGCAGCCGTGTACACCCCCGTGGAGAGGTACTTCCAGCCCCCGTCGGCGACGACGAAGACGACGTCCGCGTCCTCCCCCGCCTGGAGGGCCTTGCGACCGACCCCGATGGCCGCGTGCAGCGCGGCCCCCGTCGAGACGCCCGCGAAGATGCCCTCCTGCTGGAGCAGCTCCCGGGTCCGGGTCACCGCGTCCGCGGAGCCGACGGAGAACCGGGTGGTGAGGACGGAGGCGTCGTACAGCTCGGGCACGAACCCCTCGTCGAGGTTGCGCAGCCCGTAAACGAGGTCGTCGTACCGCGGCTCCGCGGCGACGACCTTGACGTCCGGCTTGTGCTCGCGCAGGTAGCGGCCGACGCCCATGAGGGTGCCGGTGGTGCCGAGGCCCGCCACGAAGTGGGTGATGGACGGCAGGTCGGCGAGGATCTCCGGCCCGGTGGTGGCGTAGTGCGCGCCCGCGTTCCCGGGGTTGCCGTACTGGTAGAGCATGACCCAGTCCGGGTTCGCCGCGGAGAGTTCCTTGGCGACCCGGACGGCCGTGTTGGAGCCGCCCGCCGCGGGCGACGGAATGATCTCCGCGCCCCACATGGCGAGCAGCTCCCGCCGCTCCTGCGAGGTGTTCTCGGGCATCACGCAGACGATCCGGTAGCCCTTGAGCCGGGCGGCCATCGCCAGCGAGATGCCGGTGTTGCCGGAGGTGGGTTCGAGGATCGTGCAGCCCTCGGTGAGCCTCCCCTCCTTCTCGGCCTGCTCGATCATGTGGAGCGCGGGGCGGTCCTTGATCGAGCCGGTCGGGTTGCGGTCCTCCAGCTTCGCCCAGATCCGTACGTTCTCGGCGGGCGAGAGCCGCGGTAGGCGGACGAGCGGCGTGTTGCCGACCGCGGCGAGCGGGGAGTCGTACCGCATGCCGGTCAGGCCATCCCGCCGGCGACGGCGGGCAGGATGGTGACGCTGTCGCCGTCGGTGAGCTTGGTGTTGATGCCGTCGAGGAACCGCACGTCCTCGTCGTTGAGGTACACGTTCACGAAGCGCCGCAGCTGGCCGTTGTCGACCACCCGGTCGTGGATGCCGGCGTGCCGGCTCTCCAGGTCGGCGAAGAGGGCGGCGAGGGTGTCCCCGCTGCCCTGGACGGCCTTCTCCCCGTTGGTGTAGGTGCGGAGGATGGTCGGGATGCGGACCTCAATGGCCATGGCGTGGGCTCCTGTCGGGAATCGGGCAAACGGTGTTGCGGCGTACCGAGCGGATCTCGGCGGTGGGGCGGGCGGACGGAGCGCGAGGTGGCGGGCGGACCGGGATCGAAGCCGCTGGTCGGCGGGTTCGCGGGTGCTCCCGCCGGTGCGTCAGGGCCGCTCGGCGGCGGAGGTCAGCACGGACAGATGGCACTGTCGGACCGGCACAGGTCGACGTGCAGCCGCGCCACGAGCAGCGGCGTGCCCGGCGTCTTCTCGCTCACGTCAGAGGGAACCATGCGGTCATCGTATCGATTCCCCCCGCAAGTCCCAGAGGGTCATTCCACATCGCGGACGGAATCCGGCCGCGATGTGGACAGACGGGGGTCGGGGGCGCCGATCAGTAGGTCTCGACGACCCGGACCTCCTCCTCGGTGACCTCGCCGTCCACGATGCGGAACGAGCGGAACTGGAAGGGTCCGGCGTCGTCCTGGTCGGCGGTGGAGACGAGGACGTAGTGCGCGCCGGGTTCGTTCGCGTACGCGATGTCGGTGCGGGAGGGGCGCGCCTCGGTCGCGGTGTGCGAGTGGTAGATGATCACGGGTTCCTCGTCCCGGTCGTCCATCTCGCGGTAGAGCTTGAGCAGATCGCCCGAGTCGAACTCGTAGAAGGTGGGCGAGCGGGCGGCGTTGAGCATCGGGATGAACCGCTCGGGCCGCCCCGTGCCGGCGGGTCCTGCGACGACTCCGCACGCCTCGTCGGGGTGGTCCTGGCGCGCGTGGGCCACTATGCGGTCCCGCAGGTCCTGGGTGATGGTCAGCATGGGCCCAGGATAAGCAGCGGGTCCCTCCCGTACCGGATCGCGGTACGGGAGGGACCGGATGCTGGACGCGGGGTGGGGTCCGGTCAGTGGCGGGCGTCGCTGGGCACGGCGTCCGACGACCGTTTCTGCCGGCTGAAGGCCGCCGCGTCGGGGTTGCGCCGCTTCAGCACGAGGAACGAGACGCCGAGCAGCAGCGCCCAGACGGGGGCGCAGTAGAGGGAGATCCTGGCGTCCTCGTCCACGGCCATCATGACGATCACCATGCCGATGAAGGACAGGGCGAACCAGCTGGTGAACGGCGCGCCGGGGGCCCGGAAGGGCGACCTCGGGAGTTCACCGCGGTCGGCGCGGGCCCGGTAGCGGATCTGGCTGACCAGGATCATGATCCAGGCCCACATGCCGGAGATGGTCGCGAACGACACCACGTAGGTGAACGCCTCGCCGGGCCACCGGTAGTTGATCCAGACGCCGACCAGCATGAGCGCCGCGGAGAACGTCGTGCCGATCAGCGGGGTGCCGCGGGAGGTGAGGCGGGTGAAGACCGCGGGGCCCTGGCTGTTGAGGGCGAGGTCGCGCAGCATGCGGCCGGTGGAGTACATGCCGGAGTTGCAGGAGGAGAGCGCGGCGGTCAGCACCACGAAGTTGACGACGGCGGCGCCGAGGGCGAAGCCCATCTCCTCGAAGGCGGCCACGAAGGGGCTGACGCCGGGCTGGAAGGTGGTCCACGGCACCACCGAGAGGATCATGATCAGCGCGCCGACGTAGAAGACGGCGATCCGCCACGGAACGGTGTTGATGGCCTTGGGGAGGTTCTTCTCCGGGTCCTTCGACTCCCCCGCGGTGACGCCGACCAGTTCCACGGCGAGGAAGGCGAACATCACGATCTGGAGGGTCATCAGGGTGCCGCCGACGCCCTCGGGGAAGAAGCCGCCCTCGTTCCACAGGTGGGCGACGGTCGCGGTGTCGCCGGCGTCGGAGAAGCCGATGGTCAGGATGCCGGCACAGATGAGGATCATGCCGATGATCGCGGTGACCTTGATCATCGAGAACCAGAACTCCAGCTCCCCGAAGAGCTTCACGGAGATCAGGTTGGCCCCGTAGAGGATCACGGTGAAGACGAGCGCGGACAGCCACTGGGGGATGTCCCACCAGTACGTCATGTAGGTCGCCGCCGCGGTCACCTCGGTGATGCCGGTGACCACCCAGAACAGCCAGTACGTCCAGCCGGTCACGAAACCGGCGAAGGGTCCGACGAACTCGCGGGCGTACTCGGCGAAGGAGCCCGACACCGGTCGGTACATGAGGAGTTCGCCGAGGGCCCGCATGATGAAGAAGATGACGAGCCCCGCGATGGCGTACGCGAGGATCAGGCTGGGCCCGGCCTTGGAGATGGCCTTGCCCGCGCCGAGGAAGAGCCCGGTGCCGATCGCGCCGCCGATGGCGATCATCTGGATCTGTCGGGCGCCGAGCGCGCGTTGGTAACCCTCCCCGTGACCGTCCGTCCGGGGGTGCGCGCCGGTGGGGGGAGTGGGGAGGTCGCCGCCGTCCTTGCCGACCTGGGTCGAGGTCATGGTGCCGTGCCTTTCGCCGGGTGAGTGGGGCCCCGTCAAGTGCGGAAGGTCTACCACGCGACCGGCGAAGATCGACTGAGGCGCGTGTGGGGCACGCCACAGGAAGAAAGGGAGAAAACACCCCTCGTCCGGCAAAGGCCGTGGGGGTGGTGACGGATTCGTTATCCGGATTTGAGCGCCCTCTGAGCGAACACCAGCCCCCCGATCGGCGGGGGCGCCCCCGGCGGGCAGGGACGACCCCGGGCGACGGGCACCGGTGATCGGGGGCGGGGAGGGGCGGGGCGGGGCGGGGCGACTACGGCATCAGGGTGGTGACGAGGGTTTCTTGGAGCCCTCCGAGCCACAGGTAGGCCATCACCATCGGCTTGCGGGGGTCCTCGTCGGACAGCCGGTAGAGCAGATCGGCGTCGTCCTCGTCGGAGATCTCCAGCCGCGCCGCGATCGCCAGCCGCAGGTCGTTGAGCGAGCCGAGCCAGCGACGGCTGTCGTCCGCGGTCAGCCGCAGCACGGCCCCGCCGTCGCCGTCGGTCGCGAGCGCGTCCAGGGCGCGGATCACCGCGAGGGCGTCCTCCCGCTTGCGGGCCCGCAGGTCGTTCTCGGTGAACCGGCGGAACTCCGAGGAGCGCTCGGTGAGTTCCGCGGCCTCCTCCGGCCGCGTCGGGGCCTCGCCGGGACCCCCGTACGCATCGGGGAAGAGGCGGCGCAGGACCGGGTCGGCGGGCGGCTCGGTCGGGCCGTCGGCGAACAGTTCGGCGAGCGGGTCGGCCGGGGCGTCCCCGCCGGGGCCGGGCCCGACGAGTTCCAGGAGCTGGACCGCGAGCGAACGGATGATGGAGATCTCGACCTCGTCGAGCGTGACGGCCGCGCCGCCACCCGGGGTCGGTTCGAAGTGTCCTGGCATGGAGTCAGTCGCTACTTCCGGTCCTGCTGGAGCGTGGCCCACAGTCCGTAGCCGTGCATGGCCTGCACATCGCGCTCCATCTCCTCGCGGCTTCCGCTGGAGACGACGGCACGGCCCTTGTGGTGGACGTCCAGCATCAGTTTCGTGGCCTTGTCCTTCGAGTACCCGAAGTACGCCTGGAAGACATAGGTCACGTAGCTCATCAGGTTGACCGGGTCGTTGTGGACCAGTGTGATCCACGGGACGTCCGGCTCCGGTACGGCGAACACCTCTTCCGCCGACTCGGTCTTCTCGATCTCTAGGGGAGCGGGAGCCGTCACACCGCCCATGCTGCCACTTGGTGCGCCCGTACGCACAAACGGCCCGCCCCACGGGTGCCTCGACGGGCTTCCGCTTTGAAATCGTCAGAGTGACGAGATTGGGGGTAGCATCATCGTCATGAACACTGCGGACCTCGGGTTGCCGGTGGACGTGCCGTCGACCGCGCTCTTCACGGACCACTACGAGCTGACCATGCTCCAGGCGGCACTCGCCGCGGGCACCGCCGACCGGCGCTCCGTCTTCGAGGTCTTCACCCGACGGCTCCCCGAGGGGCGCCGCTACGGAGTCGTGGCCGGCACCGGACGGGTGCTGGACGCCGTGGAGAACTTCCGCTTCGACGAGCCGGTCATCGGTTTCCTGCGGGAACGCGGGGTCGTCGACGAGCGGACCCTCGCCTGGCTCGCGGACTACCGCTTCTCCGGTGACGTCTGGGGCTACCCCGAGGGCGAGGTGTACTTCCCCGGCTCGCCGCTGCTGCGGGTGGAGGGCTCGTTCGCGGAGTGCGTGCTCCTGGAAACGGTCATCCTGTCGATCCTGAACCACGACTCGGCGATCGCCGCCGCGGCCTCCCGGATGGCCTCCGCCGCCGGCGACCGGCCGCTGATCGAGATGGGCGCCCGGCGCACCCACGAACTGGCGGCGGTCGCCTCGTCCCGGGCCGCGTACGTCGGCGGCTTCGCCACCACCTCGGACCTCGCCGCGGGCTTCCGGTACGGCATCCCGACCGTCGGCACCTCCGCGCACGCCTTCACCCTGCTGCACGACACCGAGCGCGACGCCTTCCGCGCCCAGGTCGACTCGCTGGGCGCGGGCACCACCCTGCTGGTCGACACCTACGACGTGGCCGATGCCGTGAAGGCCGCCGTGGACGTCGCAGGACCGGAGCTGGGCGCGGTCCGGATCGACTCGGGCGACCTGCTCCTCGTCGCCCACCGGGTCCGCCAGCAGCTCGACGAGCTGGGGGCCACCCGGACGAAGATCGTGGTCACCTCCGACCTGGACGAGTACGCCATCGCCTCGCTCGCGGCGGCCCCCGTCGACGCGTACGGGGTGGGCACGCAGCTGGTCACCGGCTCCGGGCACCCGACCTGCTCCATGGTCTACAAGCTGGTCGCCCGCGCCGCCTCCGGTGACCCGAAGGCCCCGCTGGTGCCGGTCGCCAAGCGCTCCACCGGCGGGAAGACCTCCATCGGCGGTCGCAAGTGGGCCGCCCGACGGCTCGACGCCCAGGGGGTCGCCGAGGCCGAGGTGATCGGCACCGGCCCGGTACCCGCCGACCTGGTCGACCGGCAGCTGCTCGTCGAGCTGATCAAGGGCGGCTCGGTGCTCGCCCGCGAGTCCCTGGACGTGGTCCGCGACCGGCACTCCGCGGCCCGTGCGGCACTGCCGCTGTCGGCGACCCAGCTGTCCCGCGGCGAGGCCGTCATACCAACGGAGTACATATGAGCGCCGCGACGGGATTCGGACCCCACCCTTGGGGTACGTGCGACTACACAAAAGCCGTGTGACGAGGGAGGTCGTGCCCTCTCCCGGTCCGACGCCGAAGTGCCTACGCTCGGTCCGTCCGACCGCACCACCCTCCCTCACCCCGACCCGACAAGGACCCTCGACATGCGCCGCGCCCTGATCGTCGTAGACGTGCAGAACGACTTCTGCGAGGGCGGCAGCCTCGCCGTCACCGGAGGCGCCGACGTGGCCGCCGCCATCACCGAGCTGATCGGCCAGGCGCCCGCCGGTTACCGGCACGTCGTCGCCACCCGCGACCACCACATCGCGCCCGGCGACCACTTCTCGGACCAGCCCGACTACGTGAACTCCTGGCCGGTGCACTGCCTCGCCGGGACCGAAGGCGTCGGCTTCCACCCGAACTTCGCCCCCGCGGTCGCCTCCGGCGCGGTGGAGGCCGTGTTCGACAAGGGGGCGTACTCGGCCGCGTACAGCGGGTTCGAGGGCGCCGACGAGAACGGCGTCACCCTGGCGGACTGGCTGCGGGACCGAGAGGTCACCGAGGTGGACGTGGTCGGCATCGCCACCGACCACTGCGTACGCGCCACCGCCCTGGACGCGGTGCGCGAGGGCTTCCGGGCGAACGTGCTGCTGGACCTCACGGCGGGCGTCGCCGGAGAGACCACCGAGCGGGCGCTCGGTGACCTCCGCGAGGCGGGCGTCACGCTCACCGGCAAGCCGGTCGTGACCGCCTGACGCCCCCGGGGCGGGCACCTCACGGCTCGCCCACCGGTGGCTGACGTGCCAGGAACTCCTCGAACGCCGCGAGCTGCTTCGGGTCCATGTACCCCTGCCGGCCCTGCACCGCTTGATCCTCCAGCCACTCAAGGGACCAGGCGGCGTACAACTCGGCCACCACCACCCGGCCCCGGGTGAACGTCATCCGCTCGCCGTTTCCGTGCACGTACTGCGTGTACGGGCCGTGCTGCGCCGGTCCGGGCGGACGCTCCTTCGCCCGGACCGGCGGGGGCAGGACACCGAGGTACCGCCGCGCCCAGTACTCCAACTCGGCCAACTCCCCCGCCGGGAGCAGCACGCCGACCGGCCGCCCGTCCTCGGTGAGCGTCACCCGCTCGCCGGTCTCCGCGACCCGGTCGACCAGCAACTCGAAGTCGACTGCGGCGTACGGTAATTCACCACTGTTCATGGGCTCGACGGTACCTACCGCGGGGTCTCGGTCGCTCGTCCGGCGGGCCGATGGGCCGCCGCCTACGAGGTGGCACGCTCCCCGATCACCGGGTAGTTCAACAGGGCGAACCGCGCCAGGGATCGAACCTGGTCGAAGGTCTTGAGGGCGGCGAGGTCCTCCAGGCCGAACCAGGCGGCACCGTGCACCTCTTCGCGCTGCGCCGCCACGACTCGTTCCCGGGTGCCCGGCTGTCGCCGGACGTAGAAGAACTGGACCAGTGCCGGGGTGACGAACCCCTCCCGCTCGGTGTCGACGTAGAACGGCACCGGCTCGGGCGTGGCATTGGCGTCGGCCGGGTGGATCTCCGGCTGGCTCGACACGGCCTGCACCGACAAGCCGGTCTCCTCCTCGAACTCACGCACCGCCGTCCCCGCGAAGGACTCGCCGGGCTCGATGTGGCCGCCCGGAGGCACCCATTTGTCGAAGCGGTTGTGGTGCACGAGCAGCACTCGGCCACCCTCCACGAGGTAGCCCGAGCAGATGTAGACGAAGCCGGTGTCCCGGGACGTCTGGCCGTCTTGGATCAGAATCGAGCGAGGCACGTCCGCCACGGTAGCCCACCGCTCGGCACCCGAACTTCCCAGCAAAGCAGGCGTCTTCGGCGCGGTCATCGCCCGGTCGGTGACGTGTCATGGGCAACGACAACGCGATGCCCGGGGCGGGCGGGCTCGGTCACTCGATCGTGTCGTGAGCGCCCGGTATCCATCTCCCTGTCCCGGGCCGGGCTCTACGGTGGCCGCTTCGGGGCTGCGGGGGGCTTCGCGGATGGAAGTGAGGCATACATGGGGCCGGTGTGGAGCATCCCCCTGGCAGGCGCGCATGTGGAGGTCCCGTCGAGCATCGGGGGCGTCCGCGCGGCGCTGGCGCCGGAGCGGGCGGCGGAGTTCGACGCCGTGGTCGCCCGGACCCCGGCGAAGCATCTCGTCTACGTGATTCTCGACTGGGCCCTGCCGCAGGGCGCGGCCGAGTCGGACACTGCGACCGTGCGACGGCTCCGCAGCGGCGACTTCTCGGGAGTGCGGGACGGCGACGGGAAACCGGTCGCCCCGACCCATCCGCCGCTGAACGAGGCGGCGGGAGAGATCGCACCCGCGGTGTGGTCCACCGGCTTCCCCGTCGGCTCGAAGACGTTCCCGGCGACGATCGACGGCATCCGGGAAGCACTGGCCGAGGGCCGCCGGGCGGAGTTCGAGGCGGAAATCGTCCTCACCCCGGGGCACGAGCTGACCTATGCCGCACTCCGCTGGGGATACCCGCCGGAGGACCTGTCCGAGGAGGACGCCCTCGTCGCCGAGCTGAGGTCGGCCCATCAGGACCGGGGGGAGGGGCGGTGAGCCGCTACCGAATCACCTACGCGGGCGAGGCGGAGAAGGTCTACCGGCAGATGAACCACCAATTCAGGGCCCGGTTCGACGCCGCGATGCAGACGACCCTGGCAAAGGACCCCTACGGGCACGGGTCCGCCCCGGCCAACCCCGGTCGAGAGCCGGACCGGCGCCTGGCGACCGTCGCCGGCGCGATCGTCCGCTACTACATCGCAGGACCGCCCGCCCTCGTCGTCACAGCAGTCAAGATCATTCACGGCTGATCAGGACCGGATGCCCGCGGACGCCGGAGCAAGGGGGTGCGGCAGGTGCAGGTGCAGCGGTCCCCCCGGAGCAGGGCCCGCACCGTCCGCCGGGCGTCGTGGCAGCCGTGCTCGGGCAGGTCGAAGATCCGCGCCCGTACGCACCCGGCGCACACGATCGCCCAGTCCTCCGCACACCATCGGTGCAGGTGGTACGGACCGGGGGCGTCGATCCGTCGTACGTAGGGGTGGTGCCACCAGCGCACGGGGCCCTTGCAGTCGACGCAGGAACGGGTCGTCGTCATGGGTACTGCTCCTTCGTGGTGCGCCGGTCACGTGGACAGCAGCGCGCGGACTGTCTTGCCGTTCCCGTCCGGCCGCCACGACAGCCGCGCGAAGCAGCGGACGAGTAGCAGCCCACGGCCCCCTTCCTCGTCGGGCTCGGTGTTCTGCTCGCCGTGGTCGGGCATCCGGGCGACCGGGTCACTGACGTCCACCAGGAGGCGACCGTCCGCCAGCGCGGCGAGCCGCAGTCGCAGCAACCGCCCGGGCACGGCCGCGTGGACGACCGCGTTCGTCGTCAGCTCCGACACCACGAGCAGGGCCGCGTCCCGGTCACCCGGCCAGCCCAGCCGGTCCAGCGCCCGTGCGGACTGTCGGCGGATCAGTCCGATGACGCGCGGGGTCATCGTGAAGCTCATCGACCATTCGCCGGTCACCGAATGGTCCACCGGCAGTGGGTGCGTGCGGCCCATAACCGCCCTTCCTGACGTGGGCCGGCGAGACGGCGGCCCGGGAGTGGGTGCGCACATTCCAACGAGCAAGTGAACTGGTCTGACAGGCAATTAGGCGGAGCCCTCGGCAGCCGGAATCCGGCAGTTTTTACGCAGGGCCCGATGCACCCTGGGTACATGGACGGCTACTTTGAACACGGAAAGACGAAGCGGCTGCACGCGAGATAACGGCGCGCTCTCGAAGAAGAAGTCGGATGTACGGCCGTCGAGCTGGGCTTGCGCAGGCATCCGCCCAGGACAGCGGCATGCCGCCAAGCCTCAGTGGAGGAGTCCGTGAAACGACGCCAGTTCGCCGCTTCGGCCGGAACGATCGCCGCAGCCACCACTCTGACCGGCACTGCCACCGCATCGACACCCCGCATCGGCATGGCCGATGTCCACCAACTCGAATCGGCCTTCCATCAGATCGTTGCTGCCGACAACGCGCGCGGCGGGGGCGTTCGATTGGAGACCCGCGCGCTCCGCTTCGCGAAGCTCGTTACCGATGTCCAGGCGAACAGCACCGCCAGCCAGCATGTGCGCCAGCGGATGTACTACCTCGCCGCAGCCTTCACGGGAAGCGCTCTTTGGGCGGCGATCGAGGATCAAGCGCCCGAACGGGCCAACCAACACCTTGACCGCGCGACCCGACTGGTCGGACTCTCTGGCAACCCCGACATCCAACTCCGGATCTGGGGTCATGCCTCGATGCTGGCCACCCAGACAGGCAACCTCTCCGAGTCCCTCGCCGCATGTGAGGCTGCCAAGGCCTCGCCGTTGTGCCGCCGGGACCCGTTGTACCGCTCGCTGACGGCTGCCCGCTTGGCAAGTTCGCAAGCCCGCATGGGTGAGCGCACCCAGGCCCGCCGCAGCCTGGCGGTCGCCGCCCAAGCGTTCGAGCAAGCCGACCAGCAAACGTCTCGGGCTCCCTGGGTGGCTTTCTATGATCGCTCGGAACTGGAAGGGCTGTCCGGTCTCGCGATGTCGGATCTTGGGCGACACGATCAGGCAGAGGCGCACTTCCACCGCGCCCTCGCGCACTTGCGTCCGGACTATGAACGCAACCGGAAGTACTACACCTCGCATCTGGCCCTCTCCCAAATCCGCCAAGGTGACGTGGAACTGGCGTACACGACGGCATCCTCCGTGTTCCCCGGCCGCGACGACGCTCCACTGACCGGGCGCCAATGGAAGCTGCTGAAGAGGTTCAGTCACGAACTAGCTATTCAGGCGAAGGGCACAGAAACGGCTGCCTCCTGGGCGGAACGCTATGCGGACGAACGGAACCACGACGGGCAGCCATCCGGCAGGCGCTGATCGACGTACACACCGCTCCGCCCGAGACCGACCGCACGACCGCCCGCGGACGCCGGAGCAGGGGGCAGCCCATAACTGCCCTTCCTGACGTGAGCCGACAAAGCGGCGGCCCGGTAGTGGGTGCGCGCATTCCAACGAGCAATCAAGCTGACCTGACAGGCAATCAAGCGTAGCCCTCGGCAACCGTGAACCGGTAATTTTTACGCAGGACTCGATGCACCCTGGGTACATGAACGGCTACTTTGAGCACATGACGTGGAACGTCTTGCTCGCCGCTCGGATGAAGGCCGAAGGCTTGAAGCAACACGAGCTGGCCGATGCGCTGAATCGTCGCATCGCTTCCTTCACCGGAAGACTCGGAACGCTTCAGGATCGTCACGTCCGCAACTGGTTGACCGGAAAGACGAAGTGGCCGCACGCGAGACAACGGCGCGCTCTAGAGGAAGAATTCGGATGTACGGCTGCCGAGCTGGGCTTCCGGAGACCGCCGCCCAGGACAGCGGCACACCGCCAAGCATCAGTGGAGGAGTCCGTGAAACGCCGCCAGTTCGCCACCGCCACCGGAACGATCGCCGCCACCACCGCGCTGCCCGATCCCGCCTCCGCCTCGACCACCCGCATCGGCATGGCCGACACCCAGCGGCTGGAGGCGGCCTTCCAGCAGATCGCCACCGCCGACCAGACCCGTGGCGGCAGCACCGCTCTGGAGTCCCGCGCCCTCGGCTTCGCCCGCCTCGCCCTCGGACTCCAGAAGAACGGCATCGCCAGCCAGCGGGTCCGCCAGCGGCTGTACTACCTCGCCGCGGTCTTCACCGACACCGCACTCTGGTTCGCGATCGATGCACGGGCCCTGGAGCGGGCCGAGCGGCACCTGGACCGGGCCCTTCGGCTGGCCGGGCTCTCCGGCAGTCCGGACATCCAACTGTGCCTCTGGGGGCACGCCGCGATGCTCGCCGTACAGACGGACAACCTCCGCGACGCGCTGGCCGCGTCCGAGGCGGGCCAGGCGTCCACTGCCTGCCGCCAGGACCCCGCGTACCGGTCCCTGGCAGCCGCTCGGCTCGCCGGAGCCCAGGCCCGGATCGGTGACGGAACGGCCGCGCGACGGCAGGTGGACGTTGCCGCGCGGGCCTACGAGCGGGCCGAACCGGACGTTCCGCGCGAGGCATGGGCCGGGTTCTTCGACCGCGCCGAACTGGAGGGCCTGTCCGGCCTCGCACTGGCCAACCTCGGGGAGCACGAGCAAGCCGAGGCGTACTTCCATCGCACCCTCGCGCACTTGCGTCCGGAGTACGCGCGAAACCGGCAGTACTACACCACCCAACTGGCCCTCTCCCAGCTCCGCCAGGGAGACGTGGAACTGGCCTGCGTCACCGGCTCCGCCGCGCTGGCCGGTGCAGGCCACGCCCCGCCGAACGGGCGTCAACGCAAGCTGCTCGACACCTTCCACCGCGAGCTGAACGCCACCACGAAGCGCACCGGCGCTGCGGCAGCTTGGACGGAACGCTACGTCGACGAAAGGAACCGCGACGGACGGTCATCCGGCAAGCGTTGATCGACGCGCACACCGCGCCGCCCGAAACCGACCCAGGGAACCCGTTCACCCGGCGGGTTCCCCCGGTGCATGGACCGCTGGAGCGGCGCCGGCGAGTGGCCACCGTTCGAGGACTCACCACTCTGCCCGGTCGTGCTCCGCACACTGCGCTCACGGCAGCACCCCGCGTCCCATGCCCGCCCGGTCCGGCACCAGTTCCACACCTTGCCACTGTGGGCACCGTCGGCGTGCCGTCCTCCCAGCCCACAAGCTCATCACGGCGACGGAACCATGCGCACCACCGTGACCTTCAGAACGTTCCGTGCCACGTAGTAGCGAATGAAGACGTCTGCGACAGTCGCTTCCCTACGGTCACGCTCCCGGTCAACAGCCCGCGAGCCGTGTCCGTAGGGGTCGCGTCCCAAGGTGCTCTCCATCAGCGACCGGAACCGCGCGTGCGACGGCAACTGCTTCAGCGTTGCCTCAGCCACGGGCGCATAGGCGATCTCGTAACGGCTCACGCGGCGCCCCGGTTCTCCGCCTCCAGGTGGGCGAACACCTCGGCGTCCTCGGGGTCGGAGGCGAGGTCGAGGATCCAGTGCCGGACGATGTCGGCGACCGTCTCCACCGTGGCCCGGCCCAGCTCCTCTTCGAAGAGCCGGCGCTGTTCGTCGGAGAGGGCCTCGCGGATGCCCGCCACCGTGGCGGGCACCTCCACCCGGTCCTCGTTGCGGATGGTCCATCTCGACGTTTCAGGGTCGGCCATGACAGCGGGTCCTCTCCGGTCCAGCGGCTCGACGCCGCCGCGTCCATGGGGTCCGCGCCAGATTAGGGCTCGGGAGCCGGAGTCGGGACGTACCTCGGCCCGGCGCGTGCAGCACGGTAGGGGCGTGCGCAGCGTCACAGGGTGTGTGGAGTGGGGGGAGGGCGGAAAGGGGAATGTTCGCGCGCTTTCCGTGTTCAACGTATAGCGCAGTGGGGGGCTTGCGGCAAGGCCCCGGTCGTGCCGCAGAATCGCCGACCGAAGCCGTACCCCCCCCCGGGACCGGGACGGGTCCGGGGGGCGCCCGGGTCCTTGGACCGGGGAGCGAACGCTTAGGCTCGTTGCTGCGCGCGCCGTGGTCGCCAGCACCCCCCTCTGATCGGACCCCCTGATCGGACCCCGATCCGACACCGCAGATCGAAACCGAGGCCATGAACCCCCTGACCACCAGCGCATTCGACCTTCCCGACCGCCTCTCCCCCAAGGCGGACCCGGCACTGATCGACGGCGACGAACGGCATTTCGCGGCCATGGCGGAAAGCCTGGAACAGTCGATCGCCGAGGTGTCCGAGCTGCTCGACCGGGAGCGCAGGGCACCCGGCGGGGTCGGGCGGGACGCGATGGACCGGGACGCGGAGGTCCACCGGCTGACCGGGCGCCTGCACGGGCTGCGCCGCTTCGGCCTGGACCTGTGCCTGGGGCACTTCGTGTCCGCGGACAGCCCGGAGCCGGTGTACGTCGGGCGGCTCGGTCTCACCGACAGCTCGGGGCACCGGCTGCTGCTGGACTGGCGCTCGCCCGCGGCCGAACCGTTCTTCGCGGCGACCCACGCCCGTCCGATGGGCCTGGTGAGCCGCCGCCGCTACCGGTGGACCCGGGGCCGGATCGGTGACTACTGGGACGAGGTGTTCACCGCGGACGGGCTGGAGGGGCACGCGGCGCTGGACGACCAGTCCGCGTTCATCGCCAGCCTGGGCAGCAACCGGTCGGAGCGGATGCGGGACGTGCTCGGCACCATCCAGGCCGATCAGGACGCCGTCATCCGGGCGGGGTCCCGCGGTGCGCTGGTGGTGGACGGGGGTCCGGGTACGGGGAAGACCGTGGTGGCCCTGCACCGGTCGGCCTACCTGCTCTACTCCGACCCCCGGCTCGGGCACCGTCGGGGCGGGGTGCTGTTCGTCGGCCCGCACCAGCCGTACCTGGCGTACGTCGCGGACGTCCTGCCGAGCCTCGGTGAGGAGGGCGTGCAGACCTGCACGCTGCGTGACCTGGTCGCGGAGGGGGCGACGGCGACGGTCGAGAAGGACCCGGAGGTGGCCCGGCTGAAGTCGTCCGTGGAGCTGGTGCGGGCGATCGAGCCGGCCGTGAGGCTCTACGAGGAGCCGCCCGCCAAGGGGATGACGGTCACCAGCCACTGGTCCGAGACCTGGCTGAGCGCCGAGGACTGGGCGGCGGCGTTCGAGGCGGTGGAGCCGGGCACCCCGCACAACGAGGCGCGCGCGCAGATCCGGGAGGAGCTGCTGACGATCCTGATCGACAAGGACACCAGCGAGGCCACCCCCGAACTGCTGCGCAGGTCACTGCTCCAGAACCGGGAGCTGCTCGGGGCGCTGAACCGGGCGTGGCCGATGATCGAGGCGAGTGACCTGGTCGGGGACCTGTGGACGGTGCCCGCCTATCTGCGCAAGTGCGCCCCGCACCTGAGCGTCGCCGAGGTGCGCCGGCTCCAGCGGGCGGACGCGCAGGCGTGGACGGTGTCCGACCTGCCGTTGCTGGACGCGGCCCGGCAGCGGCTGGGCGATCCGCGGGCGTCGGTGCGCAAGCTGCGGCGGGACGCCTCGGTGGCCGCCCAGCGGGCCCGTAGGTCCGCGGTGATCGACAGCCTGTTGGCGGCCGACGACGACGCGGAGGGCGCGGTGACCATGCTGCACGGGAGGGACCTCCAGGACAGCCTGATCGACGAGAGCGGGCTGCCCGTCGCCGATCCGGAACCCCTGGTCGGCCCGTTCGCGCACGTCGTCGTGGACGAGGCCCAGGAGCTGACCGACGCCGAGTGGCAGATGCTGTTGCTGCGCTGTCCGTCGCGGAGCTTCACCGTGGTCGGGGACCGTGCCCAGGCCCGGCAGGGGTTCGAGGAGTCGTGGGAGCAGCGGTTGGAGCGGATCGGGCTGGACCGGGTCACGGTGGCGTCGCTGAGCATCAACTACCGGACGCCCGAGGAGGTCATGGCCGAGGCGGAGCAGGTGATCCGGTCCGTGCTGCCGGACGCCAACGTGCCGACCTCCGTGCGCAGCAACGGCGTGCCCGTGGTCCACGGGTCGGTCGAGGACCTGGATGCGGTGCTCGACGCCTGGCTCGCGGAGCATCCGGACGGGGCGGGGGTCGCGTGCGTGATCGGCGACCCCTCGTTCCGGCCGCGGCCCCGCGTGCGGTCACTGACTCCGGGGACGTCGAAGGGCCTGGAGTTCGACCTGGTGGTCCTCGTCGATCCGGAGGCGTTCGGCGAGGGCGTCGCGGGGGCCGTGGACCGCTACGTCGCGATGACCCGGGCGACGCAGCGGCTCGTCGTCCTCAGGAGCTCCTGAGCCCTCAGGAACTCCTGAGCCGTCCGCAGGAACTCCTGGGCCGGCCGCGCGGGCTCCTCAGCCGGAGTCCCGGGCCGCGGTCTCGATCAGGTCGGTCACCTCGACCGGTCGGGACGCCAGGGAGGCGTGGCTGGCGTCCAGCTCGATGATGCCGCGCGGGGACATGCGCTGGGCCATCTTCTTCTCGTTCTCCGGGTTGATCATCCGGTCCTGGGTGGAGATCTGGTACCAGGTGGGCTTCCGGCGCCAGGCGGGGTCGGTGATCGTGTCGCCGAAGGTGCTGCCCAGCGGTGCCTTCTGGGTGACGGCGAGGACGAACGCCTCGTCCTCGTCGAGGTCCTGGCAGAAGCTCTCGCGGTACTTCTCGGGCTTCACCCAGAGGTAGCCGTCGGAGTCGGGGGCGATGTTCTCGAACGCGGCGGGCGGGAGGTCCTGGCTGATCTGCCCGGGGCTCTCGCCCGCGTCGGGGGCGAAGGCGGCGATGTAGACGAGGCCGGTGACGTTCGGCAGGTCGCCCGCCTCCGTGATCACGGCGCCGCCGTACGAGTGGCCGACCAGCAGGACCGGGCCGTCGATCTGCTTGACCATCTTGCGGGTGCGTTCGGCGTCCTCGGCCAGGGAGGTCAGCGGGTTCTCGACGGCGTGCAGCCCGGTGTGGCCGCGGCGCTTCAGTTCGAGGATGACCTTGCCCCAGTGGGCGGCGCCACCCCAGAATCCGTGGACGAGGACGATCGAGGGCGTGTCAGCCATGACTGCGGGCCTTTCGGTGCGGTTCGCCAGGGCCCCCCGGTCGACCGTAGGACCGCCGAGGGCCGTCCGCCACCGGAGCGGGTGCCGCTACTCGCCCTTCACCCGGGCGGTCAGCCCGGGGTGGGTGCCCAGCGGGGGGCGGCGCAGCAGGCTGCGGATCGGGTGCCACAGTTCGGCCGAGTCGTCGGGGGCGGTGCGCCACACCAGTCCGTCGGGGTGGTGGAGGACCGCGGTGATCTCGTCGGGGGTCGGCGGTTCGACGTTGCCCCGCAGGTAGACGGAGCGCAGGCCGAGGTTGCGGAGCCGGGTGAGGGCGCGGGCCCGGTTGCCGGCGACGATCAGTACGCGGACCCGGTCCGCGGTGTCGGACAGGGCGTTCTCCGCGGTCGGGCTCGGCAGGTTCAGGGCCACGACCACGTTCCCGTTCGGAAGTCTGCAGAAGCCTCCCGCACTCATATCGTCACACCCCCGTGAGACATCGTGTCAATAAGGACCGTACAGACGCACCTAAGCACGGCCGGCCGCCACCCCGCTAGAGGGTGGCGGCCGATCATGGCTTGACCTGCGAAGACGCCTTCTACCTGGTAGATCGTCCGACCTGGACGGTGATCGTCGAGCCGTCCCGGGGCTGCTTGATGATCTTGATCCGGGTATTGGTGTCAGTGACCTTGACGCTGGCGGTCGGGTTCGCCGCGTCCCAGTAGCCGCCCTTGCGGTCGTCGAAGACCGGGACCCCGCGGTGTGCCGCGATCTTGGTCGGGACGTCCGCGTTGTGCAGCGTGAACGCCGCCGAGCCGCGGGTGCTGAAGGTCGAGTCGAAGGACTGGATGCGGTTGCGCATCAGGTTGCCGTTCGCCCACTTCAGCGGGGTCGGGCTGGCGTCCACCGGGAGGATCAGCCCCCGGCCGTGGTGCTGGCTGGTGTTGTTGTCCTTCTGGGAGGTGTCCCAGAGCCAGACCAACAGGCCCTTCTGGTACTTGTAGTGCTCCACCCAGTCCGGACGGGTGGTGGAGAAGCCGAAGTTGTACGGGCCGACCTCCAGGGTCTGGTCGTACGACACGTACTGGCGGTTCTCGGCGATGTAGTACTGCTCGTACTGGTTGGTGAAGGACTCGCCGATCCGCGAGAAGCCCTTGGTGGTCCAACCGCCCGCGTCCGTCTCCGCGTTGTCCGAGAAGACGGGCGTGCCGTCGGCGGTGACCGTGAGCGCGTCACCGGTGAAGCCGAGGCCGCCGGTGCCGCCGTCGGTGGCGTACCGCAGGCGCAGGTCGATGCGCTGGCCGGCGTACGCGTCCAGGGAGTAGGCGAGCTTCTTGTGGCCGCCGGAGACGCCGCTCAGCGCGGGGCGGTCGGCGCCGTCGCGGGCCAGCGGGCCGCCGTCGGCGGTGCCGTCGAGCGCGGTCCAGTTGGCGCCGCCGTCCGTGGAGACCTCGGCGTAGAGGTAGTCGTAGTTCTCCTCGATGTCCCACCAGCCCTGGAGGGACAGCTCGGCCTTGGTGCGGCCGGTGAGGTCCACCGAGCGGGTCAGGGCGTTCTGGAGGTCGTCGCCCTGGCCGCTCCACCACTGCCGGGTGCCCTCGGCGGGCTTGGTGACGGTGGTGGTGACCGGCTTGGTCGGCAGCTGCACGATCAGCGCCTGCGGGTTCTTGGTGTTGTACGCCGAGACGCCGAGGCGGTGCGTGGACTTGGTGGCCGCGCGGGCGAGGTCGTAGTCCAGCCAGCCGAGCTGGAGCTTGTCCCAGGCGGTCATGTCGCCGGGCAGGTCACCGATGGCGTCCTTGCCCCGGCCGAGCCAGGAACCGCTGGACATCAGCGACCAGAAGCCGGTGGAGTTCTCGCCGCCGCCGGAGGTGTCGTAGAGGTCCGGCAGACCGAGGTCGTGGCCGTACTCGTGGGCGAAGACGCCGAGTCCGCCGTTCTCCGGCTGCACGGTGTAGTCGCCGACCCAGATGCCGGTCTCGCCGATCTGGGTGCCGCCGGCGCGGTTGTCGCCGGGGCCGGTGCGCCCGGCGTCGCTCCCGTACGCGTACCAGCGGTGCGCCCACAGGGCGTTGGGGCCCTCGGTGCCGCCGCCCGCGGACTCGTCCTCGCCCGCGTGCACCAGCTGGAAGTGGTCGATGTACCCGTCGGGCTCGTTGAAGTTGCCGTCCTGGTCGAAGTCGTACCGGTCCCAGAGGTCGTAGGCGGAGAGGTCCTGCTTGATCTGGGCGTCGGTGCGGCCGGCGGCCTTCTGGTCGCGGACCCAGGCGTTGACGCCGTCGCGGACCGCGTCCCAGACGTTGACGCAGTTGGAGGAGCCGCAGTAGTTGGAGCCGTAGCGGGCCTCGTTGTAATCGACCTTGACCCAGTCGGAGACGTGACCCTCCACCGAGTAGCGGCCCGAGGACGCCTTCTCGTAGTAGGTCTTCAGGGACTCCTTCTTGCGGCCCTGCTCGTCGACGCCGGTGCCGAAGTAGAGGTCCTGGAAGTGGGCCCGGTTGTAGTCCGCCTGCCAGGCCGTCGAGTTGTCCTTCGCCCGGTCCGGCTGGGGGATCTTGTTGTGCGCGGGGCCGGGCGTGCCGCCGTACTTCAGTACGGGGGGCTTGGGGCCGTTCGGGCCGTCCGGGTCGTGCTGGGTGGTGCTGTCGACCTTGTCGCCGAACTCCAGCAGGATCGTGAAGATCTTGTCGGTCTTCTCCCGGCCCAGCTCCACGTACTTCTTGTCGTCGAGCTTGACGACCTTCGAGCCGCCGCGCTGCTGCACGGTCGCGCCACCCGCGAGGACCTGCTCCAGCGCGGTCTCGCGCTGTTCGGCCCGGGCCTCGCTGAAGGGGCCTTCGAGGTCGTGGTCGACGTGGCCCTTCGCCGGGGCCGGGTCGTGCCGGTCGGCGGCCGGAGCGGGGGCCCCGGAGTCCGGAGCGGCCAGGGCCGGGCCGGAGTAGGCGGCGGTGGCCGCGGCGAACGCCACGGCCACCGCGGCGACCCTGAACGTCCTGCTTCTTCTGCTCACGTGACGGTGTCCTCCCCTGCGCCCCGCGTACCGCGGCCGTTGGGGGGTTCCCGGAGCGGGGAGGGCCGCGCGCGGTGTGCGCGTCACAAGTGCGGTCATTCGATCGGAGTTACAGAAGAAAAGACAGACCTTGACTTGAACACTTCAACGCACTATGCAGGGTGGGGGCTCCGCTATCCGGACGTGCCGTGCGCCGTCCGTTGACCGCCGTCCGAGCCCAACCGGCGCGCCGAAACGTCCACTTCGTGGAATCGGTGACCCTGTGCGCCCCCCGTGCATCGGCACCGTGCGCCACGTCACGCTTACGGTTCGGGTCCGAGGGGCATGGAGGCGGTGAAGTCGCCCCGAGACGTTCCCTCGTACCCTGTACCTCGTCCCGGGGGGCCTCGCCGTTCCCCACCGACCCCCGTACCCGATAGTCCCGAGGACTGATACGCCATGCCTCGTCCGACTGCCGCACAGATCGCCTACGGAACCGCCACCGTCGTCTGCTCGACGCTCGCCATGCTGCTGCTCTCCCGGACGAGTTCGGGCATCGCCGTCGCGGTCATCGCCATCGCCGCACTCGGACTCGGCCTCCTCGTGGCCGTCACCGTTCCCCTGCCGAAATCCCGACCGCGGGGCACACCGGTCGCCGCCCGCGCCGCGACGCCCCGCATCCCCGGACAGCGCACCGTCGGGACGCAGGCGCCCGCGGCCCGGGAGGCGGTCGACACGGTCGCGGTGACCCGGCGCCTCGGTTCCGCCCGTCGACCCGCGGGACGACCGGGGCCCAGCCGCCCGTAAGCCCGGCGGGGCGCCCGGCTCAGACGGTGCTGACCTCGACCGTCTTGGCGGCCTTGTCGTGCAGGCCCTGCTTGAACGGCTTGTCGAAGAAGCTCCAGCCACCGGCGATCGCCGTCCAGACGCAGGCGCAGCAGAACGCGAACGGCAGCCACAGCACCGCCGCCCGGACCAGCGAGGTCTGGACGGACGGGGTCGCCCCGTTGTCGAGGTTGGCGACCCGCATCTTCAACAGCCGTTTGCCGAGCGTCTGCCCGGTGCGGGAGATCAGCACCGTGTCGTACCCGATGTAGAGGATCGCCGCGAGGACGGACTGTCCGAAGGACTTGCCGTACTCCACCTCGTCCGGGTCCACGGAGTACCCGGAGACGCCGAACGCCCAGGACAGCAGCCAGACCACCACCCCGACGATGATCATGTCGATGATCCGGGCGAGGACGCGTTTGCCGCTGTCGGCCAGCGGGGGCATCCCCGCGAGCGGGTCGGCGCCCCCGTACGGGCCGCCGCCGCCCGCACCGTACGGACCGCCGCCGCCAGCGGGCGGGGGCGGCGGGGCGCCGTACGGGGAACCTCCGCCGGGAGGCGGGGCGCCCCAGGTCGGGCCGCCACCGGAGGGGGGTGGCGGCCCACCGGGCGCCCCGTCGCCTCCGGGCCCGCCGCCCGGGGGCTGACCCGGGGGCGGGCCACCCGGCGGCGGACCTCCCGGGGGCGGACCTCCGGGGGGCGGACCTCCGGGGGGCGGGTCGTAGGGCGAACCGCCCTGGGGGACACCACCCCCGGACGGCGGCTGCTTGCTGAACGGGTCGTCTTCCGGCTGTCCGGGCCCGGGCCGCGGCGGTTCGCTGCTCATGGCCCGAGTGGATCGCGAACCCCCCTGCCCCGCATCCGGCACGCACCCGTCCGGGCGATCACCCGGCCCGGCGGCGCGCTCCGGCGCGCCCCACGCCTACCGGGCGACGAACGTACGGGCCGCCTTGTCGTGCCAGCCCTGCCGCCACGGCCGGTCGAACACCGCCCACAGCACGCCCAGCGCGCCGACCGCGAGCAGTCCGGGCACGGTGAGCACCAGGAACCGCCGCAACGCGGCCCCGAAGGACGGGGCCTCGTGCGCCCCGATGTCCTGGACCCGCAGCCCGAACAGTCGTTTGCCCGCGGTACGGCCCCACTTGGCGGTGGGCAGCACCTCGTACACGATCCCGGTGAGCAGCAGCACCGCGACGACGGCCCCGAGGTAGCCGGCGGTCGTTCCGTCCACCAGCCAGACGGTGACCGTCCGGCCGGACAGCTTCGCCGCCTCGATCTTCTCGTCGACGTGGTCGGCGGCCCGGATGCCGAGCGGCACCGCGGCGGCGCCGGTCACCGCGGCGATGACCGCGGTGTCCACCAGCCGGGCCAGCAACCGCCGGCCCAGGCCCGCCGGTCGGGCCGCCGCCTGGGCCTGGGCCACGGCCAGGAACGGGTCGCTGACCGGGGGCTTGAACGGGATCACGGGCCCCTCGCCGCGTCCCTCGTCCCCAGTGGCGGGTGCGGCGGGCGCCGACTGGGCGAGGCGGTGGACCTGCTGCGCCCACGACGGCTGCCCGGCTCCGGGCCCGGGCGGTACCTGGGCCGGGAGTTCGGGAGTGCCGTGCTGCACGGGAGCGGCGGGGGCGGCAGGGGCTGCCGGGGCCGGGGGGGCGGCCACGGGCGGCGCGGGAGCCGGCAGTGCGGGTGCCGGGGCCGCGGGCGGCGGGGATGACGGGGCCGACTGGGCGGGGACGACGGGGGCGGGTGCCGGGTCCGCGGGGGCGGGTTGCGGCGGGAGTCGGACGGGTCCCTGCTGGTGCGGCACCGGGCCCGGCGACACGGGCGCGGGGGGCGTCGGGGTGCCGGGCGGGGCGTGGGTGCGCGGCGCCCGGTGGAAGGTCATGGTGCCGTGGTCGCCCGGGACGCCCCGGGTGACCTCGCCGCGGGCCGGGGCGTCCGGTCCGGCGTCCTCCCGTCCCGCGGCGTCGGGGAATTTCGGGGCGGCGGGCGCCGCCGGGGCCGCGGAGCCGGTGGCGGGCGCCGGGGGCGCGGCCGGGGCAGTGGCCGCTCGGGGGTCGGGCACCGACGGGGCGCCCCAGGACACCTTGCGGTCCTGGTCGCCGCCGAAGCCCGACTGGAGGCCGGGACTCGCGCCCCAGGAGGCGGCGGGTTCGGGGCGGTTGCCGTGCGGGGACGACGGGGCCGGAAGCTCCGACCGGGGCGGCTCCTCCTCGTCGAAGAAGACGGGGCCGGTCTCCTCCACGGGCGGGGCGGCGGCCGGGACCGGGGCGGCCGGGACGGTCGGCTCGGGGGTGTGCAGGAGGGCGCCGTCCGTGGGCGCGGGACGGCTGGTGCCGGGCACCCACGCGGCACCGTTCCAGTACCGGACGTATCCCGGAATGGAGGGGTCCGGATAGTAGCCCTCACGGGGCGTTTCATCGCCGGGTGCCGGAGTTGGGGCGCTCATGTCCGTCGTCCCGTATCTGCTCGTTGGTGGGTGATGGGGGCTCCACATCTATCAGACCCGCGCCCCCGCCCGTGCGGGACCGGCGTGACACGCCCCTTCCGGGCAGGGCGCACCACCCGGTGGCACGGTGGTGCGCCGGTGGAACAGGGCCCGGGTGACGGGCGGTCGGGCGGGTACGCGCAGCAGGACGCGACGGGTCGCCGGGAACCGCTGAAAAAACTTTCCGGAAGTCGCGTAATGCTCCCGGGCGGACGCGCTCTCCCTCGCGTGGACCTGTTCCGGGTCCGCGTACTCAGGGAGAGGAACGAAGAGATGCACACCGTGGTGGAACGCGAGTTGGAACTGAGGCTGGTCCTGTCGCCCGAGCGCAGCATTCCCGTCCCGGCCCGACTGACCTACCGGTCGAACGACCCGTTCGCCGTGCACATCACCTTCCACATCGGTACGGAGCACCCGGTGAACTGGACGTTCGCCCGGGAGTTGCTGGTGGAAGGGGTGTTCCGGCCGTGCGGGCAGGGGGACGTACGGGTGTGGCCGACCAAGGTCGACGGCCGCAGCGTGGTGCTGGTGGCGCTGAGCTCCCCGGACGGGGACGCCCTGTTGGAGGCGCCCGCCGCCCCCGTGTCCGCGTGGCTGGAGCGCACCCTGCGGGCCGTACCCCCGGGGGCCGAGACCGAACAGCTCCACATCGACGACGGTCTGGCGGCGCTGCTCGCACCCACCCCGGACCGCGGGCAGGACGACCTGTGGCCGTGCGAACCGCTGGCCGGCGACGAGGGGCACGACGGGGAGTGAACGCGGTGGAGGGCCGCCGCGCACCGCTGCGGTCAGAAGAGCTTGCCCGGGTTGAGGATGCCCAGCGGGTCGAAGGCGTGTTTGACGGCCCGCTGCGCCTCCATGCCCACCGGGCCCAGTTCGCGGGCCAGCCACTCCTTCTTCAGGACGCCGACGCCGTGTTCCCCGGTGATGGTGCCGCCCAGTGCGAGCCCGAGGGCCATGATCTCGTCGAAGGAGGCGCGGGCCCGGCGCGTCTCCTCGGGGTCGGCGGCGTCGAAGCAGACGGTGGGGTGCGTGTTGCCGTCGCCCGCGTGGGCGCACACCCCGATCGTCAGCCCGTGCTTCTCGGCGATCCGCTCCACTCCGGTCAGCATGTCGCCGAGCCGGGTGCGCGGCACGCACACGTCGTCGATCATCGTGCTGCCCTTGACCGCCTCCAGGGCGTTGAGTGCCAGCCGCCGGGCCTGGAGCAGCAGTTCGGGCTCGGCCCGGTCAGCGGCGGGCACCACCTCGGTGGCGCCGGCCGCCGTGCACAGGGCGCCCACCGCGGCGAGGTCGGCGGCCGGGTCGGCGGTGTCGAAGGCCGTGAGCAGCAGGGCTTCGGTGGTGTCGGGCAGGCCCATGCGGGCGAGGGAGTTGACGGCGCGGACGGTGGTGCGGTCCATGAGTTCGAGCAGCGAGGGGGTGTGGCCGGCGGCCATGATCCGGCAGACCGCGTCGCAGGCGGCGGCGGCCGAGGGGAACTCGGCGGCCAGGACGAGGCGTTCCGGCGGCTTGGGCACCAGGGCGAGGACGGCGCGGACGACGACGCCGAGGCTGCCCTCGGAGCCGACGAACAGCCGGGTCAGGTCGTAGCCGGCGACGCCCTTGGCGGTGCGCCGTCCGGTGCGCAGCAGTCGGCCGTCGGCGAGGACCACGTCCAGGCCGATCACGTACTCGGCGGTGACCCCGTACTTGACGCAGCACAGGCCGCCGGCCGCGGTGCCGATGTTGCCGCCGATCGTGCACGTCTCCCAGCTGGACGGGTCGGGCGGGTAGGCGAGGCCCAGCTCCCCGGCGGCCCGGTTCAGCGCCGCGTTCACCACGCCCGGTTCGACCACGGCGATCCGGTCCACGGGGCTGATCTCCAGGATGCGGTCCATCTTCACCAGGGACAGCACGAGGCAGCCGTCCACGGCGTTGGCGCCCCCCGACAGTCCGGTGCGAGCGCCCTGCGGGACGACCGGGACGCGCAGTTCCGTCGCCGTGCGCATCACGTGCTGGACCTGTTCCACGGTGCGCGGCAGCACCACGGCGGCCGGGACGCCCGCCGCGCAGAAGCTCGCCGTGTCGCGGGCGTACGAGGCGGTGACGTCCGGATCGGTGTGGACCGCCCCCGCCGGCAGACCGGCGAGGAGACGGTCGACCAGGGTGGTGCTCGTGCTGCTCATCCGCCCAGCGTCGCACCCGGGGCCATCGGTGTGAACCCGGGCGTGCTGCGCGTCACCTGCGCGGACGCCGTCACCGGGCCGGGTCACAGTGAGCGCCATGAAGGCCACGACGAGCGCGATCCGGGCCCTGGAGTCGCCCGAGGAGACGGCGACAGCGACGGACGAGCAGCCGTCAGGGGCGGCGGTGCGGTGGCGGCGGGCCGGCCGGGTGCTGCGGGCGACGCTCGTCGCGGGGCTGGTCGTCGGGGGTGCGGCGGCGCTGGTGCTGTGGCCGCAGCCGCGCGCGACGGTGCCGCCCGCGCCGGGCCCCGGGGCGCGGGCCCTGAGCGCGGTGGAGACCGGCGGCCCGGCGACGGCGACGGACCTCGCGGTGCTGATCGCGGACCGGGAACGGCACCTGCGGGCGCACCCCGGGGACCACGCGTCCCGGGCGGTGCTGGGTGCGGCCTACGGGGAACGGGGCCGGCGCTCCGGCGACTCCGCGGACTTCCCCCGGGCCGAGCGGGCCCTGCGCGCTGCGCTGGCGGCCCGGCCCGGGGGCGATGCGGGGGCGCTGACCGGGCTGGCGGCGCTGGCGGTCGCCCGCGGTGACCTGCCGGCGGCCCGGACCTGGGGCGAGCGGGCGGTACGGCTCGCGCCGAAGCGGTGGGCCTCGTACCCGCCGCTGATCGAGGCGTACCGGGGGCTCGGTGACGACGCGGCGGCCGGGGAGGCGCTGGAGGCCCTGCGGGGGCTACGGGTGCCCGAGGCCGCGGTGCGTACGGTGACCGGGCGGCTGTACCGGGAGCGGGGGTGGCGCGAGGACGCGGTGGCGAACCTGACGGACGCGGTGACCGCGGCCCGCACCCCGGCCGAGGAGGCGTGGGCGCGGCAGTTGTTGGGGGAGGTCGCCTGGGACCGGGGCGAGGCGGAACCGGCACTGCGGCACTTCGACGCGGCGCTACGGGTCGACCCCGGCCGGTACGAGGCGCTCGCGGGGCGGGGGCGTGCGCTGGCGGCGCTGGGGCGCGGCGACGAGGCGGTGCGGGCGTTGCGGGAGGCGTCCGCGCGGCGGCCCGTACCCGAGTACGCGCTGGAGTTGGGCGAGCTGCACGAGGCGCTGGGGGCGCGGGACGCCGCCCGGGACGCGTACCGGGTGGCCCGGGAGCGGGTGCGGGTCCGTACGGCGCACGGGGCGCGGGACCTGGTGCTGCTCGGGCGGTTGGAGGCGGACCACGGGGACGGGGCGGCGGTCGCGGCGGTGGTCGCGGAGCTGGAGGCGGAGGTGCGGCGGGGGGCGCGGCCGGCGGTGTTGGACGCGTTGGGGTGGGCGTTGTTCCGGTCCGGGGAGTCCGAGCGGGGGCTCGTGCGGGTGCGCGAGGCGCAGGAGAAGGGGCCTCGGGTGCCGATGGTGTCCTATCACCGGGGGGTGATCGAGCGGGAGTTGGGGCGCGGGGGCGCGGCTCGGCGGCACTTCGGGGATGCGGTGCGGTTGCATCCCTCGTTCTCTCCGCTTTTTGCGCCTCGGGCTCGGGCTGCGCTGGGTGCGCTCGGGGAGCTGGGTTCGGGTGGGCCCGTTGAGGTGGACGGCCCGCCCCAACCCCTGACGTCGCCGTCGGCTTCTCCGTCCCCCTGAGCCTCCGCTGTCCCGTGCGGGTGCGATCAGCTGCACGTGCGCTGTTGTTTTGCGCAGTTCCCCGCGCCCCTATCCGGGTCCGATCAGCTGAGGGTTCGCCGTCCCGTACGGTGTGCCCCTATCGGGGTCCGCAGGAGACGACGCGCCGTCGCCAGAGGCCCCGATCAGGGGCGCGGGGAACTGCGCAGAGCCGCCGCGTACGGCACAGGACAGCGAACCCGGAGCCGGACGTACCCGATAGGGGCGCGGGGAACTGCGCAGAGCCGCTGCGTACGGCACAGGACGGCGAACCTGGGGCCGGACGTACCTGGATCAGCGCACGGGGGCCGGACAGCGCGCCCCCAGGTGGACGCACGGGGTCGACCCACCGCGCACCCGCACGGGGACAGCGGACGGGGACGGGGTTCACGGGGGAACCGTCACAGGTTGCCGCGGGCTTCCTGTTCGCGTTCGATCGCCTCGAACAGCGCCTTGAAGTTGCCCTTGCCGAATCCCATGGACCCGTGCCGCTCGATGATCTCGAAGAACACCGTCGGCCGGTCCTGCACCGGCTTGGTGAAGATCTGGAGCAGGTACCCGTCCTCGTCCCGGTCCGCGAGGATCTTCAGCTCGCGCAGCGTCTCGACGGGGACCCGGGTGTCACCGACCCACTCCCCCAACGTGTCGTAGTACGAGTCGGGGGTGTCGAGGAACTGGACGCCCGCGGCCCGCATCGTCCGCACCGTCTCGACGATGTCGTTGGAGGCGAGGGCGATGTGCTGGACGCCGGCGCCCCCGTAGAACTCCAGGTACTCGTCGATCTGCGACTTCTTCTTCGCGATGGCGGGCTCGTTGATCGGGAACTTGACCTTGAGCGTGCCGTCGGCGACGACCTTCGACATGAGGGCGGAGTACTCGGTGGCGATGTCGTCGCCGACGAACTCCTTCATGTTGGTGAAGCCCATGACCTCGTTGTAGAAGGCGACCCATTCGTTCATCCGGCCGAGTTCCACGTTGCCGACGCAGTGGTCGATGGCCTGGAAGGTCCGCTTCGCGGGCGGCGCCACGATCGGCTCGGCGGCGACGAAGCCGGGCAGGTAGGGGCCCTCGTAGCCGCGCCGTTCGACCAGGGTGTGCCGGGTGCGGCCGTACGTGGCGACGGCGGCGAGGACGACGGTGCCGTTCCCGTCCCGGACCTCGTACGGCTCGGTGACGCTCCGGGCGCCGTGCCGCACCGCGTAGGCGTGGGCGGCGCGGGCGTCGGGCACCTCGATCGCGAGGTCCACGACCCCGTCACCGTGTTCGGCGACGTGGTCGGCGAGGAAACGGCCCCACTCGGTGGCGGGTTTGATCACGGAGGTGAACACGAAGCGCGCGGAGCCGTTCTCCAGGACGTAGGAGGCGGTCTCGCGGCTGCCGTTCTCGGGGCCGGAGTAGGCCACGAGCTTCATGCCGAACGCGGTCGAGTAGTAGTGGGCGGCCTGTTTGGCGTTGCCCACGGCGAAGACGACCGCGTCCATGCCCTTCACCGGGAAGGGGTCGGCCTCGCGCGCGGTGGTGGGGGCGGGATTCATGTGCGCAGAAGTAGCTGCCATAGCCGCAGGCTCCCGCCCTTCCACAAGGTGCGCAATAGTTTGCGTTTTTAGTGGGCATTATGACTAGGCAGAAGACCGTTCAGGGGGTCTTTCTGTACATGATGACCATGAGGGAGGCCCCATGGCGATCGATCATCTGGACGGCCGGCTCATCGTGCTGCTGGCCCGCGAGCCACGGATCGGGGTGCTGGAGATGTCCCGCCGCCTCGGGGTGGCCCGGGGCACGGTGCAGGCCAGGTTGGACCGGCTTCAGTCGAACGGAGTCATCCGGGGGTTCGGTCCCCAGGTCGATCCGGCGGCCCTCGGCTACCCGGTGACGGCGTTCGCCACGCTGGAGATCCGACAGGGTCAAGGCGCCGACGTCCGGGCCCACTTGGCGACCGTTCCGGAGGTGCTGGAACTGCACACGACGACCGGCAGCGGGGACATGCTGTGCCGGCTGGTGGCCCGCTCGAACGCCGATCTCCAGCGGGTGATCGACCGCGTGGTGGGTTTTGATGGCATCGACCGGGCCGCCACGGCGATCGTCATGGAGAACCCCGTACCGCTGCGGATCATCCCGCTGGTGGAGCAGGCGTCGCAGGACGACTGACCCCACCGGCGCGCTCACCCGGCGGTCCCGGCGCCGGGCGAGGAGGGCGGGACGGGCGTGAACTTCTGGAGCTATCTCGGCAACCGTCACGAACAGTTGCTCGCGGACGCGTACCAGCACGCCTCGGCGGTCTTCCAGTGCATGGTGGTCGCCACCGTGCTCGGCGTGCTGATCGGGGTGTTCACCTACCGCAGCGAGTGGGCGGGCAACCTCGCGACCACCACGACGGCGACCCTGCTCACCATTCCCTCGCTGGCGATGATCGGCCTGCTGATCCCGCTGGTGGGCCTGGGCGTCGCCCCGACCGTCATCGCGCTGACCCTGTACGGGCTGCTGCCGATCGTCCGGAACGCGATCGTGGGACTGCGCGGGGTGGACGCCACCCTGGTGGACGCGGCGAAGGGCATCGGCATGTCGCGCGGCGCCCGGTTGCTGCGGATCGAACTCCCGCTGGCCTGGCCACCGATCCTCACCGGCATCCGGGTCTCCACCCAGATGCTGATGGGGATCGCCGCGATCGCCGCGTACGCCTCGGGCCCGGGTCTCGGCAACGAGATCTTCCGCGGGATCGCCTCGCTGGGCAGCAAGAACGCACTGAACCAGGTGCTCGCCGGCACCCTCGGGATCGTCGTGCTCGCCCTGTTGTTCGACACCGCGTACGTCCTGCTCGGGCGGCTGACCATTCCGAGGGGGATTCGTGTCTGAGCCCGCCGCAGCGCCGCCGGAGGGGGACGGGCCCGTCGTCCGGGCGACCACCGGGGCGGCCATCGAGTTGGAGAACCTGAGCAAGCGGTACCCGGGCAGCGAGGCGCCCGCCGTCGACGACGTGTCCCTGGAGATCAAGGCGGGCGAGACGGTCATCTTCGTCGGCCCGTCCGGCGGCGGGAAGACCACCCTGCTGAAGATGATCAACCGGCTGATCGAGCCGACCGGCGGTCGGATCAGGATCGCCGGCGAGGACGTCACCGACATGGACCCGGTCCGGCTGCGCCGCAAGATCGGGTACGCGATCCAGTCCTCGGGGCTGTTCCCGCACATGACCGTCGCCCAGAACATCGCCCTGGTCCCCCGCATGACCGGCTGGACGAAGTCCCGGACCCGGGACCGGGTCGAGGAGATGCTGGACCTCGTCGGGCTGGACCCCGGCGAGTTCCGCGACCGCTACCCGCGCCAACTCTCCGGCGGTCAGCAGCAACGCGTGGGGGTGGCCCGGGCCCTCGCCGCCGACCCGCCGGTCCTGCTGATGGACGAACCGTTCGGCGCGGTCGACCCGATCACCCGCGACCACCTCCAGGACGAGCTGATCCGCCTCCAACAGGAACTGCGCAAGACGATCGTCTTCGTCACCCACGACTTCGACGAGGCGATCAAGCTGGGCGACCGGATCGTGGTGCTGCGGGAACGGTCCCAGATCGCCCAGTTCGACACCCCGGAGGCCATCCTCACCAATCCGGCCGACGACTTCGTCTCCGGGTTCGTCGGCGCGGGCGCGGCCCTCAAACGGCTCAACCTCACCCGGGTGCGGGACGTGGAGATCCGCGACTACCCGACCGTCACCGTGGACGACCCGCTGCAACGCATCTTCGACCTGCTGAAGACCGTCGGCACCAACGAGATCCTGCTCCTCGACAAGCGGGGCCGCCCCTACAAGTGGCTCCGGCGCGGCGACCTGATGCGGGCCCGCGGCTCGCTGGCCCGGGCCGGCACCCTGGTGCACGACACGGTGACCCGGGACGCCACGCTGCGGGACGCCCTGGAGGCCGTGCTCACCGACAACGCGGGCCGGGTCGCGGTCACCGGGCGGCGCGGCGAGTACACCGGGGTGGTCGACATGGAGACGCTGATGAACTCGGTGCACGAACTCCTGGAGGCCGACCGGCTGGAAGCGCTGGAGCACCAGCACGAACTGCTCGCCCAGCACGCCGACCGCACCCGCGCCGAGCAGGAGGGCGCCTCGGACGGGAAGCGGGCGCCGTGAACGGGCCCCCGGGCTCCCACGAGGTCAAGGGCGTCGGCTTCCAGGACACCGGCGAGGCCCCCGAGGCGGCCCGGCCGTCGACCGCCAACTCCCGGGTGCCCGCCCGGGTCACCTGGCGCAAACTGGTGGTCCTGCCGTCGGTGATCGCGATCGTGCTGCTCGCGACCTGGCTGTGGTTCCAGCAGGCCAGCCTGGACTCGGTCAGCCGCAACGCCCTCGCCGGGGACGTGGTGCGGCTGCGCCTGTGGGAGCACATCCAACTGACGGCGATCTCCACGTTCTTCGTACTGATCATCGCGATCCCGCTCGGCATCCTGCTGACCCGGCGGCTGCTGCGCCCGGCGGCACCGTTCGCGATCGCCCTGGCCAACGTGGGGCAGGCGACTCCGGCGATCGGGCTGCTGGCCCTGCTGGTGATCTGGCTCGGCATCGGGGCGCGCACCGCCCTGGTCGGCATCATCGCCTACGCGCTGCTGCCGGTGCTGTCCAACACGATCGCCGGGCTACGGGCCAACGACCCGACGCTGTTGGAAGCGGCCCGCGGCATCGGGATGTCCTCGGTCGGGGTGTTGCGCCGGGTGGAACTGCCGCTCGCCGTCCCGCTGATCCTCGCGGGCGTGCGCACCGCGCTGGTGCTCAACGTCGGCACCGCGACCCTGGCGACCTTCGGCGGCGGCGGGGGCCTCGGCGATCTGATCACCGCCGGGATCACCAACCAGCGGATGCCGGTCCTGGTGCTCGGCTCGGTGCTGACGGTGTCCCTCGCCCTGTTCGTGGACTGGCTGGCGTCGATCGCCGAACTGCTGCTCCGCCCGCGGGGGTTGGAGGTGGGGACGTGAGCCGCGCCACCCGGTACGGGGCACGGGTACGGGTACGGGTACGCGGGGCGGTGGTGGCGCTGACTGGCGGGGCGCTGCTGGCGGGGTGCGGGCTGACCAGCGGGTCGCCGATGGTGGACGACGTGCACCCGGGGTCGATCGGGCAGGGGCTGCCGCTGAAGGGCGCGCAGCTCACGGTGACGTCGAAGGAGTTCACCGAACAGCTGATCCTGGGCGCGATGATGGGCATCGCCTTCGAGGCGGCCGGCGCTGAGGTCTTGGACCGGACCGGCATCCAGGGCTCGATCGGCGCCCGCGAGGCCGTCAAGTCGGGCGAAGCGGACGGGATGTACGAGTACACCGGCACCGCCTGGATCACCTACCAGGGCAACTCGGCGCCCATCCCGGACCCGGACGCCCAGTGGCGGGCGGTGCGCGACGCCGACCTGGACAACGGCATCACCTGGTTGGCGCCCGCCCGGCTGAACAACACGTACGCCCTGGCCACCAACCGGGCGAACGAGGAGAAGTACCGGACGCGGACGCTGTCGGACGTGGCGGCCCTGTCGAGGTCGGACCCGAAGGCGGTGTCCCTGTGCGTGGAGAGCGAGTTCGCTTCCCGTGACGACGGGCTGGTCGGGATGGAGAAGTCGTACGGGATGGACATCCCCCCGTCCCGGGTGATCCGGATGGACACCGGGATCATCTACACCCAGACCGCCAAGGGCGCCTGCACCTTCGGCGAGGTGTTCACCACGGACGGCCGCATCAAGGCCATGGACCTGGTGGTCATGACCGACGACAAGCACTTCTTCCCCAACTACAACGTCGCCCCGGAGATCAACACCAAGGCCCTGGAGAAGCACCCGGCGATCCGGGACGTCCTCGACCCGATCACGGCCCGGCTCGACAACACGGTGGCCCGCGAGCTGAACGCCAAGGTGGACGTGGACGGCGACGACCCCCACGAGGTGGCGCTGGACTGGCTGGTCGCCGAGGGGTTCGTGAAGGAGTGAGCCAGCTTACAAAGACTTCTATGCAATGCTCTCTTTGCAAGAGGTCCTTTGCATAGTTATCTTTGTGGGCATGGAACCTGTGGAACCCCTGGAGTCCGCGGCGGCGGGCGCCGAAGGCAAGATCCGCCAGCTGGACGCCCGGGCGCTGCGCGGACTCGCGCACCCGCTGCGGATGGAGATGCTGACCGCCCTGCGCCGCGGCGGGCCCGCGACCGCCTCCCAACTCGCCGCGAAGCTGGGCGAGTCCAGCGGGGCCACCAGCTACCACTTGCGCCAGCTCGCCGCGTACGGCTTCGTCGAGGACGCCCCCGAGCAGGGCAAGGGACGCGAGCGCTGGTGGCGGGCCGTGCACGAGGGCACCGAATTCGGGAGCGGTCTGATGCGCGACGCCGATCCGGAGACCCGGGGCGCGGTCGACGTGTTCCTGCACGAGATCGCCCACAGTCACGCCCGCGAGGTGTCGACCGCGATCGCCACCCGGTACGAATGGGCGCAGGAATGGTCAGAATCGACCGACCTCAGCAACTTCACGTTGCGACTGACGCCCGGCCAGACCCGTGAACTGTCCCGGCGGATGCACGAACTCGTCAACAGCTACCAGGACTCGGTGGAAGAGGACGGCACCGGGGCCGCCGCCCGGGTCCGGGTGCACCTGCACGCCTTCCCCCAGCAGGACGCCTGAGTCCGCACCCGTCCCCGCTTCCGATCTCCGCACCCGGAGGGAGAACGTCATGCATCCCGACGTCCATCTGATGATGCACCGTCAGCGCGCCGTCGAACTGCGGCGGGAGGCGGGTCCACGCGTACGGGCCGCGCCCCGGTCACGCACCGGTCCGCGCACCGGTCCGCGCCTCGACCTGCGGGCCCGACTGGGCTGGACCCTGGTCGAGTGGGGGCTGCGGCTCGCCACCACGCCCCGACGACTCGATCACGGCCTCTGACCCTCCGGCCCCGTTCGTCCCGTGGCGCCGGTTCAGCAGCTGGGAACCTTGTCGCCCTTCTCCAACGCCTTCAGGGAGTTCACCGCGCCCTTGAGGTCGGTGACCGGGACCAGCCGCAGCCCCTTCGGAAGGTCGGTGCGGGCGTCCCCGCACTCCGCCTTCGGCACCAGGAAGACCGTGGCACCGTCGCGCCGGGCCGCCCGGGTCTTCAGGGAGACCCCGCCGACGGGTCCGACCTCGCCGTCCGGGGTGATCGTGCCGGTGCCGGCGATCGTCCGGCCGCCCGTGAGGTCGCCGCCGCCACCGTCGCCCTGGAGCTTGTCGATCACACCGAGGGCGAAGAAGAGGCCCGCACTCGGGCCCCCCACGTCGGCCAGCCGCAGCGAGACCCGCACGTCGTCGAAGTCGCCGCCCAGGTAGTTCAGGGCGGCCTCCGCCGCGGTGTCCTGGGACTTCGCCATCTCGCGGGTGTTGTGCTGCTCGATCTCCTCGGTGGAGTCCCCGGACGGGTAGACCGCATCGTGCGGCATCACGGCCCGGTCCTCGCGGAACCAGCTGTCCCAGACGGTGCCGAACTGGACGTCGGTACCCGGGCCCGTCACCTCGATGGTCGTCATCCGCAACTGCCCCGAGGTCTTCCGCACCGGAGCACCCTCGATCGTGATCACGGCAGTGCCGTCGTTCTTGCCGAGGACGTCCGCCGTCAGACCCGGTTGGGCGATGACGAACGGGAGGGGTGCGAAGACCGCGGTGGCCACCAGGGCGACGATCGGAACCGCGCAGAGAACGATGGCCTGGAGGCGTGTGAGGCGTGAGAGCACCCTGCAACCTTACGGGCACCGGGCGCTCCCGCCGGTGTCCCGGGTCGCGCTCAGCGCAGGGCGTCGGCGACCTCGCGGGCCGCGTCCACCACGCGTGGCCCCACCCGCTCCGGCACCGAGTCGGACAGCATGACGACCCCGACGCTGCCCTCGACTCCGGTCACCCCGAGCAGGGGCGCCGCGGCGCCGCTGGCCCCGGCTTCGAGTTCGCCGTGCGTGAGGGCGTAACCGGGGTGGTCGAGGAGGCCCTGCCGGGCGGCGAGGATGGCGCGACCCGCGGCCCCCCGGTCCAGCGGGTGCCGGAACCCGGTGCGGTAGGCGACGTGGTAGTCGGTCCAGGTGGGTTCGACCACCGCGACGGCCAGGGCCTCCGAGCCGTCGACCAGGGTCAGATGGGCGGTGGCGCCTATGTCCTCGGCGAGCGCGCGCAGGGCGGGTAGCGCGGCCTCCCGTACGAGGGGGTGCACCTGGCGGCCCAGCCGGAGCACGCCGAGGCCGACCCTGGCGCGACCGCCGAGGTCGCGGCGGACCAGCGCGTGCTGCTCCAACGTGGCGAGCAGTCGGTACACGACGGTACGGTTCACACCGAGCTTGGTGGACAGCTCCGTCACGGTCAGCCCGTGGTCGGTGTCGGCGAGCAGTTTGAGGACACGCAGTCCTCGGTCGAGCGTCTGAGAAGTCTCCGCGGTCACGACGCCCACTCCTTCGGTGATGAGGGGTCGCGGCCTCCTCCGCGGACGAGCGTCACCCGTCCCTGGGCGATGCGTGGCGGAGGCTGCCGGCAGCCAAGGCGACCCGGGGCCCACGGGCGTAGCCCACGGCACACCGGCTGCGCTCCGCGGCGGCGCTGCCACGGGGCGTGTGCGTTGCGGGGACACTAGCGAGCCGGTTCGATGAGCGGAAGTCTCCGTCCAGAATCCGGGCACGGACTCGCGAGTAGCGTCCATTTGATCCCGTTTCGCTCCACGGCTCCGCTGCTCGGTGCGCTTCCCTGCGGGGTGCGTTGTCCCTGTGCGGGTGCGTTGTGCTTGCTCGCGCAGTTCCCCGCGCCCCTTCGGTGCGCTTCCCTGCGGGTGCGTCGTTCCTGTGCGGGTGCGCTGTTGCTTTGCGCAGTTCCCCGCGCCCCTGGGCGGGTGCGGCGTTCCTGTGCGGGTGCGTTGTGCTTGCTCGCGCAGTTCCCCGCGCCCCTTCGGTGCGCTTCCCTGCGGGTGCGTCGTTCCTGTGCGGGTGCGCTGTTG